>DATFYN010000571.1:0-7358 GCA_035315025.1 Myxococcota bacterium
CTTCATCCGGGAACTGTTCGTAGAAGTCGTGCAGCGTCTTCGGGACCTGCATGAGTCTGTCCTCCCTCGAGAATTCGGAGAACAGCGTCGCACTCACGCGTGTCGGATGCGGTCACAGGCTGAGGTACATGGATAAGCACATCCGGATTTTCTTCGTACACTGCGGGTCCCGGCGCGAGTTTGTCTACGATGGAGCAAGGAGGCGGGAGAATGGCCAGCCTCTTGAAGGAGGGGCCGATGGTCATCTCACGCCGGATTTCCCCGGTGACGGCCGCGTGGCGATCGCCACTCCCTTCCATGCCCCTCGAAACGGCTGTGACGTTGCCATTCATCCTGTCCCTGCAGTCCGCGCGCTCGAGAGGCAGTTGGATCCTCGTCGGGGCCGCCGCGACATCGCTCGTCGTGCATGGGCTCGGCTTGATTTGGATACTCAGCAGTGCGCCCCTCCCGGCGCCAGCCGCGCGGCCCATTCCCGTCGAGCTCGTCGCCATCGCCGAAGACGGCGTGCGCGCGACCGCCGCGATCGGCCCGAGTACGCATCCGTTTACCGCTCCGCCGTCGCGCGGCGCAGTGCGCCGACCCGCGACGACCATGTCCATGCCTGCACCGGCGGCATCCCGCAAAGTCACAGACGAACCCGCCCCGGAGATCGATGGGGGCGGGGCGCCGGGTGCCGCAGCGCTGGTGACCACCAGCCCCGTTGCGAGAGAGACTGGGGTGGCCCGCCGCGTCTTCGGCGAAGGCGAGGTCGACCTCCCGGCAAGGCCCCTGATCCGTGTACGGCCTCGCTATCCCGAGCACGCGCGCCTTTTGGCGCGCGAGTCCGACGTAAAACTCGCCGTGACGGTGGAGGCCGACGGCGCGGTGTCGAGCGTTGAGCTTGTGGAAAGCGGGGGAGAAGAGTTTGATCGCGAGGCCCGTGAAGCGGTGGAACGCGTGCGCTTCGAGCCCGCGCGCCGAGCGGGCGCTCCCGTTCCCGCCCGCGTTACGTTCATGGTGCGTTTCCGCCTCGACGACTGACAGGCGTCGCGCCGCATAGAGACCGATTCCAACGTTTCCAATAACGCCCACGCGCGCGCTTCGCCGCTACAGTGACAGGTTAGGCCGACGCAACAGCAGCGAGCGCGCGGGAACACGGAATCCGCTTGCCGAGATCTCACGGGCAACGCAGCCGCGCGAGTCCACGAAGCGCGGTCTACGTCTTAGTACTCCAGCCCGGAAGTTCGATGACGTATTTTGGCCCGCTCACGCGGCCTGGCGGTCTCGCGGCCGTGGATCTTGGCGCGTCGCACATCCCAGGGCGCCCGATAGGCCCAAGCGCCCCTTCGCTCGTATTCGTGTTCGACTCGCATCGGCCGACCGGGAGCGGGCGGTGAGGTCGCATGCACCCGCCGACGCGCCTGAATGCTTGTCTTCTCGTCCGCCGAGAGGATGTATGGCGACCAAGCCGTCGCTGCATCGCCTCGCGGCAAATCTCGGGCACGCTCAGGCGGGAGAGCGGGAGGCCATGCAGGTCGGGAAGCTCACAGGCCAGAGCCTTGATCGCGACCACGACGCGGGGGGGGAAATCGGCCTGGGCGGCCTTGGCGCGGACGCTCTTCGAGGCCGGCTAAGCGCTGTTCGAAGAAGCGCTTGCGCCATTTGCTCACGATCTGCCGCGGGGTATCCAGGCGGGCGGCGATTTGGTCGTTGCTCAGTCCTTGGGCGGCGTAGAGCACGATCCGGGCGCGCAGAACGTCTCGATACGGTGACGTATATTTCCGCGCCATGGTTTCCAGCGCGTCTCGCTCCGCAGTGCGGAGACGGATCGAGAACGGACTCTTCCTCGGCGCGATCCCTCCATCGGAGGATGGGGGTCGGCCCCAGCATGCGCCAGTCCGCGGCTCTCCGCCAGAAATATACGTCATCGTATCTATGGAACAGGGTACTTAGTTAGCAGCCGCGGGCGGGATCACCCCGATCGTGGGGTTGCGGCTCCGCGGAGATCAGTTCGCGACCTTCCCGGAGCGCAGGTTTGCGAGACGGTTCGCCGCCATGCTCGCCCACTGGTCCATCACGTTCTGGGCGTCGCCCCATTTCCACTGCGCCGCGGTCCGCCATCCTGCCCACAGCTGCTCCGCCTCCCGGCCGCACGACGGCCAGAGAATCTCTGGGAACAGGCCCGTTGATGTTGCCGCCGCCCCGAACTAGCATCCTACCCATGCGCCTCCCGCGCTTCATGCGGCGCGTAAACCGAGTCCTCACCAATCCCGTAATGGGTACCTTTGCGTGGCTCGTCCCACCGCTGGCGGTCATCCATCACGTCGGACGCAAGAGCGGAAGGCACTACCACACTCCCGTCGTTGCATTCTCCAGCCGCATGGGGTTCGTGATCCCCATGACCTACGGCCGAGATGTGGAGTGGGCGCGTAACATTGTCGCCGCGAGCGAATGTGGGCTTGTACAAATGGGTCGACGCTCGCGGTTGTACAACCCCCGCATCGTTGGGTTCAGGGCCGCCGAGCCGCACCTTCCTGCTATCGCGCGCGGAGCGCTACGGGCGGCGAATCTTCCGGGCTATGTTCTTCTCGCTCGCGAAAGTGGGCGCTCGCGCCCTACGGGAACGCGGTCTCAGCGCTGAGCGTCTGCGCGCGTGCTTCGGCTTCCTCCTGAAAGCAGCCAAGGAAATCCGCACAGGTAATCTCATCGACTTTCTTGACCTTCGAGTCCGCACCAGCGTGTGGAGCGATCGCGTCCAGTCAGGGCAACCGCTGCGGGCGCAAAACCGCCGACGGCCCATCCCTTCATCAAGTTCGCCCACGATTTTGACATTCGAGTGACGATCGCCCCTTCAGCGATCCCACCACCAGGGAAGGATGGCGCGACGCCGATGAATTTCGTCATATCTCGCGGCGGCCTTCATCGCCCGGGCGGATACCGTCGCAAGAGCGAACTCTGTGCGTGCCCACACTCAAGGTTGCGACGTATCCGCTAGAGAGATCCGGGGAGAGAGGCACCCCGAGCGGAGTTCCTCTATCACGGAAAGGCCTTCCGAGCCGGCATTCCTCGTCGGGCTCCCTGGGGTAGCCCCGACTACGAGTGCGCCTTGGTGGCCTTCGAGGCAAACCTACACGCAAGCGGGCAAGACGCCCAGGAGCAGAGGCTAATCAGCTCATGACACATCTCAGCCGCACCCCGTTCGGGCGGTATCTCGTCATTGGCGTCTTCGTCTCGGGGATTGTGGCCAGCGCCATGTCCACTCGAGCCGATGATGACGCGCGTTCCGTGTACATTCAGACGAATCTTGTTTCGAATCTTCCTGGCCAGGCCCAGATCTCCGACCCGAACCTGCAGAATGCGTGGGGCTTGGCTTTCGCGCCCGGCGGGCCGTTCTGGGTGAACGACAACAACGCAGGGCTCTCCACCCTCTATCTCGGTAACGGCACCATTGTGGATTTTCCCGGTACGAAGGCGCCGTTTGCAGTGGTGATTCCGGGCCCGAACGGCTCCGGCCCAGGCTTCCAGGCGGCACCGACGGGGATCGTCTGGAATCCGACGAACGGCTTTACCGTCACCGATCCGACGACGGGGACGAAGCTCGCGAGCAACTTCATCTTCGATACTGAGGATGGGAGGATCTCTGCCTGGGCCTTCGCCCTCTCCGATAACACCCACGCGGTCCTCCTGGTCGACAATTCGGCTGTACCCAACGCTGCCGAGGGCGCGGTCTACAAAGGTCTCGCCTTCGGTACCAACGCGAAGGGTAACTTCATCTTCGCGACCAACTTCCGAGCGGGAACTGTCGAGACATACGATCAGAACTTCAAGCGGACCAAGCTCGACGGCTCTTTTACCGATCCGAGCCTCCCGGCCGGATTTGCCCCGTTCGGTATCCGCAATATCGATGGCGACCTCTTCGTCACCTATGCGAAGCAGGACGGCACGAAGCACGACGATGTCGAGGGCGCCGGCAGCGGCTTCGTGGATGTCTTCGACACAGATGGACATCTGCTGCGCCGCTTTGCCACCCGCGGGTTACTCAATTCGCCCTGGGGAGTCACGCGTTCGTCTTACGGCTTCGGCCAGTTTAGCGGCGACGTGCTGATCGGAAATTTTGGCGACGGCAGGATCAATGTCTACGATTCGCATGGGCACTTTCTCGATCAGCTAGAAGGGGCCAATGGCAAAGCGATTGTGATCGACAAACTGTGGACATTGAGCTTCGGGGGCGGCGCGGTATCGAGCCCCGACGTGCTCTACTTCACGGCGGGTCCGAATGACGAGAAAGACGGGCTGTTTGGCAAGATTACGCCCGCGGCAGCATCGGAGGACCACGATACTGACCGGCAGAAGAACGATCGCCCGTGAGCTGAGCGCCTGTGCACGCTGTGTGGAGCCGGGACGGGGATGCTGCGCAGAGCGGCGGCCCGTCCCGGCTCGCCGAGAGAGCCCAATCGTTCCTCCCGAGTCAGCCGGCACTGCACGGGAGGCGAGAGAGGGGCGTCTTGCGACAATGCGAGTCCACGTCCAGCTGGGGCTGTTTCGCCGAGTTCGCTCCCACTGGAGTGCGTCGCGCGATCCTGGCCTGCCGTCCTTTGCCAGAGATCCAATCCTAGGGCCGCAAAAGAGCTCTCGTTCCAGCCAGAAGGAGACGCAGGGATGGGGTCGTTCGCGGCCTCATCGTCTGGGACGGCGTGCGGCACTCTTGCGCGTTGTCACGGCCGGCCGAGCGCGAGCTCGCGAAGCAGTCTGCCCTGCCGGTGCCGCGCGTCTTACGCGTTCCAATAAGCGCGCGAGTACCGCTTGCAGATCCGGGCGCAGCTCCAATACGGCGCGCAGCGGGTCGTTCTCAAGCCGCCGAAGCCGTTTCGGCACGGTGCGGATCGTGAACTTCTCGGGGTTGAGCCGGCGCCCCACTTCTCGCCAGTGAAGGGGCGTGGACACCGGAGCTCCGGCGAGAGGCCGCACGCTAAGCGGTGCGACGAGGAGACGGCCATGGCCATTCTGAAGAAAATCGAGATACACATGCCCGTGGCGTGCAGGCAGGCTGCGCGTTGTCGTTGCGATTTCGCCATGCTCCGCCTCGACCACCCGGGCGAGAAGCTCCGCCAAGCCGCGTGACTGCTCAAAGGTGCACTGCCCGCCGAGCGGAATTAGGATGTGCAGTCCACTGGCGCCGCTTGTCTTGATACCTGTAGGGAGATCGAGTTCCTCGCACAGCTCGCGGATCGCCAGCGCGAGCTCGACGACGTGTGCGAACGGCGCTCCCTTCGGGTCGAGATCGAGGATGCACCAGTCCGGTCGCGCGAGAGAAGGAACCCGACTGGCCCAGATATGGAGGGGAATGGTCCCGAGATTCGCGATGTACAAAAGTGACGCCTCATCGTCGCATACGAAATAGTCGATCTCACGCCCTGCATGGTCGCTCCAGATGCGTTCGGTGCGGAGCCATGGTGGCGCGAAGCCCGGTGCATCCTTCTGAAAGAAGGACTTTCCGCCGATCCCGTCCGGGTAGCGTGTCATGACGAGGGGCCGCTCGCGCAGGTAGGGGAGGATCCACGGCGAGACGGAGCGGTAAAACTCGATCAAGTCCCCTTTCGTATAGCCATCCTCGGGCCAGAAGACCTTGTCGAGGTTCGTGAACTTAACTGTACGTTGCGGCACCACATTCTCTTCGGGCGGTTGCGGCGCCTCTGGCGGTCGCCGCACGTCCCGCACGCATTCGATCGGCGTCTTGTCTTCACGCAAGCGCAAGAAGGCAGGCTGTCGCAGAAGCCCATCGCGCGTCCACTCTTTGAAGCGGACTTCGCACACGAGTGCGGGCTCCACCCACACGTGTTCCTTCCCTTTTGGCGCGGGTCCGGTAAATGGGGGGGTGCCCCGTACTGTGGGCACGAGCCGTGATTGGAGTTGACGTAACTGGCGGTCGCTCATGCCGGTTCCCACGCGGCCTGTGTAAACCCAGTCGTTCCCTTCGCGTAGCGCCAGATGCAGGGCACCAAGGCCGGTGCGCGAGCCGCGCGGCTCGGTAAAGCCGACTACCGCGAAGTCCCCGGTTCGCTCGACCCGAAGCTTCAGCCAGTTTTTCGATCGGCCGGCCCTATAGGGGGCTTCCGTCGCCTTAGCGACCAGTCCTTCGAGCCCAAGATCGCGGGCCGCCCGGAAGAGATCCTCGCCGTGCTCCTCCACATGGTCGGCGAAGCGGAGCGGACCCGAGGCCGGAAGAAGGCGCCGGAGCAGGTCCTTGCGCTTAAGAAGGGGTAGGGGGCGCAGGTCAAAGCCCCCACAGGCGAGCAGATCAAAGACGAAGAGCGTTGCAGGAAGGGCGACACGCCCGCGCTCGATCTCCATCGGACGCCGCAACTGCACCCGCTCCTGGAGAAGCTGAAAGCGAGGTCGGCCCTGCTCGTCCAGTACCACCACTTCGCCATCGAGCACGAAGGTATCCATGGGCAGCGCGAGCAGAGCGCGTCGGAGCTCAGGAAAGGTGGCAGTTGCATCGTGGCCTCCGCGGAACCGGAGCTCGACGCGATCTCCGTCGCGCTCTGCGAGGAGCCGATAACCGTCGTATTTGAGCTCGAACAGCCAGCCGCGGCCCGAAAACGGACGCTCCGCGGTATCAGCAAGCATGAGACCAATGTCGCGGGTGTGGACACGTCGGTGCGGCGCTCCCGAGTGCTCAAGCTCCGCGCGGAGTGCTGCGGCACGCCCGCCGCCTTCATCGAGTTCGTCGAGGGTCAGGCCTGAAAGAACCGACTCCTGGGAAAATCCAGGGCCGCCGTTGGCGGCCGACCAGGAGTCGGGCTTCTTCATGAGGAGCCACTCTTTCTGAGGCGTCCCACCCTTGCGCTTGGTCCGCACCAGCGTCCAGCGGCCGCGGAGCTTGTAGCCGTGGAGGTCGAACAAGAGCTTGCCTTTGCGTAGCCCCTCCTCAGGGTCGTCTACCGGCTCCCAGCGCCCAATGTCCCACACGATCACGCGGCCAGCACCGTAGTTGCCCTCCGGGATCGCACCCTCGAAGTCCGCGTACTCGAGGGGATGGTCCTCCACCTCGATCGCGAGACGCTTCTCCGCGGGATCGCGGGAGGGTCCCTTAGGGACTGCCCAAGATTTGAGGACCCCCGCGAGTTCGAGCCGCAGATCCCAGTGCATGCGGCGCGCGGCGTGCTTTTGGACCACGAAGAGGCGTGACCCGGCCTGTGTGGCGAGCCCCCCGCCAAAGGGCTCGGGCGTGCGCTGCGCGGAGCGCTTCGCGCGGTAGAGCTTTAGGTCCTCGGGCTGTGCGCCGATGACCTTTCCGGGCGGTCTCCTGGCCGGCATCCCCTGGGACGGATATCGTAAGAATCATGGCTCCGCGCGCCATCGGATCGGCCACCGTG
>DATFYN010000572.1:0-5152 GCA_035315025.1 Myxococcota bacterium
AGCGGTCTGCGCATCGCATCGAACAAGGCGATTGTTGGGAAAAATGCGTTCCGCCACGCCTCGGGTGTCCATCAGGACGGTGTACTGAAGCAGCGCGAGACCTACGAGGTGATCGACCCGGCCGAAATTGGGCACCCCGTCGGAACCGAGATCGTGCTCGGAAAGCTCTCGGGACGCGCAGGCTTCGCGGCGCGCGCTCTGAAACTCGGCTTCGTGCTGAGCGGTGCGGCGCTCGAGCGCGCCTTCATCCGGTTCCAAGAGCTGGCGGATCGAAAGCGAGAGATCGCAGATGGTGACGTGCAGCAGATCTGTGACGCCGTGGCTGCGGATGCGGCGTGAGTGGAGCGGCCCCTAGGCACTCTCCCGGTCGAAGGCCTCTCGGACTCGCGTGCGCAGAGCCTCGTCGCACAGAAAATCGAGCGCAGTCATGGCGAGGGCTTTGGCGCCGTCGAGCGCCGCAGCGTCGCCCATCTCCGAGGCGGCCCACGTCGCGAACTCGGCATTGTGGATCGTGCAATGCGGAGGGGCGGCGGCAATCATGGGATGGATGGAAGGGACGCGTTGGCTCACGTTTCCCATATCCGTGCTGCCCTGCACGCCGGGCGGGAGCTTGTCAAATGGGAAAAAGCGGCGGCCGAGCGACTCTGCGTTGGATTGATAGGCCTCGGCGAGGGGCCAGTTGGTGCGCAGCTCCAGATAATCAGGCGCCTGCCAGGTGAGCTCCAGCTTCGCGCCCGTCGCGCTGGCCCCGGCTTGGAAACAGCCCTCCACGCGGCGCTTCAACGGGAGGAGCTCCTCTGCGTTGCGCGCGCGTACGTAGAAGCGGCCCTCTGCCTCCTCGGGGACGATGTTGGGCGCGGAGCCTCCCTTGGTGATGATGCCGTGGATACGCTCGGTCGGGCGGATGTGTTGGCGCAACGCGGCGATCGACTGATAGGCGAGGACCAGAGCATCGAGCGCGTTGACCCCCCGGTCTGGCATGGCGGAGGCGTGCGCCGCGATGCCGCGATAGCGCACGGTAAGGTCAGCCACCGCGATGCACGGCATGGTGGCGAGGTCAACGCCCGCGGGATGCACCATCAGGGCGGCGTCGACGCCGTCGAAGGCGCCCTGCTGCGCCATCAGCTCCTTGCCGCCCCCACGCTCTTCGGCCGGCGTTCCGAGCAACCGCACGTGGCCAGGGAGCCGTGAGCCTAGAGCCGCCAGCGCGAGTCCAGCGCCCAGAGCGGCGGTCGCGATCAGGTTGTGCCCGCATGCGTGGCCGATCCCCGGGAGCGCGTCGTATTCGGCGAGTAGCGCCACACACGCCCCTCGAGCGGTATCCTGTCCAAATTCGCTCTCGAATGCGGTTTCCAGTCCATAGGCACCCCGCTCCACTGGAAGGCCCGCTCCCTCAAGCATGCCACACAAGAGTGCCGCTGCCTCACGTTCCTCGAATGCCAACTCGGGTCGCGCGTGGATCGCGCGTGAAATTCGAATCAGATCGGAGCGAAGCGCGTCGATCGTCGAGCAGACTTCGTTTTTCAGCACCGCCACATCCATGGATCGTCCTCCTCCGCTCGTTCGTCTAACGCTCCTCGGGCAGGAACTGGCGGTAGATGGGAACCATGTCGGGACCCTGCCGGACAGTATGGCCGCCGTCGACGCCCACGCATTGGCCTGTGATCCAGCCCGACTCTTCGGAGAGCAAGAAGGCGGTGAGTGCAGCCACATCTTCGACCGTGCCGAGCCGCCCAAGTGGGATGCGCCGTAGGTATTCCGCGTGAATCTCTGGGCTGGAGACCATGACCGACCAGATCTCCGTTGGCACAAAGCTCGGCATCACCGCGTTGACGCGGATGCCATGTTCACCGAGGTCGTCGGCTGCGCAACGGGTCAGCATGTTGAGGCCCGCCTTGGATGCGCAATACGCACTCATCCAGCGGTGCGTCAGCACGCCGGCGATCGAGCTCACATTGACGATGCTACCGCCGCCCGCGGCCTTCATCGCGCGGGCTTCGCAGCGCATGCTGCGGAAGGTACCCACGAGATTGGTATCAATGGTCTTGGCGAAGTCCTCGGACATTCCATTGAGCACGCTCCCCACCGAACCGGCGCCCGCAGAGTTTACGGCGAGACGCAGCGGCCCGAACTGCTCGACTGCGGTGGCGATGCCGCTTTCGATCGCTGCGTCCGATGCGACGTCACAGACCACCCAGGCGGCGCGGGAGCCAAGCTTCTGCGCCGCAGCGCGTAACGCGCTCTCGCGACGGCCCGCCAGCATCACACTTCCACCATCGTCGATGATCGCCTGCGCGCAAGCGAAGCCGATTCCGGTGCCCCCGCCTGTCACGAACGCGACTTTTCCGTCGAATCGGCCTTGGGACCGCGCCATCGCATGCACTCCACCGCGAACGGCCCCTCGCGAGCCGGCCTACCTTGCTTGATTCTACCCTGCGGGAGGCCGTATACGCCGTCCGCGCGAGCGCTGCCCTGGCAGGGCAGACCACACGCAAGATGGCAGGCGATGCACGCGCAAATGCACCTGCTCTGACCCATCCCGGGATCGCGCGAGCGAAGCGCAGCGTTGGGGTCTTCCGTTCTCCCGCGCGGCGGAGCCTGTGCACGCTCGTGCCAGCCCCGGGGAAGGCGCTTTTTTGGCATCCGAAATCGGGCGACCTGAGGAACTCAGGACGGCCGGCCGCTACCATAGGGCCGTCGATGGTCGCTCGCCGACCGGAGGTTGCGGAGTGGCAGAGGTGATCGTGATCGGTGGCGGCATTGCGGGCCTTGGGGCAGCCCTTGCCCTCTCCCGCGGCGGCCATCGTGTGACGGTGCTCGAGAAGGATTCGACGCCGCTCCCGGAGTCCGCCGTCCAGGCCTTCGAGCGCTGGGATCGCCGCGGGGCACCCCAGGTCCGACACTCTCACGCGTTCCTCGCAAGATTCCGGAACCTTTTGCGGGACCGCGCTCCCGATGTGCTCGACGCTCTCATGAGCAACGGTGCCTATGATCTGCGCATTACGGAGATGCTTCCCCCAACCATCGACGACCGCTCTGCGAAGCCCGGGGATGAGGATCTCGTGCTCCTCGGGTGCCGCCGTCTCACGCTCGAGTGGGTACTGCACGGGATCGTGGCGGAAACGCCCGGCGTCGTCTGGCATGACGGTTCGGAGGTGCTTGGCCTTCAGGCCCACGCGTCGCGGCCGGGGTCACCGACGCGGGTGACCGGGGTGCGCGTGCGCCGGGCGGGGGCTCCTGCCGAGACGCTGCGGGCCGATCTCGTGGTAGACGCAAGCGGTCGACGATCGGCCCTCTCCAAGTGGCTCGGACAGATCGGTGCACCACCGATTCAGGAGGAGTCCGAGGACTGCGGGATCTTCTATTCCTCTCGCTTCTACCGACTGCGGCCTCGGGCGGAGGAACCGCCGCGCGACGGACCGATCGGAGCCGATCTCGGCTACATGAAGTTCGCCGTCTTCAACGGGGACTCGCGGATCTTCTCGGTCACGCTTGCCGCGTCTCCCAAAGACACCCCGATGCGCCGCGTACTGCGTCCGGGCCCGTTTGAGGCCGCAGCCAACGCCATCCCAGCGATTCGGACCTGGCTCGAGCCCGACCGTTCGGAGCCCGTGACGGGCGTCTATGGGATGGCTGGTCTCAGGAACCGCAGGCGCGTATTCATGCGCGACGGCATGCCGGTAGCCCTCGGGGTCCATGCCATCGGCGACGCGGCGATACATACCAATCCTCTCTACGGTCGCGGCTGCTCCTTGGCCTTCGTGCATGCGTACCTGCTCGCGGATGCGTTTCGAGAACACGGCGACGACGCCGAAGCGCTCGCGTTCGAGCTTGAGCGAGGGACCCGGCGAGAGATCGAGCCGTGGTATCGCTCCGCTGTCACACAGGACCGCGATGCTTGCGAGGTTGCCGCCCAGCAGCGGCGCGGCGAGGATCCTTTCGCCACGCACGCAGCCTCCGACGCGCGGGTGGTGGACCCCATGAAGTTCATACGCTCGGTTCTGCGAGACGGCCTCCTGCCCGCGCTCCGTACGGATGCGGTGGTGCTGCGCGCCTTTCTGCGCAACTTCAATCTGCTCGAAACCCCGGACTCGCTCCTCACAAACGGCGACGTCATGAGGCGGGTGCTCGCGGCCTGGCGCGAACGTGACCAGCGTGCGCCCGCGGAGCCGCTCGGCCCGGGGCGCGCGGAAATGGTGCGCGTCCTCGAGCAGGCGGCGTAACCCGTGCGCGACCGCGCAAAACGTGTCCTGCTTGCGCTCCTGCTGGCTTCCGCCTGCGGGGTCGGCGGCTGCCTCATCCTCCCGAGTGAGGGCACGCTCGTCTACGCCGATCACAGGACGGGAAACTGGTGGAGTGGAGAAGCCGTCCTGACGGAGGTCTCAGCGGATCAGACCAAATGCAAGATTGCCGCTCGGGACACTGCCCTCATCGTCGAGACGAAGTGGGTGCCTTGCAAGTACGTGCACCCGCGAACACCGCAAACGAACTAGTCCCCGGATAAGCTCGGGGGAATGGACGTCTTCGACGGGCTTTGATCCCCGAGGGCGGGCTTCCAGCGCACCTTGCACAACCTACAGCGCAGGTGCGGCCGCAAAACGTGGCGCACCCCCCAAAACAGCAGCCAAAGGAATACGAAGAAAGCCCCGTGAATGCGTTCCGCCTCGAGCGCCAGGCTCCCACAGCGCGGGCAGCGCGCTGCATCGAGGTCGCCCGTCACAAAGTAGGCAGAGCGGTGGGGGGCGCGGGCCTGCGGGCCGAGGGGGGCAAGGGATTCCACGGCGCGCGCCCGGTCGACCTCGCGGACCCATAGCCTTACGCAGTCGACGCCGGAAAGGAGACCCGCGGCGTGCTCGCCGGAGAGGGAGACAAGGACACCCTCGGTCCGCAGGCGCGCAGCAGCGAGGTGAGCCTCGAGGGGGTAGGGGAAGGAGGCGATCTCGACCAGGCGATCCGGGTCGCCCGCGCCAGCCGTGTGGGGGATCGGGGGGCGCTCCATGCAACCCCTACTCTAACCTGAAACTTACCCGGACGTGTTCTCGGGCCTCGGCATCATTGGCACCGGCGGAGCGGGGCGAAGCCGAGCGAGCGGGTCATAGACTCACCTCCCTGAAACGAAGGCCCTCGGCCCGAGGTGGCGCAGTGACGTGGA
>DATFYN010000573.1:0-8249 GCA_035315025.1 Myxococcota bacterium
ACGTTCCGTCCCAGGCTCTGGCCTGCGACCTCAAGCCCCGCCGGCGCCAGCGGGTCCGCCTTGGTCATGGCGCGCACGGGTTCCGTGGCCGGCCCCTGGCCACCCGCCGCGTTGACGGTAGCCACGCGGTAGTAGAAGACCCGCAGGTCTCCCAGCGAGGGATCGATGTACGTTGTGGCAAACCGGCCATCAAGGCGAGCGATCTTCTCGAATGTGCCTGTCGCCGAGGGGCTCCTCAGCACGACGTAACCCGCCACCGTCGAATCGTCGACGGGCTGCCAGGCGAGGGCGATCTTGCGCGGGAGCTGACTGTAGGCGTGGAGCGCATCGGGCGCGGAGGGCACCGCGGCCGTGGTGGCGTTCGCCACCGCCGACGCTGACGCCGAGATGTGTCCCGACGCGTCGTAGGCGCGCAGGCGGTAGTAGTACGAGGCACCGTCCCCGAGGCCCGGTGCCATCGTCTTCTTGCGCGCCAGATCGAACCCCGTGTCGGTGTAGCTCGTCTCGAAGCGGTCGGTGATGACTGCCATGCGTTCGAAGGGTCCGTTCGGGCTCAGCGATCGCTCGAGGACGTAACCCGACGCTGCAGCCGTTCCGATCGGATCCCAGGACAGCGGGATCTGGCGCAGCTGCTTCGACTGTGCGCGCAGGCCTGTCGGTGGAGGCAGATTCGCCGCCGGCGTCTCGTAGAGGATCGGGATCGGTTGCCGCGACTTTCCAAGGACCGCTTCCCGTGCGTGTTCGAGATCGACGGAAGTCGAGCAGCCTGCGAGCGCGGCCAGCAGAAGGAGTGCTGCGGCACGCCTCATCGGTGACTCCTGCTGCCGTCGGGCTCGGCGCGGAGCTGCTCCAGGTTCTCGAGCAGCTTCTCGGTGCGAGCGACATACGCGAGGGCGCGCTCGTTGTCCGGATCGACGAGAAGAGCCCGCCGCCACTGGTCGAGGGCCGCCTGCAGGTCCTCTTCGCGGAAGGCCGTTCGACCCGATTCGATGAGGCCATCCACCTCGGGCGCAAGCCGCTGGCGCACTGCCCCAAGATGCTTGCGCGCTGCGGCATGATGCGGGTCGGCCTCGAGCGCCTGCAGGTCCTGCTGGATGGCGGCAAAGCCATCCCCTTTCTGCTCGTCTGCGAGCGCGTTCTGGTAGAAGCCCTCCGCTCGGATCTGCGCCTCGGTGGCGTTTGCGTGAGCGATCGTGCCGCTCGAAGCGCCCTTGCCCGCCGACCCGGATCCCTCTTCGCGGCCAGAGGCGATGTAGGAGAGGTAGCCCTGCGCGCTTTCGTTTCCCGGCTCGAGGTCAAGAACGCTGTGAAACTCGCGCTCGGCGCTGGCGTAGCGTCCCGCGTTGAAGTCTTGCCGTCCGCGCGCGAGTCGCTGGTCCACCTCTCCTCGCAGCGCAGCCTCGAGCTCTACCTGGTCGGTTTCGAGATCCGGGTCGAACGGGTCGAGCTGCCGCAGAATGATGAGCTGCGAGCGCGCCTCCGGCAGGTCTCCGCGGGCGAACGCGTCCTTGTAGGCCTGATGGACGGCGACCTTGCGCGCGGCGAGGACCCGAGAAAGGTCTTGCACGTGGGCCATGGTTTCCCGGTCATCGGGTTCGAGCTTCGCGGCGAGTCGGTAGTTCAGGATGGACTCTGCGAGGCGCTCCTTGCGTTCGAAATAGCGCGCACGCTGCTTATAGCGCACCACCAGCTGATGGAACTCGTCCTCCACCTCGGCGATGCGTTTGCGCGCGGCTTCGTGCTGCAAGCTGTCGGGCGGAACCTGGCGCCACACCTCGAGCGCACCGAGGCGGTCGCCCTCGCGGTAGAGCTGCTCGCCGCGCTCAAGGGGCGTCGTGCAGGAGGCAAGCACGAGGGCAACGAAGAGGGCCGCGAGCCGTCTCACAACGGGGCCGCTTCCTCCGGGGGGCCGTCGAGTTCGACAGCGTAGACATGCACGGGCTCGACGCGGCCGGAGAGCTGGCGCTCGCCTTCGAAGCGAAGTCGAAACGCGCCCCGCACGCGGCGCTGGACGGCCTCTGACACCAGGATTTCCCTTGGCCGGGCGAGCTTCTCGAGGCGGTGAGCGACGTTCACGGCATCGCCGATCGCGGTGAAGTCCGTGCGCCGGTCCGAGCCGATATTGCCGACGACGACAAGACCCGAATGGATGCCGATCCCGACATCGACCATGACTCCAGCCTCTCCCTCCGGGCCCTTGCCGGGAAGGTGAAGGTTGCGCTCGGCCACCGCGCGCACAATGTCCTCCGCCGCAGCGACGGCGCGCAGCGCGTGGTCGGGCTGCGCCGCGGGCGCACCGAAGTAGGCCATCACGGAGTCGCCGATGAACTTGTCGATCGTACCCCCGCGCGCGAGGATGCGATCGGAGAGCAGCTGGAAGACATCGTTCAAAAGACCTACGACGTCACGCGCCTTCATGCCCTCGGAAAGGCGTGTGAAGCGCCGGATGTCGGCGAAAAGGATGGTGACTTCGCGCTCGGCCCCCGAGAGCTCGTCGCCGTCGGGTGTCTGAAGCAGCTGGTTCAGGACGTAGTCGCTCACATAGCGGCCGAACGCGCTCTGGATCCGCTCCTTTTGCTGGAGTGATTCTCCCATCTCGTTGAATGCACGGGTGAGCTCGCCCACCTCGTCCCGCGACGTCGGCGGGACGCGGGCCGTCAAGTCTCCCTTGGTGAGCCGCTCGACGCCGGCGCGCAGGCGGCGGAGCGGCCCGGCAAGGAAGGCCACGAACACAAGGCCCGAGCCAACCCCGATCACGATCACGCCGGATGCCACGGCGGCGAGTTGCTTGCGGCTCTCCCGCACGACGGGATCGACGAGGATCCCGAGGTCGAGCTCGACCTGTGCCTCCCCAATCAAGACGTCCCGGAAGGCGACGGGGGTCGCAACTAGGAGGAGCTTTCTGGCGCGAACCACGGTCGGCAGACGAGGCTGCGAGGAGGCCGCGATCGAGAGCCGCGGGCGCTTTTGCCCGCGCTCGTCCGGGTCGAGGGACGCCGCGACTTGGCCCTCGCGATCGAGCAGCCGGACGCCGACCACGCCTTCGCCGTGCCCCACCTCCTTCACCAGGCCGTCGAGGGTGAGGTCGTCTCCCGCGAGGAGCGGCTCCTTGGCATTACCCGCCAGGTTTGCCACGAGGGCTTGGCCTCGTTCGGCGATCTCGTCCTCGAGGGCGGTGCGCTCGTGCTTGGTGGAGATCAACGCGAGCCCGATGCAGGCCAAGAGAAGGAGCCCGACGACGAGCGCGCTGAATTTCATCTGGAGAGATCGCACGGACCGATCGGACCTCCAGGGGGGGAGTCGGGACAGGGACCTCGTCTACCTCGCCAGCTCGGCTCGTCGCTCGAAATCCGTAGAGATGACGGCTGGATATCCCCAGATCAGCCTACTTGCAGCCCCGCCCCCCCGCAACCGAGGCCGAAAAAACCGGAATGGCAGGCTAGTCGAATCGGATCTCGAGGATCGTGAACTCACGGGTGCCGCGCGGGACCCGCACGGTCACCGTCTCTTCGATCCCCCTGCCGAGAATCGCTCGGGCCACGGGGGACGAGATGGAGATGAGGCCGATTGACACATCCGACTCGTCCTCGCCGACAAGAGTATAGGTGACCTGCTCCTCGGTCTCGACGTCCACGAGCACGACGGTCGCTCCGAAACGCACTGCGTCCGGAGACTGTCCGCTCGGGTCGATTACCTGCGCCCGGGCGAGGCGATCCTCCACGATCCGGATGCGCCCCTCGACATGGGACTGGCGGTCCTTCGCGGCATGGAACTCGGCATTCTCCGAGATGTCGCCGTGGGAGCGGGCGATCTCGATTTCTTTCACGATGCGCGGGCGCTCCTCGGTCTTGAGCCGACGCAGCTCTTCTTCGAGCTTTTGATATCCCGCCCGGGTCATAGGGATGCGATCCGACATGGCCAGTCCGCGCTCCCTCATCCAGAATCGAACCGCTCGGACGCTCTTTGGAGGTCCCTGAAAACGAAATCCGACGCTCCCTTGGATCCCGACGGAGGGAAGGGGCGCCGGCCGTCCGGACACTACCGACGCTCCCAGGCGAGTGTCAACGAGGCAGGGCCGATGGATCAATCCGCAGCTCCGGTGCCGCCGCCCTTGCCGCCGGGCTCCGCCGAATCGCCCGAAAGGCAGAGGCTCTCAGGTCCGGCCTGGGTCCGCATGGCGCTCCTCTTCTATGGGGTCGTCCTCGCCGTGGCGATCGTGTG
The DNA here is from genome assembly GCA_035315025.1 of Myxococcota bacterium. Taxonomy (GTDB): domain Bacteria; phylum Myxococcota_A; class UBA9160; order UBA9160; family UBA9160; genus UBA9160. Next base: position 4,222 of record DATFYN010000573.1, read on the forward strand.
GCGGGTGGGGATCGAGGGTGAGCCGCTCTTCTACGCCTCTGCGGGTGCTGCGGAGCGCGGCGTGCGCCTCGGACCGGACCTCGCGGCGGGCCTGGCCGCAGCCGCCCTCGTCATCGTCCTCTCCCGGGAGCTCACCCGCCGCACCGCTTCGGGTCAACTTCTCGCCCAAACCCTTGGACGCCTGATCGGCTCCCTCACGCTTCGGGAGTGCGTCCTTCTCGCCCTCGCCAGCGGCATCGGAGAGGAGGCCTTCTTCCGCGGCGCGCTCCAGCCCCGTGTCGGGCTCGTTGCGGCAAGCCTTCTTTTTGGAGCGGCCCACTTCGTCCCACGCCGCGGGCTCGTCGCGTGGTCCGCATTCTCCGTCGCTGCGGGCTTTCTGCTTGGGGGTCTCTTCGCGTGGACGGGGAACCTTCTGGCGCCCATCGCCGCGCACGTCGGGATCAACGCCGTGAACCTTCGCCTGCTGACCCTCGAGTTTGGTCGGGACGAAGAGGAGGCTTCGCGCCGGCTCTAGCGACCGTCACGGAACTGCGTCGACTTGTGGTCGGCGAAGAGATGCCGGAGCCGCCCACGTTGATACTTGCCCGTCGAGGTCACGGGGATCTCCTCGCCGAAGACCACGACCTTCGGAGCCTTTGCGAAGGGAAGCTTCTGCCGGCACGCCTCGAGAATCGCGTGCTCGTCGAGAGGGACTCCGGGCTCAAGCTTCACGTAGGCCCCGACCTCCTCCCCGTACCAATCGTTCTCAAAGCCCACGGCAAGACCGCGAGCGACGCCGGGGATGCGCGAGAGCACCTCGTCGATCTCGAACGGCGAGAGATTCACCCCGCCACGAATGATCAGCTCCTTGAGCCGGCCGGTGATAAAAAAGAATGGACGACCCTTCGCGTCGCACTCGAAGAAGCCCTCATCCCCGCTGCGGAACCACCCAAAGGCAAAGCTCTGCGCATTCGCGTCAGGCCGCGCGTGGTAGCCCTTCATGACGTTTACGCCGCGGATCACGATCTCCCCGCGCTCGCCCGGCCCGAGGGGCCGCCCCTCGCCGTCATGGATTGCCATCTCATTGGGTGGAATCGGTACGCCAATCGACGGGAAGCCGAAGTCCCGCATCCAGTGCGCGTGCTCTTCAGCGGAAAGGTCAAGGGGCAGGAAGCACGAGTAGCAGGTGGTTTCCGAGAGGCCGTAGCCGTGGACAATGCGCCGGGCAAAACGCTCCTCAAAGCGGCGCGCGAGGTCGACGGTGAGCGGACCGGCGCCGCAGATCAGATGGCGCAGACACCTTAGGTCGGCGCGGCGCGCCCCCTCGGCGTCCTCGAGCAGGAATGCCAGGAGCGTCGGCACGACGGAGACGATCTCCACCCCTTCGCTTGCGACCACCGGCCAGAAATCGTGGGTGCGAAAGCGCCGCCAGAGGACCACGCTCGCGCCGACCACGAAGGGCGTCACCAAGGTCACGACGAGGCCATTCACGTGATGGATGGGCAGCACACAGCCAAGGCGCGAGCCCTCCCCGAGCCCGTGCCAGCCCGCGATGCCCTCGGCGTCGACGAGGAGGTTGCACTGCGAGAGCACGACGCCCTTGGGCGGGCCCGTGGTGCCGGAGGTGTAGACGATGAGGGCGTCGTCCTCGGGCCTGGGCCGCGGGAGGCGCTCGAGCGCTTCGAACGAGCCGGTCCCCTCACGGAGCGCTCCGAGATCGAGCCAACTGCGGCGATCCCTCCCGGCGCCAAGCGAGCGCGCCCTCGCCGCGTACTCGGGCAAGAGGACGACCGCTTTGGTTCCCGAGTTCTCAAGAACAAACTCGATCCGCGCATCGTCTTCGCCCATGTTGATGGGGACCACGGTCGCCCCGAGGCGCCACGCTGCGAAACAGGTGATCGGAGCCTCGGGGTGGTTGTGCATCAAGGTCGCTACGCGGTCGCCCCGCGTGACACCGGCACTTTCCGCAAGCGTGCGCGCGCGGGCTGCAACCCGCGCCGCGAACTCTCCGTGGGAGAGCGCGCTCCTCGTCCCCGCCTCGTCGTAGTAGATGAGGAAGGGCTTCGCTCCCGCCTGGGCGCGCGCATCGATGAGCTCAGCGAAGGTCGGAAAGCGCAGGCGATCAAGGCATGGCCTCGTCCCTTCGCTAAGCCGTGCGCGGGCGATAAGGGCCTCGATCTCAGACTCGGGCGGGAGGGCAGCGCTCATTCATCCAGCGTGGCGATGGCGTCGATCTCGATGGCTGCGCCAAGGGGCAGCCGTGCAGCCTGGATGGTCGACCGTGCCGGCTTCGGCTCCGTGCGGAAGTGGCGGCCGTAGACCTCGTTCATGCGCCCAAAGAGTCCGAGGTCGGCGAGGTAGACGGTCGTCCGCACGACACGGTCGAGGGAAGATCCCGCAGCCTCCAGGACGGCGCGCAGGTTGGCAATCACACGGTCGGTCTGCACCTCGATCTCGCCGGGAACGAGCGCGTTGGTCGCGGGATCGAGCGGGACCTGGCCCGAGGCGAAGACGAATCCTTGGCTCACGACGGCCTGAGAGTAGGGTCCCACGGGGCGCGGCGCGGCTTCGCTGCGCACCTCTCTCGTCTTCGTGCCCACGTCCGTCCTCCTAGCTCCGGGCCAAATCGCTCGCCTTGAAGGGATCGATGAACGTCACATTCAGCGCGCGCACCCAAGGCCGGCCTCCCGCGACGAACTCCACCACGTTGACGCACGCGAAATCCTGATCCACTGCGAGAAAGCGGTGAAGCGGGAGACCCAGGAAGCCCGTCAGCAAGAAACGGTTCAGCCCCCCGTGCGCCACCACGAGGACGCGCTGCGCCGGCCCTGCGAGAAGGTCGGCCAGCGCATCTTGCGCCGCAGCCACGATCTCGGCCACGCTGCGTCCGCACTCGAGCTCGACCTCGCTCGCTTCCCGAGCCGCGAGCTCGCGCGCGAGCGCGAGATATTTACGCGCGACGTCGCGCAGCGTGCCGCCGGGCTCGGGATGGAGCCGCAGCTCCTCGAAGGCGGGATGCGTGCGCACCTCGAGGCCGTGGGGCAGGGCGATGAGTCTCGCGGTTTCAAGACTGCGGTGGAAGGTCGACGAGAACGCGGCTTCGAGGTCAAGCTTCGCCATCGCCTCGGCCGTCGCCATGACGTCTTCACGGCCGGCCGGAGTGAGCGAGAGGCCGGGATCGTCCCCGGCGCTTGCCATCGGCGCGTCGAGGCGCGGCTCATACGTCTGCCCGTGACGCATCAGGTAGAGGCGCTTGCCGTCAAGGCCCAAGAAGCGCTCGCGCACGAGGTCTCCGGTCGGGGGTCGCTCTGGCAGGCTCGAGCTTAGTGCTCGGACGGCTCGTCACCCTCGAGCAGTCGCTCCTCGAGCACGCGTAAGATGTAGCCGAGAAGCAGCAAGTTCGGGAGACGCTGCAGCGTGTTGCCTGCAATGCCCTCGCTCTTGCCGAAGTCTTGGCCGTACGCGTTGAAGAACTCGAGGGTCTCGAGCGGCACATTCTTGGCAAGCATCTCGTTGATCTGATCGATCTTGAGATCGGTGAAAAGATCGGCCAGCTCCCAAGCCAGCTCCGAGCGTGTCATCCCACTCTCCCGCAGTCCGCCGAATCGATCGGCGCGGGTTCGTCACCGTTTGCGATCCACGCTCGCAGCGTCCGAGTGCCGTGAACGGGTGGTTCTCGTCGAGGCCGGCCGATCCTGCCATCCCACGGCCAATTTTGTCAATGAAGCTCGGCGGTTGCCGTCGTCGGGGCGCCCATCGAAAGGCCGGTCAGGGCGGCAATCGGCCTCCGCCAAGAAAGAGTTGCCGGTTCGCTGCGTATTTCTGCGTGGTGCGAGAAAAGAGTTGCGCTGGGAGCGCACAAGAAGTCAGCGCTCCGGCAACTCCCAAGACACGCTCGGGAGAGCCGGCGCCCGCACCGCTTGCCCCCTGCCTTAGCTCCGCCTCACGCCGGAGCTCGCGCCTTCGGGCACGAAGTGGGTTTCCTGGCCCCCATCGCTCCCGGCGGGCTCGTCGCGGGACTTTTCGAAGAGCGACTCTCGCACGAACAG
>DATFYN010000574.1:0-4987 GCA_035315025.1 Myxococcota bacterium
ACCGCGATCGATAAGCCCTCGGGCGCTGCTGGAACGGAACGTTCGGGTCCACGGTGATGAACGCGTCGAACTGGCCCTGGGCTGCACGGAGCAGGGCGCCGTTGGTGAGTCCGGCCCAACCTATCTCGGGGACGGTGCGCACCTCGTGCGCCGGCAACTCCTCTCGCAAGCGGGGAGGGACACACTCATCGAGCAGGAGGAGCACCGGCCACTAGCAGCTCCTTCGCCTGCTCAAGGACGGCGATTGCCTGCTCGCGTGTCACCGTCGGGAAGTCCTCCAGGAACTCGTCCAGCGCGCGGCCGGCCTTCAAGTAGTCGACCAGGGCGCGCACGGGAACCCGCGTGCCCACGAAGACCGGCGCTCCGCCGAGGATCCCGGGGTTGGAGTGGACCGCATGCATGCGATCGGCGCTCAATCCGTAATTACTCCCAGCGCGGTCACCCGCCGTCGTCACGCCCCAGCGTCACTCTGGCCACACAGCGAGTCGCGGCGATTGCGTTCGAGGAATGCCTCTGCCTGCTCCTCCGTCTCGAGGAAGCTCACAGGCGTACGGTATACGCCGGCGGCAGGTCGCGCTCAGCAGCATGACGCGGTCGTGGTCACGGAGACCGGAGGGAGATTGATCTCGAAGCTCCAGCCCGGTCGCGGTGCAGTGCGTGACTGAGGTGGATGGACACCGCCGGCCGCGCCTGCTGGTTGACTGGTACACCCTATGGGTGTACTGTAGCAGCTCGATGATCTTCCGGGTCAAGATCAGCAGGCTCGCGGAGAAGCAGCTCCGCAAGCTTCCACGGTACATCGTGGACAACCTGATGATCTGGGTCGCGGCCGTCGAGCACGATGGCCTCGAAGAAGTACGCAAGGTCCCCGGCTACCACGACGAGCCGTTGAAGGGCAACCGAGCCGGCCAGCGGTCGATTCGGCTGAGCCGTGCATACCGGGCCATCTACGAGATCCAGCAAGACACGGCCAGGTTCGTTTCGGTCGAAGAAGTCAGCAAGCACGCGTATTGACGGAGGCATCCATGCGCAAGGCCAAGGGAAAGAAGTCCGAAGCGATGAAGCTGCTGGAGAAGATCGCGGGCGGCCCGCTTACCCTGGAGAGGGCGATCGAGTCCATTCGCAAGAGCCAGGAGCTCTCGCAGGACGAGTGCGCTAAGAAGCTCGGTGTCTCGAAGTCGCATCTCTGCGATGTCGAGAAGGGTCGGAAGACCGTAAGCCCCGAGCGTGCCGCGAAGTGGGCGCGAGCTCTCGGCTATCCCGAGTCCGTCCTGGTCCGTCTCGCCATCCAGAGCGGGCTGGACGCGGCCGGGTTGAAATACAAGGTCGAGATCGAGGCGGCGTGACGCTCGACGCGTATGTCGCCACGTTCGCGTGGAGACAGGTTGAGCGCCTTCATCCGCCGAGCTTCGCCAGCAGCGCATTGGCCGCAGCCTTTGCTCGGCCACAGGTGCGGCGGTCAGCGTGGGATCCGTGTTCAGCACGACGTAGGCTCTTCCGTCGGCATCGGACGCCATCGCGACCACCCGACCCTGGTAGGCGCGACCCGGCTCGAGCTTCGCGTGCAGGACGGGCTTTTCTTGGGTGCCCTCGACTTCCGAGACCGAGGGCTCACCCCCGTCTCGGGGACGGTGCGCACCTCGTGCCCCAGCAACTCACGTCGCAAGCGGCGGGGAACGCACTCATCGAGCAGGAGGCGCACCGGCCACCAGCAGCTCCTTCGCCTGCTCAAGGACGGCGATTGCCTGCTCGCGTGTCACCGTCGGGAAGTCCTCCAGGAACTCGTCCAGCGCGCGGCCGGCCTCCAAGTAGTCGACCAAGGCGCGCACGGGAACACGCGTGCCCACGAAGACGGGTGCTCCGCCGAGGATCTCGGGGTCGGAGTGGACCGAATGCACGCGATTGGCGCTCAACGCTTTGTTATTCCCAGCGCCGTCGCCCGCCGTCATCACGCCCCAGCGTCACTCTAGCCAAAGAGCCTCCGTCCTCACGTCGGTAGACTGAGCCCCCGCCCATGCCACGAGCTTGATTCGCGACGTTGGTCTCGTCAATACCAGGGACTCGTCACTCGGCTGCCCGAGATTGATGACAACGTCCGCAGGCAGCGTATTGCAAGCGCCCAGGAAGCAGCGAAGCGCTGGCGGCGAGCGGTAAAGCGACTTCACGACGAGCGTGGCCCTGAGGGCATCGCTAAGTCCTTTAGAGCGAAATAACTCCCGCTGTGCCCGTGGACGTTTGCCGAGCGCTGGATATGCCTGAGCTCAGCCAATCATGCACCGCGCGGCGGACTCGAACCTCCGACCCTCAGGTTCGAAGGCAGATTAAAGGCGCTCGATGGGCGCGCCGCTCTATCCCACTGCGGACCGACTGCTGATCTGTGCGGACGCCGGCGGCAGCAATGGACACCGCTCGCGCCTCTGGATCTGGAAGGTCGAAATCCAGCGATTTGCGTCGACCGCGGCCCTCGAGGTCACCCTCTGCCATTTCCCGCCGGGCACGAGCAAGTGGAACAAGATCGAACACCGATTGTTTTCCCACATCACCATGAACTGGCGTGGGCGGCCTCTGATCAGTCACGACGTGGTGGTCAATCTGATCGGAGCGACAAAGACAGCATCGGGTCTTCGTGTGAAGGCACGGATCGACAAGCACAGGTACCCACTGGGCGTAGAGGTATCCGACGAGGAACTCCAAGCCGTCAAATTAGCTCGCCATCCGTTTCACGGCGATTGGAACTACACCATCCGGGCTTAGCTATTGTAAACTTTATTTCATGACATGAACTTAGCGGGACAGCGATTCGGGACATAGCGGGACGACACGAGCTCACCAAGAGTGCCGTGGACCGCCATCGCACTCATATCGGGACAGCGTTGGTGCAGGCTGCGCAGCGCAAGGCCGAGCTCGAGGACGATCTTGGCGACGACCTGCTCGGGCAGGCCAACGCGCTGAATCGGGATCTCCGCAGGGCGCTCGAGGACGCGAAGCAGGCAAAGAGCCTCAGCGCCTTCCTCCAGGTGGCCGATCGCATCCAAAAGCAGCTCGCGCTGCAGTCGACGCTGCTCGAGCGAGCGGCGGGCGCCTCAGAAGGCAACGTGAGATACGTCCTGGGCTGGGAGGGGCGCGGGATCCGTTCACAGTGAACGATTTTTTCGGACGGGACAGCTCTCACTGCGGTGTGGCGACGATCTCGATGGCGGCGTAGTTCCAGCGGTCGGTGGTCGGGGCGCTGTCGTGAATGTCGACCAAGGCGTTCGCCGTGGAGGGCGCCGCCGTGCGCTGCACCCAGAACGTGTCTCCGACCGCCGTGTCGATGTTTTGCTGGACGAGCACCTGCCCGCTGACCGGTGTCCGCGCGATGGCTTGGTCCCAGTCGTTTCCCACTGCGAACACCCAGCTTCCTGCACTGACGCCGGGCAGGGAGATGTCCGGCGCCCCCGATGGAGCACTCGCTTGCCCGACCATCCCCGCACCGGACGCATTGGCAAACGCGATCACGGTCAGCGATCCGTGGTAGCCCCCAGGGACTCCGGGTTGCGAGGTGACCGTCACCGAGGTCAACATGTTAGTCGCCTTCGCCACCCAGATCTCCGCCGTGCCGAACTGGGCGTTGGAGCGCGTGACCAGCTGCCAAGGCACCCCCGCACCGCTCACTGTCGCCGTTTGCGGCGCAGTGGTCGGACCATCGTAGGCCACGAACGCGACCAGAAGGTCGGAGTTGGTCGTGGTCGAGAAAACCCCCGTCTGGAGCGTATCGCTCCCATCCTGGGAGACCTGAGCGTCGAACCCGGTCGAATGGGAGTTGCCGACCGTGCCCGACAATAGACCGTAGACTGCCAGTTGACTCACAGAGGCAACGAATACTTTCCCGTTCACCACGGTCGGAGGCGCGAACTTTGTTGCAGAGTCCAAGGTGTCACGCGACCCGGATTGACTACTGTTGTACAGTTCGGTGCCGACGTTGGTTGCGTCGTACGCGTGGAGAACACCCGGAACCGTCACGTCCGGCCTTTCTACCGCCCACAGGATGCCGTTGGTGTTTCCATTGGCAGAAATTGCCATCGCTGCGCCCGGATAGTTGTAGCTCTCTGGGGACTGGGACGGCGGTGTTGATAGCAGGCCGTTACTCAATGGGAAGGCGCGGATCGTATCGCTGTTTGCGCCGAAGTAGACAAATCCGCCGAAATAGACAGGCGGTTTGAAGTTCGAACCAGGGGCGACTCCGGTTAGCAGTACATTGGAGAGAGACTGCGGAATTTGGTCGGTCAGATTGTACCGGCCCATATTGTCGCGGTTAACGAGGTATACGGTACCCTCCTTGCCGGCAGTGACCAGTAGGTGGGGAGAGGGGTCGCTTTGATCTGGGGGGAGCAAGAGCGGACCTCCCGACCCGAGATCCAGGTCTGCGGTGTTAAGGTAGTCCTGCTCGTGCGGCGTCAAGTAGTCGAGAACGGCACCGCTCGGACTGATTTTTACGATGCTATCTCCGTAGTCAGATCCGCCCGAGTTCGCGTCAAAGGTCCCGTTGCCTGTGACAAAGTAGATGTTCCCGTCAGAGTCAGCGGCGGGACCTCCACCGCCCTGCCAGATCCCACCGTCGGAGCCATTGGGGGTGGTGTCGAAGGCCATCACGAGCTGAAGGGTGGTCGCGTCGAAACCCAGTAGCCAGCCGTGGTACGTCCCCAGATCATCATGAGATGCGAACCCAACGTAAACGACGCCGTTCACGAGGAGAAGCGCGGCTCGCTGATTCTCCCACTGCGCGTCGAAGGGTACTTTTGTCCCGGCGCCGGTTCCGTCGACGCTCTTCTTGATGTCCACGGGGCCCCCAAGCTTCTCGGCGCCGGTCGTCAAATCGAGGGCATGCAGCCGCTGCACAAACGTCGTTGTGTTGCCGACGCTCTCTTTGGTCAAGGCAACGACGTAGAGCGTGCCCTTTGGGTCGGTGCCACTCGGGGGGTCGATCACCGGGGTGCTGGTGATCCCG
>DATFYN010000575.1:0-17152 GCA_035315025.1 Myxococcota bacterium
TCCCCCAAAACCGTAGCGGTCGACGGCAGGCAGATCAGTGATCTACCGCACGGAGCGAAGGATGCACCAGCCACGAAGTCTTCGTGCCCGCCGATCCCTGAGAACTGGCGACCGTGGATCGTGTCTGCAGCCACCTGACCCGCCAAGTCCACGGAGAGCGCTCCATTGATGGAGATCATGTTGCGATTGCGCGCGATCAGCCCGGGTTCATTCACAAGTTCGACGGGAAGAAATCGGACGGCCTCCTGGCCGTCGAGCCATGCGTAGAGCTGCTTCGTTCCCAGGGCGAATGTCGCGATCGACACACCGTCGTAAATGCCCTTCTTGTTGGTGATTTTTCCGGCAAGGTGGAGCTTCATCAGTCCGCTTGTGAACATCTCCGAGTGAACACCGTAGTCGCCTCCCGGCCCCTCGGCCAAGAGCTCGACCACCGCGCTCGGGATCCCGCCGATACCGGTTTGCAGAGTCGCCCCGTCGGCGATGTAGTCACCCACATGTGCGGCAATCGCACGCTCGACCTCCGTGGCTTCCTGTTCGGGAAGCGCAACCGGCTCGCCGTCACTTTCGACGATGACGTCCACCTCTTCGCAGTGCAAGGAGTGGGGATGGTCGGGCGGGAGCCCGAGGGTGCGCGGCAGACGGGAGTTCACCTCGACCACCAGCACGCGGTCGGGATCGCGACCGCAGCGGTGGAGCTCGTCGACGGTCGCACCGGCGTGCAGGGAGAGAGAGAAGCGTCCGTCCGCATCGGGCGGCGCAGCGGCGGTCGCCATCACGCGCGGCGCCATATTTCGCGCGAGCGACCCGTAGCGGCGGAAATCCGCCACGACAAAGCGCACATCGTAACCTGCCTGCTCGAGTCCTCGCTCGACCGGCCCATAGAATCCAGATAGGTATGTGACACCCCGCCGTGTGAAGAGCTTGAACGGGGCGAGCGCCAGCGCGCCGAAGACCTGAAGGGCCTGCCAGTCGTCGCGCTCGCCGAGGGCGTGAAGGAACGCGCTGGGCTGGCCAGGTCCAAGGGGAACCGCCAGGAAGTCCTTCGGTCGGACGAGCGCGGCCGCTTCGTCGGGGCTCCGTTTCTTTTCGTTCATGATGCGTACGGCGCCCATGGTCTCCTCCGCCTCCGCCGCTAGGCATTCGCACGATACCCCCGGGGTAGGGGCGACCGCCACGCCGAAGAGAAAGCGACTTGGCACGCTACGCATCCCGCGGCTGTCGGCTCGGAGACCCGCCCCCATGAACTTTTTCGCGGAAAGGCAGAATTCGCACCACTTCGACTGCAGAAGTGGTACTTCCTCCCTTGGAAGGGAGGCGGGGCCGCGGGAACGGAAGGACCGACGCGCTCCGCTGCGCCGCTGGCCGCGTACGAGCCACCACGAGCGGCTCCGGCGCGGCATGCCCGACCGGCGCATCTTCGCCGGGGCGAGGAGCCCGGTCCTGTCGCAGCCGCCCCGCAAGGGGCTCCCCTCCCTTCCCTCGCCCTGCCCTACAAGAACTTTCTCTACAAAAAAACTGGGTAGAACGCGTTGGCGACGAGGCCGAGCACGAGGAGGCCTCCAGCGAGGCGCGTCAGCATGAAAGCCCAGGCGACGAACCACAGCGGCCAGATCGGATAGTGGGCCGGTCGCTCGACCGGTTTGGGTTGACTGAAGACCTTCAACACCTGCCGCAGACGGGGCAGCGCAGCAAATGTGAGGAGAGTCCATACGCCGAGCGATCCCACGAGGATGAGGCACAGGATCAGGGCAAAGAACGACACCATCAGTACCTGGTTCAAGAAGGCGGCCCGCTCCGCGCCCAAGATCACCGGCAGTGTGCGGATCCCGAGGCGTTGGTCGGCTTCGAGCTTGTCGATGTGTTTTCCGATCAGGACTGTGGTGACGAGAATCGCATACGGCAGACTCGCGACGGCCACCCAGGCCGGAAGCGAGCCCGTGGTGACGAAGTACGTCCCGCAGATCATGAGCGGCCCCCACACGATCGCCACACCCGGTTCACCCAACCCGTGGTGCTTCAGCTTCACGGGCGGCGCCACGTAGAACACGCTGATAAAGAGACCGAGCAGGGCGAACAACACCACGGCCCAGCCACGGGCTTTGGTCAGGTAAATCAGGATCGCAAGATCGAGGCCGTTCACGAGAGCAATCGCTGCGACGAGACCGGCCTTGGAGATGAGGCCGGAGAGGATGGGATGCGGGGCGTACTGGCCGCGCACGTACTCGGCGCTATCGACGCCGCCCGTGAGGTCGAAGTAGTCGTTGATCATGTTGTTCGCGGCGTGTGCCAATACGAGGCCCACCATCGCCAGGGCGAAGAAGAGCCAGTTCGCGTGCACGGGGTTCGGGCCCGCCACGGCCAGAAGGCCGCCGATCGCACCCGAAGTGAGAGTCATGGGGAAAACGCTGGCGCGGGTAATAAGCAGCCACTTCGAGACCAGATCCATGCGCCGACCCTGGGAGAGGTTTTGGGTGGTCAGCACCTCTCGCCAATTCTCGAGCACCGTCGCCATGGAGACCTCCGAGGGGAAGCTTCTTGGGGGGGGTCTAGGCCAGGAAGCGGCGACGCTGCTCGGGCGTTGGCACCGGGCACTCCGCACGCTGGCCGAACCAGCGATAGCGGTTTGCAGCGATCCAGTCGTAGATGGCGTCGCGCAGTCTGCGTGGAACGACGCGAAACAGGGCGAGAATCGGCCAAAGCCCCGAGAGCCCGGCGATGATACGGAGCACCGCATCACTCTTCACGAACGAGTGCTCCCCTTCCACCAGCACGATGCTCGCGCGCGCGTCTGCGGGGAGCCCCACCCGTGTGAGCAGCTCGCGTCCCTTCGCGGACTGAAGCGGCGCAAAAGCAAAACGCTCGCCCGGGTCTCGGTCGAGCACGAAGCGCACGCTGCGGTTGCAGAGGTTGCAAACCCCGTCAAAGAGAATGGTCGGCCTCTCTACCACTACAGCTCAAAGTAGCCGCCGCCCATGGAGATGCACTCGCCCCCGACCCTCACCGCAGGAATATCGGAGGGCGTGCCGTCCACCTCCACGTACAGGCGGCTCGGGCGCCCCATTTCAACCCCCTGTTCGCACTCGAGACGGGCAGGCGTTCCCGCTGGGACCACACCATGGGCCACGAGATACGCGCCGAGCGGCCCGGCGGCCGAGCCGGTGGCGGGATCCTCGACGATGCCGGCTTCCGGGGCAAACATGCGGCAGCGGAAGCGCGCCGGGGCAAGCTGTACGAATGGGAAGGGCATGAGGTCTCGGACCTGCGGGCCAAGGGACTGCCAGCGTTCCAGCTGCAGCCGCGCTCGGGCGAGGCCTTCAAGGTCGCGCAGTGGGATCATGAGAAAAGGCAGTCCGGTGGCAACGGCGCAAAGCGGGAGCTTTGCGTCAAGCTGACTCGCGTCGAGCCCGAGGGCGGCGGCGACGGCCGGGCGGTCCTCTAGGCGTGGTCCGAAGCGCGGCCGGGGCTGGGTCATCCGCCAAATCGGCGCGCCCGATGGAGCGGTCGCCCGCTCGACCAAAATCGGTCCGACACCCTCTTCAAACACCACACGATCGCTATGGCCCAGCACAAACGCCGTGCCAATCGTCGGGTGTCCCGCCATGGGCAGTTCGCTGCGCGGCGAAAAAATGCGCAGGCGGTAGTCGCAGTCGCGTCGGGTCGACGGCATGACGAACGTCGCCTCCGAGAGATTCAGCTCGGCGGCGAAGCGCTGCATAAGCTCAGGGTAGAGCTCTTCCGCCCGAGGAAAGACAGCGAGCGGGTTGCCGCCGAAGCGCTCGGCGGTAAAGACCTCCACCAACCGGTAGTCGTAGCGAGGCATCGGGCGAGGACCATAGCTTGGCAGCGGGCCGCCGGGTCGGGTGCTCCGCGCCGCCCCTCCCGCGCAGGCCCGGGGCGCCGACGCGTCCAACCCCGCTCGACGGCCTCATCGTGGGTCGACTTGCGCGCTCGCCGAATCCGGCCCAGCGGAAAGGCGAACGGGGAATCCTTTGCCTGGCGCTCGCGTCCTGGAGAGGACCAGGCCGTACGGCCCGGCGGTCTCGCGGTGGGCGGCCGTGCGGCGGCTAGCTCCCTTCCACCCCTCCTTTGCCGGGGCTTGCGCACTAGCTCGCGAACGCAATCACGCTTCGCGCCACCTCGCCAGCCTTCATCATGTCGAAGGCCTTGTTCACGTCGTCAAGGCCAAAACGCTGCGAGATCATCTCGTCGAGCTTGAGACGCCCGTCGAGATAGAAGTCGACGTAGCGCGGCATGTCGATGCGAAACCGGTTGCTCCCCATCATCGAACCCACGACGCTCTTGCCCTGAAGAACAATGTCGAGACCGTTGAGCTCGAGGTTCGTGCCGATCGGCACGACGCCCACCAGAACGAGCGTGCCTCCTTTGCGGATCATGCCGAGGCCTTGGGCGGCCGTCTGCTTTAGGCCGATGCACTCGAACGCATAGTCGACGCCGCCCGTGAGCCCGAGAACCTTCATCATGGCGTCTTCGGCGGAGGCATCGATGGCCTCGGTGGCCCCTAGCTTCTTGGCCAGATCGAGCTTCCACGCGAGAGTGTCGACGGCGATGATGCGGCTCGCTCCACCGATGCGGCAGCCTTGGATCGCGGCAAGACCCACGCCGCCACACCCGATCACGGCTGCAGTCTCCCCGGGCCGGATCCCTGCGGTGTTGAGTGCGGCACCGAGGCCGGTCGTCACACCGCAACCAATCAGAGCAGCCCGGTCGAGAGGCATCTCCTTGCGAATCTTCACAAGCGCATTCTCGTGGACGAGCATTTCCTCAGCGAACGCCGACAGATGGGCAAACTGATGGATCAGTTCGCCCTTCTTCGAGAGGCGAGGCGGCTCCCCGGGAGCGCGCTGTGTCGCCGCGCCGCCGCAGAGGTTGGGCTGCCCGGAGAGGCAATACGCACAGCTTCCGCAAAAGGCGGAGAGGCACCCGATCACGTGGTCGCCGGCCTGGACATGCGTCACGCCGGGACCGACCTCGACGACGACGCCCGCCGGCTCGTGGCCGAGGACTGTGGGCGGCGGCACCGGAAGTGCCGCTTCAATGCAGTGCAGGTCGCTGTGACACACCCCGGTCGCCGCAGTCCGCACCCGCACCTCGCGCGGCCCGGGCCTCGCGATCTCAATGTCCTCGATGGTGAGGGGAGTCTTGTACGCGCGCATGACCGCAGCCCTCATGATCGTCTCCTCATGGTTGGTCGTCGCATTATACGCGTCCCTGTAGAGCGATTGGCCGAATTGCTCTGGCCTCCACGAATCGCTGTGCCGTCGTGAACCGAAAGACGCTGCTTTGCGATCGACTTTCCCGCCTCGAGATGAGACCTACACTCGGTCTCTGAACGGGGCGACGTGGCCCTCGCTCGTAAGGGGTACCGCCTCTCGCCGAAGCCTGCCGGGCGCCCTGCGCGAGAGGGCTTTCTCTTGCCTACCGAAGGAGAATCCAATGATCACGGTTCGACGAAGTTCAGAACGCGGCCATGCCGAACACGGCTGGCTCGACAGCCGCCATACGTTCTCATTCGCCGACTACTACGATCCCGCCCACATGGGCTTTCGGGCGCTGCGAGTCATCAACGAAGACCGCGTCCAGCCCGGCCGAGGCTTTGGTGTCCACTCGCATGAGAACATGGAGATTGTGAGCTACGTGCTGGAGGGCGCGCTGCAGCACCGCGACAGCCTGGGCAACGGAGCGGTCTTGCGTCCGGGTGAAGTCCAGCGCATGAGCGCTGGGACCGGCGTCACGCACAGCGAGTTCAATGCTTCGCAGAACGAGATCGTGCATTTCCTCCAGATCTGGATCCTGCCAGAGCGCAGGGGCCTCGCGCCCTCGTACGAGCAAAAGGCTTTCCCCCCCGAAGCGCGGCGCAATGAGCTCATCCTCGCGGCTTCCCGGGATGGGCGGCGGGGATCCGTGACCGTCCATCAGGACGCCAATCTCTATCTGGCGCGGCTCGATGCCGGAAGCCGAGTTGAGCTCGAAATCCCGCCTTCGCGGGCTGCCTGGGTGCAGGTGGCCCGCGGCTCGCTGGCTCTTGGCGACGAGAAACTCGCCGCTGGCGACGGCGCGGCCATCACCGGCGAAAAGGGCACTTCGCTCACGGCCGCCGAGGACGCGGAGCTCCTCGTGTTCGATCTCGAGTAGCTTGACCTCCTGCCTCCAAGCCTCCCACCGCTCCACAGGGAGGTCCGGCGTCGGACCGCGCAGACCATGCGCTCTCGCGGTGCCGAAGGGGTAGCGGCGGAGGCCCGCGAGGTCCATTTCCCGGCAAGCGCCGGCTTTCGGCTCGCTGGACGCTCGCCCGATCGGATCCTCCAGACAGCCCGGCGCATCGCTTCAGTCGAAGCGCGGCGCTGCGGTCCGTGCTGCGACGCCGCCGTCGGCCACGAAGACCGCGCCACTCACGTACGACGCTTCGTCCGAGGCCAAGAAGAGAACGACGTTGGCAATCTCCTCCGGCCGTCCAATCCGCTTGGCGGGGATCTGGGCCTCGAACGCTGCTCGACCACCGGGCACGTGGTCGATCCATGCCAGAAGCGGCGGCGTCGCGATGGGTCCGGGGCAGATCGCATTCACGCGCACGCCATGGCGGGTGTTCTCGACGGCTGCGGTCTGCGTCAAGTTGATCACTGCCGCTTTCGCAGCACCATAGGCGCCGAGCGCGTACTCGCCGCCCAGACCCGCGCCCGAGGATACGTTGATGATGGATCCCGCGCCTTGCGGGACCATCACGCCAAGCGCTGCGCGGACGCCATGGAATACACCATCGAGCGTCACTGACTGAACGCGTCGCCAAGCATCGTCGGTGGTCTCCGCCACGAGGGCACCAATCGGTGCTGCGGCGTTGTTCACCATCACGTCGAGGCGGCCAAACGCGGCCTTGGTGCTCGCCACGAGCTCGTCCACCTGCCGCGGATCGGACACGTCCGCACCTACGGCACGCGCGCTACCGCCCGCGGCCTCGATCTCCTTCGCCACGCCATTCGCTGCTTCCGCGCGGACGTCGGCCACCACCACCCGTGCCCCTTCGGCTCCGAACCGCAGGGCGCAGGCGCGGCCGATCCCCGATCCTGCGCCCGTCACAATCGCCACCTTGCCGCGAAGTCGGTCTCCCATCTTTTCCTTCTCGTCCTCCCCTCCCCCGAAGCGGTCGGGAGCGGCTTGTCACTCGATTTGAAACATGTTCTAATCCTGTCTGTCAACCAGACTCGACGGAGGACCGCTATGGGTCGTTTCCCGTTCGGCATCCCGAACTGCTGGTTCCACGTCAGCTATTCCGACGAGCTGAAGCTGGGCGAGGTTAAGCCTGTCCACTACTTCGGCCGTGATCTGGTCCTTTTTCGGGGCGAGGACGGCAAGGTGGCGTGCCTCGATGCCTACTGCCCGCATCTGGGCGCGCACCTCGGCGTCGGCGGCAGGGTGATCGGCAACACGATTCGCTGCCCCTTCCATGGCTGGCAGATCAGTAGCGAGGGCAAATGCGTGGCTATCCCCTACGCCAAGAAGATCCCGCCCAAGGCCGAGACGCGCTGCTGGCCGGTCCAAGAGGTCAACGGCCGCATCTTCGTTTGGCACCACGCGGAGGGGAAAGAGCCCGACTATCTGATCCCGCAGATCCCGGGCTGGGGCGATCCAGAGTGGACAAGCGCGTGGCAGAAGTACCGCTGGGTCATCAAGTCTCAGCCGCAAGAAGTGATGGAGAATGCCATCGACTGGCACCACTTCCAGACCGTACATCTCATGGATCCTCCCCGTGAGCGCAGTCACAAGTTCGACGGCAAGATGTTCTTTTGGAACATCGGTACGCGAAAGACCGTGCAGACGATGGGCGTCCAGGACGATCTGTACATGGAAGCGCAGAACTGGGGCCTCGGCTTCAACTTCCTCACCTACACCGGGATGTTCACGACCGTGGTGTCGGCGGGCCTGACGCCGGTCGACGACGAGACACTCGAGTTTGCAACGGGCATCATCGGAAAGAAGGACGGCCGCAGCGAAGCGGAGACGGTCCAACTGCTCCAGGCCTATATGGACGACCAGTCGAAGGCGATTGAGCAGGATTTCTCCATCTGGGAAGCCAAGACCTTCCGCAACCGCCCTGTCCTGTGCGATGGCGACGGCCCGATCGCCGAGTACCGGCGCTGGGTGCGCCAGTTCTACTCGACGCCGTGGTGGGAAGAGGGGGCGGCGTCCTGACCATCTCCCGGCGCGACCTGCTCAAGCTGGCGGGCGCGGCGGGGGTGGTGAGCGCGGCAGCGGGCTGCGCAGCCACCACCTCCGGGCCCGGAACAAGAGCTCCCCGCGAGCGCCTCACCGACCGCAAGTGGCAGTACGACGTCGACGTCGCGGTCGTCGGGACGGGCGCGGCGGGGGGGGTGGCCGCGCTCTCCGCCGTGCATTCCGGAGCACGCGTTCTCGTGCTCGAGAAGGCGCTCTTGTTCGGCGGGACCACCGCGAAGTCCGGTGGCGTCTACTTTGTACCCAATAACTCTTTCCGCAAGGACAAGGGGGACGAGTCGCGGGAGGAGACCTTGCACCGCATGGCCCGCTACTCCTACCCGCAGCTCTACGATCCAAACGCGCCGCAGCTCGGCCTTCCGCAAAACGAGTACGAGCTCCTATGCGCGCTCTATGACGAGGCGCCGGTCGCCGTCGACGAGCTGACGAAGATGGGCGCACTCATCTCGCAGCCCGCGGAGAGCGCTTTCGGTCCGATGCCGGACTACTTCGACCCCACCCGTGAGGACGCCACCCCGCGCGACCGCCGTCTCTGGCCCAAGAAACCCGACGGTTCGTTTGGCCTCGGCGACGAGATGGTGCGTCAACTCAAGGAGGGCCTCGCGAAATACAGCGTGCCCGTCCTGATGGGCCATCGCGTGACGCGCATGCTCGAGAATGACCGAGGCGAGGTGGTGGGTCTCGAGGTCACGAAGGGCGATGGAACTGTCGTGAACGTGCGCACTCGTCGCGGCGTCGTGTTCGCGAGTGGAGGCTTTACACACAATCGAGAGATGCTCCTGCATTACCAGCCTGGACCGATCTTCGGCGGCTGCGCGGTACCGACGAACGAGGGTGACTTCGTGACGATGGGATTGGCTCTTGGCGCCAAGCTCGGGCACATGGGGAGCGCCTGGCGTGCGGAAGTCGTGCTCGAGCAAGCGCTCCAATATTCGAGTACTCCTGACGATGTCTTCATGCCACCCGGGGACAGCATGATTCTCGTGAACAAGCACGGTCGGCGCGTGGTAAACGAGAAGAGCAACTACAACGAACGCACCAAGGCTCACTTCGCGTGGGACACCGTCGATCACGAGTGGACAAACCTCGTGCTCTGCATGATTTACGACCAGCGCGCTGCAGAGCTGTTCGGCGGCCGCTTTCCTATCCCGGCTCCAGGCACAACCGCTCCGTACGTGCTTAAGGCAAATACCCTGGAAGAGCTCGCGAAAGCGATCGATGAGAGGCTCGCCGAGCACTCGGCCAAGCTCGGCGGAGCGCGCCTTGACCCCGCCTTCCCGTCGGAGCTCAAAGCCACGATCGCTCGCTTCAACGGTTTCGCCAAAACCGGCGTCGACGCGGACTTCCGCCGCGGTGAGCTGCTCTACGACCGCATGTGGCACTCGCGCATCTGGTCGTTTCCGAACCCTGGGACGAAGTGGCCCCTCCCCAAGAAAAACCCGACGATGTACCCGATCGCGGCGAGCGGTCCCTATTATGCGATCCTGCTCGGTGCCGGCACTTTGGATACCAACGGCGGACCCGTAATCAATGCCAAGGGGCAGGTGATCGACGCACGGGACCAGCCGATCCCCGGCTTGTTCGGCGCCGGCAACTGCATCGCCTCGCCGACCGGTGCGTATTACTACGCTGGTGGTGGAACGCTCGGCCCTGCCGTGGCGTTCGGGTGGATCGCCGGACGCGAAGCCGCGGCGCAGGCTCCCAAGGAGCTCGACTGATTCGACCTCCTCGCACCGCGCGGCCGATGCGCCGACGGGAGCGTGCGGAAATCGAGGCAGATGCGAAGTCTCTTGGTCCATCGTGAGAGCGGCTGTCATCCCGGTGCGAGGCGGCCGCGCGGAGTGTTCGTGACGCTGCACGACGCCGGTGGCGACGCGAGCGAGCTCGTCGCGCTCTGTAAGAGGGCCCGACCCGATTTCGCGCTGCGCGCTGCCCAGGCCGCACGACCGCGCAACCCGATGGCGTCGGGCAGCGCCCTGTGCCCGGGCTACGAGGGCTTCGTCTGGTTCCGCGTCCAAGAGGACGGGCGTCCTGACCCTGCGACCTTCGAGGACAGCCGGCGCGAGGTGGAAGCTTTCCTGCACGACACAGTCGATCGGATCGGCACGCACCGCCCGGTGCCGCTCGTCGTCGTCGCACGAGGGCAGGCAGTGGAGCTCGCGCGCGCAGCGGCGAGTAAGCTTCGGGAAGCCGTTGCGGGTATTTTCGAAGTCACGGACGCGAGGGACCCGGAGGGGGCCGCCGAACTCGCCCGCTTTTGCGGCACGATCGTTTTGCGGGCGGAAGGCCGGCGTACCGGGGTCCACGCGGTTCGCGCGACGGTGGCCAGCCTGCTTGCCTCGGCGCTTCTCTTCGTCGAAGGGGCAAAAGCGACCTCGTCGGGTCCGCAGCCCGGTTTGAGCGGCGCGCCAGAAATCGGGGGCGTCCCCGCGGAAATGACCTGCACCTCCTGCCACGCGACCTTTCCCCTCAATCCGGACGCGCTCGGCAAGGTCGAACTTCTCGGCTTGCCCGACGTCTATGCCCCAGGCCAGCGCTACACGCTCACCTTCCGCATCTCCCACCCCGATGCGGCGATCACGCGCTGGGGATTTCAGGTCACGGCGATTCAGCGGGGCGACGGTCAAGGAGCGGGCGAGTTCGTGGTGACCGATCCACAGAACACACAACGCGTGGGTGGACTCGCCCACCGCGAGTACGTCGAACACACGCTCCCCGGAACCGCGATGGGCAAAGTGCGGGGGACAAGCTGGAAGTTCGATTGGATTGCGCCCGCCCGGGACGTGGGGGAGATCGTCTTTTACGGCGGCGGCAACGCTTCGAACATGGACGGATCGAAGGAAGGCGACCGCATCTACAACCCGACTCCGGAGCCGCTCGCCAAGCTGCGAGCGGCTCCCTGAGCCCGAAGGAGGATCCATGGGCATCGCGGAGAACAAACAGCTCATCACCGACTATTTCGGCTCGCTCGCCAAAGGTGATTACCCGTCCGCGATCGCGAAGTTCGCCGACGACATCACCTGGTGGGTGCTGCCGTCGTCGCCACTGGGTGGGCTGTACGAGGGCAAGGACGCGGTGCTTGGCCTGTTCGGCTCGGGCACTGGCCTTTACGACCCGAAGGTGCCGCTTTCGCCCACAGTCGAGGGGATGGTGGCCGAGGGTGATCGGGTCGCGGCCGAGGTCGTAATCGCAGGACGCAGCGCCAAGGGCAAGGATTATAAGAACCACTACCACTTCCTCTTCACGCTGCGCGGCGGGAAGATCGTCGCCGTGAAGGAGTACGTGGACACCCTCTATTCGCAGAAGGTGCTCTTCGAGTAGAGGCGCAGTGGCGGACCGGAGGATGCAAAGATGAAGAACTCATGGATCCACCTTGCGAAAGGACAGACGCCGCGACAGGCGCATGTGGCGGTGCCGAAGGGGCTCAAGGAGGAAGAGATCGGGCGCGGCGGCTTCCAGGGCCGCGTCGCCAACGTCTACCGTCTGAACGAGCCCACCGGGTGGGTGCGCGTGGAGGGCGATTTTGCGCCGGGCGACGTGGACGGCGAGCAGATTCGGCCCGCCGATGAGCGCGAAGCGTCTGGCACGCCCACGCGGCTGTGGCACAACGATGATCTGGCGATCTCGGTGAGCCGCCGCAGCGCGCCGATGCCCTTCTACTACCGCGATGCGGATTCAGACTTGCTCTACTTCGTGCACCGGGGTGAAGGCGCCGTCGAGACGGAGTTCGGACCGCTCGAGTTTCGGCCGGGTGATTACATCGTGCTGCCGAAGGGAGTGACCCACCGGGTGGCGCCCGTCACGCGCGACAACTACCTCCTCGTGCTCGAATCGCGCGGTGAGATCTCTTTCATCGAACATGCGACTCTCGGCCGCCACAATCCGTTCGACCCCGACATCATCACCACTCCCGAGCCCAAGGCCTATGACGGCGACGGTCGTCCGGAATATGAGGTCCGCGTCCGGCGGGCCGGCCGGATCACCTCGTTCTTCTATGCGCGGCATCCCTTCGATGTGGTGGGCTGGAAGGGGGACCTGTTCCCGTTCCGCTTCCACAACACCGACTTCCGCCCGGTGATCGCCGACCGCAACCACGTGCCGCCCTCGGCCTTCGGGCTGTTCCGCGCCGACGGCTGGGTGCTTTGCAACTTCGTGCCGGCGCCGTTCCAACGCGATCGCGAGGCGTCTCGTTTGCCCTACTACCATCGGAACATGGACTACGACGAGATCGGATTCCTTCATGCAGGCAGCGTGGCGGGCGTTGCGATGGAGGGCACCACCATCATGTGGCACCCGCGCGGAGCCGTCCACGGCCCCGGCGAAGAAACCCGCAAGATCGCGGAGCAGTTCTGGCAAGAAATCGGCATGAATGACATCGAGGCGGTGAATATCGACTGTGTGCGTCCTCTCGTCATGGCACCCGAGGCGATGGCCGCGAAGCGAGATCACGTCCAGCTCACGTCGGGCAAGAAGGGCTAGCCGCCGTGGCCTTCCCGCAGCTGGCACGCTATCCGGCCCTCGGCCCGTCGCTGTGGTCCTTCGAAAAGCTCCCGAGCGGGGCTCGCGGGGAGCCCGTACCGGTGGTGGCCGCGGATGGCGGAGAGTCTCACGGGACGCTCTACACGCGCGGCGGTGAGAAGGTCGTGGCGCTCCTCATGCATCCGCGCGGGGACATGCAGCGGCACTACGCCGTGCCTGCGCTGCTGGAAGGTGGTGTCGCAGCCTGGGGGCAGGCCGGGCGTTACATCAACAACGACGTCAACCTGATCCACGAGCGTATCCTGCTCGACGTCGCCGCCGCCATCCGACAGCTAAAGGACCGCGGCTTCGAGCGGATCGTGTTGCTTGGCAACTCTGGGGGCGGCGCGCTCTACACCTTCTACCAGGCGCAGGCAGCGACGCCTCCGCCCGGTCGTCTGCGCGATACTGCCGCCGGCGACGCCTGCGACTTGAACGGGTTCGAAATGCCGCCCGCCGATGGCATCGTCCAGCTCGCGACCCACCTCGGCCAGGGCAAGCTCATGCTCTCGATCATCGACCCTTCGGTGACCGAGGAGAGCGATCCCCTGTCGCGGGATCCAAGCCTCGACATGTATGACCCGCGCAATGGGTTCCAAAGGCTGCCCGAGCAAAGCCGCTATTCCCCCGAGTTCCTCGTGCGCTACGAGGCCGGACAGCGCGCGCGCGTGGCGCGCATCGACGCGGTCTGCCGCGAGCACGTTGCGGAATGGAACTACTGGCTGGCGAAGCTCGGGGCTTCAGACTTCGACGCGCTGCCCGTCGCCGAGAAGCAACGCATCGAACGGCGCGCCTTGACCGGACGTTATTTCGCCGTGCATCGCACAGAGGCGCATCCCGCTTACACGGACCTTTCGCTGTGGCCGTCGGAGCGGGCCATCGGCTCGTTCTTCTCTCCCAGACCGGACGTGTTCAACTACCTCGAGGCCGGCTTTGGGAAGTACCAGACCCCGCGGGCGTGGCTGTCCACCTGGTCGGGCCTATCGTCCCGCGCGTCGACACTCGACTGCATCTCGCGGATCGTGATTCCGACGCTGGTCGTCGCCTATGCAGGGGACAACGCCGTCTTCAACTACCACACGAATGCGATCGCTGAGGCATCGCCCGCCGAGGACAAGCAGCATCACACCGTGCGAGGCGATCATCTCGGCTACGGCCCGAAGGGAATGGGCGACCGCAGCGGGCAGCAGGCGGCGCTCGAAATCATCGTACCCTGGATCCAAGAGCGCTTCTGCTGATCGGCCAAAGAGGAGATACCCCGTGAAGATCGATCTGTTCGCCATGCCTTCCGTCCCCGCGACGCTCAAGGAGCGCGAAGAGCAGCGCCCCGTCGGCCGCTCGACGGAGCGCTATCAGAGGATGCTCGAGGAGCTGCGCCACCTTTGCATCATGGCCGACGACTTGGGGATCGACGCCTTCTCCACGACAGAGCACCACTTTCATACCGAAGGCAACGAGCTCTCGGTCAATCCAATCCTCCTCTTCGCCGACTTCGCCGCGCGCACAAAACGGATCATGATGATGCCCATGTCCATCGTCATGACCTCGGCGAATCCGATCCGCGTTGCGGAAGACCTTGCAATCCTTGACCAGCTCACGAAGGGCCGGGTCGGCGTCGCCTTCGCGCGGGGCTATCAGAAGCGTTGGATGCAGGTGCTGGGTCAGGGGGGCTCCGTCGCCACCGGTGCCGGCGACTCCGCGGACAAGGCCAATCGCGAGCGCTACGACGAGAACATGGAGATCCTGCTCGAAGCGTGGACGAAGGACTGCTTCAACTATAAAGGCAAGCATTTTCAGGTCCCCTACCCGTACGATGGGATCGAGGGCTGGGCGGCTGCCCATTACACGCGGAAGTTTGGAGCCGAGGGGGAGATCGACGAGAAGGGCCTCATCAAGAAGATCGGCGTGTGCCCCCGTCCCTACCAGGATCCGCACCCGATGATCTCCGTTCCAGTCACCGGCGGCATGACCTCGCTGCTCAACTGCGCGGAAAACGGATGGCTCCCGTGGATCTGGGAGGGCGACCCGCCGAAGTTCCTCGAGATGTGCCGCAGCTACCAGCGAGTTGCCGCCGATCACGGCTTCGCGTTCGGCCTCGGCGAGAACTGCGGCTGCGTTCGGGCGATCTGCATTGGCGACACGTTCGAGGAAGCCTTCCAGCTCGCTGCCCAGACGACCGGCTATTCCTACCAGGAGTACTTCGGCCATTTCGGCTTCCTCGAGCTGTTCCGCAATCCTGAGGACGACCCGAACGTCCGTCCCTGGCGCTTCAAGAGCAACCAAGACGCCGTGAAGCGCATGATCGAGAAGGGTTATCAGCTGTGCGGCACCGTCGACGACATCAAGCGGGCGATGGAACCCCTCGCGAAGTGCTACGCGGACGGCAAGCTCGAGTGGCTTTCCTGGAATTTCTTCTGTCAGGGCACGACACCCCGTCACGTCCAGGACCGCCAACTTGAGCTTTTCGCCACGAAGATCATGCCGGAGTTCAAGTGAGGCGCTCGACGACCGGCTGCTGCCGCGCGCTCGCGGGGACGGATGGCGGACGCCGCACGCCATGACCCAAGACCCGATGGACAAGGTCCGGGCGCTCGCGCGGCGCGTGTCCAACTGGGGGCGCTGGGGCAAAGAGGACGAGCGAGGGACGCTCAACCTCATCACGCCCGATGTCGTGCGGCAAGCCGCGGCCTGCGTACGCAGCGGCCGCGTTTTCAGCCTGGGACTCGCCTTTGGCCCGGAAGGCCCGCAGTCCGGGACGGTGGTGGGGCGTTTCAATCCCCAGCACTACATGACGGCGATCGGCGCACCTTTCGGCGCGCCGGGCGGTTTTCACTATTCCGACGATGTGATCTGTATGCCGCTCCAGTGCGCGACGCAGTGGGACAGCCTTGCCCACGTTCACTACGACGGCCTGCTCTACAACGGAGTGTCGGCCGATGCCGCGCTCTCGGTGTCGGGTGCCGCGAAAAACGGAATCGACAAGCTGGCCGTGAATGGGATCGTGTCGCGAGGCGTCCTGCTGGACATCGCGCGCCTTCACGGGGTCGAGCGTCTCGCGCCGAGCACCGTGATTACCCCCAAAGACCTCGACGCCGCTGTTGCCCGAGAACGCGTCGCGCTGTGCCCAGGGGACATCCTGATCGTCCGCACCGGCCACCTGCGCGTCTTTCTCGAGGGCGGGGACAAGGAGGTCTATCTCTGGCAGGGTCCGGGTCTTGGCATCGAGTGCGTGGAGTGGCTCCACCAACGGGACGTCGCGGCGGTGTGCGCGGACAACACGGCGATCGAGGTCATGCCCTGCGAGGACCCCGCTGTCTTCTACCCCGTGCACCTTCTCGGCATCCGCGACATGGGCTTGCCCTTTGGCGAGATGTTCGAGCTCGAGACGCTGGCCGAGGACTGTGCACGGGATGGCCAGTGGGACTTTCTATTCAGCGCGCCACCGCTCAAGGTGAGCGGAGGCATCGGCTCCCCGATCAACCCCCTCGCGGTGAAGTGAGCCCTGATGAAGTTCTGGCAGTCCCTCTCGTTTACAGAGCCCGAACACCTCGTACCCCTGGCGAAGATTGCCGAAGCGGTAGGCTTCCACGGCGCATTTGCGTCCGACCATCTGTTTGTGCCGGAGAAGATCCGCTCGAAGTACCCGTACTCCGCCGACGGCAGCCCGCCGTTTTACTCGACGACGCCTTGGCCCGACGCGTTCGTGACCTGCTCCGCGCTTCTCACCGCCACTGCACGGCTCGAAGTCTCGACGGCGGTCTACATCTTGCCGCTGCGCAATCCCTTCGAAGCGGCCAAGGCGGTCGCCACCCTTTCACTCCTTTCGGGAGGCCGCTTCGCGTTGGGCGCGGGGCTCGGCTGGATGCGCGAGGAGTTCGAAGCGTGCAATCAGGACTTCGCGACCCGCGGCAAGCGCTTCGACGAGATGGTCGCGGTGATGAGGACACTCTGGAAGGGCGGCATGGTCGAGCACCATGGCGAGCACTACGACTTCGAGCGCCTCGAGATGAGCCCTGCGCCGAAGGGGCAAATCCCGATCTATGTGGGGGGCGGGAGCGATGCGGCGCTGCGCCGGGCCGCGCGGGTGGGCGATGGCTGGATCGGCGCCGGCAACGCGCCTGAGGACGTGCCCGGCATCATGAATCGCCTGCGCTCGCTCCGGAAGCAATACGACCGCGAGCGATCCCCCTTCGAGACCATCGTCGCGGTGAGCGTCCCGCCGGAGGTCGACCTGTTCAAGCGGCTCGAAGACGCGGGGGTCACGGCCTTGGTGAGCTGGCCTCTTGCCTACACGCTCGGTCCAGGGGCGACGCTCGACGCAAAACGCAAGGCGCTCGAGACCTACGGCAACGAGGTGATCGCACGGCTGTCATGAGCGTTACGAGCG
>DATFYN010000576.1:0-17368 GCA_035315025.1 Myxococcota bacterium
GAGGACGCCCTCCCCCTTTTCGGCGGTGCGCAGCGCCTCTGCGATCGCGCCGCGCATCTCCTCGACCGATTGCTGAGGGTCGATGGAGACGGCGAAAAAGGGCGGCGCGTCGGGCACGATCAAGCGAAGCGCCTGCAGAAACTCCTCGCCCAGGCGATAGTGCGTCACGATCACGACTCCGACGCTCATCTTCTCCTCTCGACGTCGCGGTGCGAGACATTCACCTCTCGTCCGGCGGCACGCAGTTCTTGGGCCAGGAGATTTGTCACCGCGACCGACCGGTGCTGACCGCCGGTGCAGCCGATGGCAATGGTGAGATAGGCCTTGCCTTCTTCGTCGTAGAGGGGGATCAGGAACGCCAGGAACTCGCGCAGGCGGTGGAGCAGCGCCTGGGCCGTCGGCTGCTTCACGACGTACTCCACGACCGCGGTGTCGTGACCGGTCAGATCGCGCAGCGTCGGTTCGAAGTGGGGATTCGGCAGGAACCGCACGTCGAAGAGCAACTCCGCCGAAGGGGGGGTGCCGAAGCGGAAGCCGAAGGAAATGAGATTCACCACCGTGGGCCGCGCGCCGCCGGTCACACGCCGAACCACCGCCTCGCGCAGCTGATGGACGTTGAGGCGCGAGGTATCGATCACAAAGTCCGCGAGCCGCGCGACGTTCTCCAGGATGCGCCGCTCGGTCTCGATGCCCTCCTCGACCGAACCTCCCGGCGAGAGCGGGTGCACGCGCCGCGTCTCGCGGTAGCGGTTCACCAGGACTTCGTTCGAGCACTCGAGAAAGAACAGGTCGACGTCCGCGCCCCCCGCCCGCAGCTGCGCAATGACCGACGGCAGCCCGTGGCGGAAGGCCGTCTCGCGCCCATCGATGGCGAGTCCAATTTTGTCGATGGGCGGCGTGGCTTTTCCGCACAAGTCGACGAACTGTGCGATGAGCTGGGGCGGAAGGTTGTCCACGCAGTAGAAGGCGAGGTCCTCGAGGGCGGCCATGGCCGTGCTCTTGCCGCTGCCCGAAAGGCCGCTCACAAACACGATGCGCGGAGGACGCAGGCTCACGATCGACCCACCGGGGGTTGCGGACCCCCTCCTGGGGCCGCGCCCGTCTCCCCCCGCGCCGCACCGTGGAAACGCTCGTCCAGACGCCGCGCCGCCGAGGGTCCCGTTCGCCGGAGCTGGCTGTCACGGGCCGCGACTTCCACCAAGGTCGCCATGCTTCCCGCCGGGCGAACCGGCAGGAGAAGCGCGGGACGCCCGACACCGAGGATCTCCTCCGTGGGGCGCTCATGGCCCACCCGCTCGTAGCTCGCGTCTTCGCGCCAGCGTTCCAGCCGGCAGACGAGGTGGATCTCGGCCTCCTCGCGCACCGCCTCGGGCCCAAACAGCTCGGGGATGTAGAGCAGGCCGATGCCGCGAATTTCCATGAAGTGACGAATCAGCGCGGGGGCGCGCCCGAGGAGCCTGTCGTCGGGCGTGCGCAAGACACACACCACATCGTCCGCGACCAAGCGGTGCCCGCGCGAAACGAGTTCCAGCGCGCACTCGCTCTTCCCGATGCCGCTGGCGCCAAGCAGCAAGACGCCCACGCCGAGGATCTCGACAAGCGATCCGTGGACCTGCACCTCCGCGCGCTCTAGAACTTGGCGTCCTCCTCCTCGATAGAGCGGAAGACATCCTCGATACGCTCGGCCTCGAGGAGTCCCTTGCGGAACGCTGCGTCGCGGAAAAAGCGGGAAATGCGAGCCAGAGCCTTCAGATGCTGGCCGCCCGAGTGCTCGGGAACGACCAGCAGGAAGAAGAGTTGCGTGCGCAGGCCATCGATGGACTCAAAGTCGACGCCGGCCCGGCTGCGCGCGAACGACGCGATGAGACGCTTAAGTCCCGGCAGCTTGCCGTGGGGAATCGCGACCCCCTCGCCAATCCCCGTGCTCTGGAGGCTCTCGCGCTCAAGCAGCACCTCGAGCAGGCGCTGCTCGTCTAAGCCCGGCTCGGCGGCCGCCAGGCGGTGGGCCATCTCAGCCAGGACATCTCGCTTGGCGTGGGACGAGAGGTCCAGGATCACCGCGTCCCGCACCAGAATGTCCATGATCTTCATGTCGCCCCCTGCGTCGACCGCCGCACAGGCTAACCGACCTCACGCCGCTGGGTCGAGGACAGGATATTCATCGCCTCGCGATACTTGGTGACGGTGCGCCGGGCGATGTCGATATTGGCCGCCTTCAGCATCTCTGCGATGCGCTGGTCCGAGAGCGGCCGGCGCGGATCTTCCGCCGAAATGATGCGTCGGATGCGCTCCTTCACGCTCTCGCTCGCCACGGCCTCGCCATCAAATCGGCTGATGCTCGAGTTGAAGAAATACTTGAGTTCGAAGATCCCCTGGGGCGTGTGAACGTATTTGTTCGTGGTGACCCGGCTCACCGTGGACTCATGCATCTCGATGTCGTCGGCCACGTCGCGGAGGTTGAGCGGCTTTAGGTAGTTGATCCCGCGCTCGAAGAACTCGCGCTGATACTTGATGATGCTCTGCATCACCCGGTAGATCGTGCGCTGGCGTTGATGAATGGACTTGATGAGCCAGATCGCCGAGCGGACCTTCTCCTGGACGTAGTCCTTCGTGTCCTTCGCCGCCCCGGATCCGCGGAGCAGCACGTCTCGGTAGAGGCTGTTGATGCGAAGCTTCGGTAGCCCGTCCTCGTTTAAGAGGATGTGGAAGTCGTCGCCGATCTTGACCACGAAGATATCGGGCGTGATGTAGACGGGGTCTTCGCCGCCGAAAGCACGGCCCGGACGCGGCTCAAGGCGCGCAATCACGCGGCCCGCCGCCGCCACCTCTTCGATCGTGAGGCCGAGGGCCCGGGCGATCCCGCGGAAGTCCCGCTTCTGGAGCCCTCCCAGGTGGTCCTCCACGAGCTTGCGCACAAGCGGGTCTTCGATCCCGAGCGCCCTCAGCTGGAGCAGGAGGCACTCCCGCAGGTCCCGTGCAGCCACCCCCGGCGGATCGAAGGCCTGAAACTTTGCGAGGGTTGCCTCGACCAGCCCGAGCGGATAGCCGGAATGTTGCGCGATCTCCTCGAGCGTCGCTTGCAAATAGCCATCGTCGTCGAGATTGCCGATGATGAAGCTCGCGACCGCGCGTTCCTCGTCGCTAAAGGTCGAGAGCTGGAGTTGCCACTCGAGATGATCCGAGAGCAGGGGGCGGCGCGTCAGCGTGCTCTCGAGCGAACGCCGCTCATCCTCCTCCGGGCGCTCTGAGAAGCTCGTCTGCGGATACGCGTCCATGTAGCTCTGCCAATCGAGATCAGCGACCTTCTCGGCGTCGGTGGGCTCCCGCTCCGGAGCCACTTCGTTGGCCTGGGCCACCTGGGGCTCGGGCGGCTCGGCTTCCGTCTGCATTTCGGACGGCGGTGTGGCGAGCTCCTCGGTTTCGGCCACCTCTTCGAGGACGGGATTTTCCTGCAGCTCCTGCTGCACGAGGTTCACGAGCTCGAGCCGGGAGAGCTGCAACAGCTTGATCGCTTGCTGCAGCTGCGGCGTCATCACGAGCTGCTGGCTCAGGCGGAGCTGTTGTTTGATTTCGATTCCCATGAAGCGCTACGTCTCCCGTCTCACAGCCGGCCTATCGCCCGCGGAAGGGCCTCGTCGCGAGCCCCGCCTGCAAGCTCGAAATTCTCGCCCAGGTAGATCTCCCGTACCCGAGCATCGGAGGCAATCTCCACCGGGGTGCCCTGCCGCACGATCCGGCCCTCGCTAATGATGTAGGCGCGGTCGCAGATCGAGAGCGTCTCACGCACGTTGTGGTCCGTGATGATGATGCCGATCCCACGCGCCTTTAATTGCTCGATAATTTTCTGAATGTCGATCACCGCGATGGGATCGATCCCCGAGAACGGCTCGTCCAGCAGCATGAACTTCGGGTCGAGCACAAGCGCCCGCGTGATCTCCACGCGGCGCCGCTCGCCACCGGAGAGCGCGTCCCCTCGGAGATGTGCCTTGTCCTGGAGGCCGAGTTCGCCCAAGAGCTCGCGCAGCCGCTCGCGACGCAAGGAGGCGTCCGGCTCGACCGTCTCGAGGATCGCCGCAATGTTCTGCGAGACACTGAGCCGCCGAAAGATCGAGGGCTCTTGGGGGAGGTAGGTGATGCCGAGCCGCGCGCGCCGGTACATCGGCAGATCCGTGATGTCTCGCTCCCCGAGGCGCACACGACCTGCGGTGGGCCGGATGCGGCCGACAATCATATTGAATGTCGTGGTCTTTCCGGCCCCGTTGGGGCCGAGTAGACCGATTACCTCGCCCGACGCCACCTCCAGGGCGACGTCGCAAACCACCTCGCGCTCGCCATAGCGCTTGTGGAGGCCCTCGGCGCTCAACAAGAAGCCCTTCATCACGCGCCTCCGGGTCCGAGGGTTAGCGGGGGTGCGGGAGCGGGGGCTTTCTCCTTCTCCTTGGGTTTCAGCACCACCAAGGCGTCGCCGCGGATAAACATCCGCTCGGTGTCGAGCTGGAGTTCGATCTCCTTGCCCCGCGCGGTGTCCTGGCCTTGGCGCAGCTCTGCGCTTCCCCGGCAGAAGATGCGCTGCGCGGTGTTGAGATAGGTGGCCTGGTCGCAGATCGCCGTCTTCCCTTCCTGCTCGATTACGACGTGCCCGGTAGCGACGAGCCTTTCCGGCTGGCTCGAGCCCTCTGGGTAATACGCCTCGAGCCGGTCGGAGTGAAGGGTCACATTGTCCTGCTGCACAAAGACATGTCCGGTGAAGAGGAAGAAGCGCTCTTTTGCCTTCTGGATCGCCTCGAGCTCGTCGGACTTGATGGAGATCGGAGCCGTACTCTGGAATCCGCTCTTCGCCTCGCCCGTCGCACCTGGGCCCGCGCCGCGGGCCGCAGCTCCGGGCGGGGCCCCGTTCTTCGCAACGGGCGCCGCGGGCGGCCGGGCCTTGCGCCAGCCGGTGATCACCTCGTCTGAGAGCCTGTCGATGGCTCCTGGAAGGGCCTCGGGTTGGGGTACCTGCGCGGCGTAGCTCGCCACGACTTGGCCCGTCGCGCCCGAGCGAAGGTGGAGCTCGATCGCGAGCTCGGGCCCCGTCCGCGTGGTGCGGCCGACGACGACGGCTTCGACTCCGGCCTTCGCGGCCCAGGCTTTCACGTCGTCCGCCGACGGGTCGGTCTTGGCATCGACCCCGAGAGCTTGCGGACCCACCACTTGCCCGACCCCCTTTGTGGCGAGCCGATCCGCGAGTAAGGAGCTGACGTCGGGAACCTCGGAGCCCGCGGGGGCCGCCCCTTCAAAGGACGCTACGGCAATCGCCATAGAAGGCTTCGGCGGAACCGGGGGCGCACTCAACGTCTGGGCGCTCGCGCGAGAAGGCTCAGCCCCAAACGCCACCAGCACGAGGAAGAGGGTGAGCCGGCATCCCCGGGCGCCGCGCCTCACGGTTCGCGCACCATGGTCGCTCCGCCGAGCAGCCGGAAGCGTTGCTCTTTCACCTGGTAGCGGAATCCGCCTCCCTTGTACTTCCCGCCGGCCTCCTCGATCTCGACCGGAGCATCGGTCGAGGCGACACCGGTTGCGTGGTCGTATCGCACCCAGGTCGTGGTGAAGTGCCGGCCGTCTGCGGTCTTGCCATGGACGTTGCCCTTGGCGAGGAAGTCATTGGTGGCCAGAAAGAGATCGCCCTCGTCGCACGTCATCTCGAATCCGGGAGCTCCCTCTTGGGGGTCCACCGAGGACTCGACGCGTTCAAGATGGGCGACGTTGCTGCCGGGATCGAGTCGCGCGCGTTCGGCCCGAAGCACGAGATCCCGCTCTGCGCCGCGACTTGCCACAAAGGTGAGGCCGCGGATTACCATCCCCTCCGCCTCTTGGGCGACGCTCGGGGAGGGCAAGAACCCCGCGCCGCATGCGGCGGCAAGCATCCACACCGAGAAGCGACGAATCACCGGATACGCTGCGCCCGGAGGGCCGGCGGATGGGACCTCGAAAGAGGCCGAATTGCGGTGGGCATGCTCATCATATGCAATAAGCATACCGTTCCGCGCTACCGGCAACAAGCGGAAAGGCGTGTTTCCCCCTCGAGACGACTGGCGTGCCGCCTCTCGCTCGGGAGCGGAATCAGTCGGTGCGGCCGAAGATGGTCCGGAAAGGCTCGTGGGACCCGATCCACCAGGCCGGACGCATGATCGCGTAGTCGATCAGGACGCCGGCGGGGCTCAGGATGTAGGCGGCGATCCGTACGAGATTGCCGGCACGCTTCGGGTCGTACTGCTCCTCGGCGCGTGCGGGCGCGGCGGAGGCCACGAGGGCAAGGACCACAAGGCCGAGGAGCCACGCGGCCCGGCGCTGCCGCCTGGGCTCGGTTGAACGATTCGCCATGCTTATGCCTCCTTCCCGCGAGGTTTTCGGTCCACTACATACCACAGCTGCTTCATCGGTTCGCTCGCAGCGCGGCGAGAGCCCGCGAAAGCTCATGCCGCCAGGGGCGGTTCGTCCACAGGGCGCGCCGCCAAGCGGCGGGCCACTCCCGGGGAGGTTCGAAGTGGGCTGAGCTCCACGCATAGAGCTCGGGTCCGGCTTGCGAGGGATCCCGCCCAGCGGCCTTGCGCCGCGCGAGGCGCTCGAACGTGATGGCGGGGGGCGAGCGCGTTTCGAGGAGGAGAGCGGGCACGCGATGTGCCGCCGCGAAGCGGAGGACAAGGGCACGTCGACGTGCGCGGTCGAAGGTCGCGTCGAGAATTGCCACGCGTCCCGATTCCACGACGGGCTTTGCACGCTCGAGCAGTTCCGTGTAGATCCGATCCTTGCCGCGCTCCGTATAAACGGGAGGCGCGCCGCCGCGTCTTCGCACCACGTCCGAGGAGATCACCACCCCGCCGAGCAGATCCGCCGCCGCTCGCGCGACGAAGCTCTTTCCCGTTCCCACGAGTCCGCACAGAACGACCACGGCAGGTTGCTCCGAAGCGAGGCGGGTTCTCGCGGCAAGGGCCAGATGGCGGCGTGCGCTCGCGGCCGCGGCACGCTGCTGCTCGGTCGCAAGCTGGGGGTCCAGAGCCGCCACCGCGGCGACCTTGGCGCGGACGGCCGCGCGGTAGCGCACGTAGTAGTCCACGACGCCGTAGAGGTCGTAGTCGTCCGCCGCGGCCGCGTAGGTGCGGAGAAAGCGCTCGGCCAGCTTGGCACGGCCGCGGTAGCGCAGATCCATCGCAAGGAACGCCACCTCGGCCGCCGCGTCGATCTGTCGCAGGTCATCGCGGAACTCGAGGCAATCGATCAGCAAAGGCGCAGCGTCGTCGGTCTCGAAGAAGACGTGCTGGAGGTGCAGATCTCCATGGCCGTCGACACCCCGGCGCGCGCGGCGCCTGGCCTCGAAGCGCGCGCGCTGGCTCGCAACGAAGCGGCTCGCGAGGGCTTCGGCGCGCGCCAGGGTCGCCGCACGCAAGAGCGCCTTGCGTCCCGGCGCGCCGACGCTCGCCTCCCGCAGGAGCTCGAAGTTCTGGCGCACCGGACGGACGCTGCGCTCGAGCCAGGCCGAGGCGGAGCCGTGCTGGTGCAGGCTGAGCCGGTTTTGGGCGTGGAAGCGAGCCACGGCGAGGGCCACGCGATCAATCTGCTGAGAGCGCAGCCGACCAGCGACAAGGAGCGAGAGCGCGTCGCGCCCTAGAGGGAGGCGCCGCATCACCACACAGTGTTCGACCGCAGCACGCCCGGCCGTGAGGCGGTCGGAAAACGCTCCTACCCGCACCCGACGCCCCGCAAGCCCTACAGGGGCGACTCCGAGGTAGACGTCGGGCGCGAGGCGGCGCCCGAGCGCGACCTCGCGCACGCAGTCTGCATCACGCTGCGCCCTCGTCGCGAAGCAGACAAAGCCAAGATCGACCGCTTTGCGGAGCTTGTAGACCTTCTCTCCGGTTAAGAACACGTGGGAGAGGTGAGTCTGCAGCTGCGCGATGCGGCCGCGCGCCGAAGGATCCTTGGGATACGCAGAGGCGTGCCGAAGGCCGGCAATCAGCCGGGGCGGGAGAGGCTCGATCGGGCGCGCCGCCTTCACAAGCGAAAGCGGCCGAGCACGGCGAGCCCGAGTTCCACCGCGATCAGCGCGATGATCGTGATCTCGAGCGCCTCGGCGCGCCGCGCCGCGGCGCGCTCGGTGAGAATCGTCGTCAAATGGCGGACCGCCTCGAGCTTCGACTGCACCATCCGTTCCCAGGTGGGCAGCCCAAGGCGCGCGGCACAGCGGCGGTGCACGCGTGCGAGGTAGACGTCAGGCGCAAGCTTCACCGCGTTCTCGACGCGCTCGGAGAGGGTCAAGACCTCGACCATGAGCGCGGAGAGTGCCCGAATGGCGGAGCGGTAGATCCCGCGCACTGCGCTCCAGAGCGTCTGTGCCCGGTACACCTCCTGCGAGAACTCTGCGAGCGCACGGTCGAGGCGGGCGTCCAGGAAGCGCATCTCGAGGAGCTGCACATTGAGAAACTCAAGCACGGCGAGGGTGTCTCCGCCGTGGGCGTCGCACACGAGCGCTCCGCCCCACTCCGCCACCACGAGATCGTCCGGCGAATAGGAAATCGCATCGCGCAGCGACTCTTCGATCTGCTGCCGGGAGAGCGGAGCCGGGTCCATGGAAAGTGTCGCCGCCAAGACCGAGGCGTTGTCGCGGAGCAGCGCTTCCGCGCTCGTCGCAGGCTCGAGCGTCCGGAGCTCGAAAACATAGTAGTCCTCGACAAGCTCATTCAGGCCGAGCTCTCGAAAGGCCGGCCGGATCTCCTGCACGAGCTCGTGGAGCGCTCGGCGCGCGAGGGCTGCGAGATCGGCACGTGCAATCTCCTGCGCCAGCGCAGGCAGCAGGGCAAGCGGGGAATCGAGCCCGAGGGCGAAGGCGACGCTCACAGCGCCAAAGTCGAAAAGCCGGGCACTCAAGGCCGCGTGCACCTTCTCCCCGCCGAGTTCGAGCTCACGCTCCCCGAGCGCCACTTCTACCGGCGGCTCGGCGTAGCTCACATACTCGGGCGCAGGCCGCCTGCGAATGATCTGCGACCTTTCTGGGCGCAAAACGCTCGGGATCGACTGAAGATCGATCGCGGCGGCCACGTCGAAAGCAAACAGCGCAACGATTCGGCCGCTCCGCACGCGAAGTTCGCTCGGGCTCATCGCCGCACAGTGTGCCACGCCGACCGGTGGGGGCGCCCACCGCGCAATGCTCCGCCGGAAGGGGTCTTTGTCCGATCGGGAGAGCGTGCCGCGCCGCCCCAGTGAGGCCCCTCCGGCGGCACACTCTGCCTCAGCCTTCGACGCCGTCGTGCGTCGTCCGAGGCCGGCGGCTAGGCTCCCCTCGATGGAGCGCTTTTGCGTCGAGAGCCGCCAAGACGAAGTGCGGGGGATCGTCCCTTGGCGGATTGGGTTCGCTGGAGCGCTGCAAGACGTCGTCGAGATCCTCGATCAATGGGTGGGGCAAGACCACCGCTATTTCCGCGTTCGCACGGCCGACGACGCGCGCTTCTTGCTGCGCCTCGACGAGATCGATCACAGCTGGAGTCTCGTCTTTTTCGAGGCCGAGCCCGAAAGACCGTCCCCTTCCAGCGACGGCTCTGGCTGATTCCACACCCGTCCGCCGGAGGGTTGGCACGTATCGTGCTTCCACAACCCTTGGTCGATCCGCAGCCTCACGACGGCGCGCTGGCCATGCTTCGGAGGAGAAGCCATGCCGGTCGGAACGTACATATACCGCGTACCGCGCACGGTTTCGCCCCACGAAACGACCCGGGCCGCAGCCCAGCTCATGGAAAGAGAGTCCATCGGCTGCGTCGTCCTCGTCGAGGAGGGTCGTCCCGTAGGCATGCTGACGGACCGCGACATCGCGCTTCGGATTCTCGGCGGAAAGCTCGATCCCTCGGTGGTTTCCGTGGGCGATCTCGCAAGGCGTCTGCCGATCTTGGTGTCTGCGCAAGCTTCCCTCGGCGAGGCCCTCCGCGTCATGCGGCTGCACCGGGTGCGCCGAGTGCTGGTGGTCGATCAGGCCGGGATGCTCGTGGGCCTCCTCTGCGCGGACGATGTGCTGCGCCTTCTCTCGACCGAGGTCGCAGAACTCGCCGAGGCGCTTCGCAAGCAACTCTCGGGCACAGAAGACGTGCGAGAGAGCGAGCACGCGCCCACGGCGGGCTAACGCGGCGCGGACAAGGAAAGAGCGATGTCCCTCGTGGAGCACTACCGGAGAAGAGTCACCTCCGTTCCGGAGAACACATCGGTTCAGCAGATCGCCGCGACCCTCGAGCGGGACGCCGTGGGCTGCGTGGTCGTCGTCGGCATCGACGGTTCCGCCACGGGCATCGTCACAGATCGAGACCTTACGCTACGTGTCGTGGCCAGCGGTCGGGATCCAGAGAGAACGACCGCGGTCGCCATCATGAGCCACCCGCCCGTCACCGTCGCGAGCGCCGACTCCTTGGAAGGCGCGATTGAGCAAATGGCTCGCCATGGTATCCGCCGGGTCCTTGTGACCGAAGGCAGCACGCTTGTGGGGATCGTGTCGCTCGACGACCTGCTCGCCGAGCTCGGGAGCGAGCTCAAGGACCTCGGAGGGATCGCACGTCTTCAAGCGCGGGAGGGGAGCGCCACGAGCCTGCCGCAGCTGCGCGAGGAGATGGAGACATGCGTCCAGGCCTTCCGCGCGCGCCTCGAGCGTGCGGGAGAAAAGACCAGCCAGGCGCTCCTGCGCGAGTTCGACTCCCTGCGCGACCGGCTGCGCCGGATGCTTGACTGATCGGCGGCCGAGGCCAGGCCGGCCCTACGCGGCGCCCAGATCGTGAACCAGCGGGACGAAGGCCACGGGAAGGACGACCCATTCGTGGAGCGCTCCGGCCGCATCCTTCTCGATCCGCAGGAGCTCCTGGGAGTGGTAGGCACGTCCTACGGGGATCACGAGGCGCCCCCCTGGCCTTAGCTGCGCGACCAGTGCCGGCGGGACCGCGGGTGCCGCTGCGGTGACGACGATCGCGTCGAAGGGTGCCGCTTCAGGCCACCCGAGATAGCCATCGCCCACCCGCATTTTCACCTGTGTGTATCCAAGACGCAGGAGACGCACACGCGCCGCGGCGGCGAGCTCTGGCACGATCTCAATCGTGAAGACCTCGGCGGCGAGCTCGGCCAGAAGGGCCGTCTGGTAACCGCAGCCTGTTCCGATCTCGAGAACGCGTGACGTTTCCGTGATTGCCGCGAGCTCGGTCATGAGTGCGACCACAAAGGGTTGCGAAATCGTCTGTCCGTACCCGATGGGGAGCGGGCCGTCCTGATAGGCTCGACTCCCGAGCTCCTCCGGTACGAACTCGTGTCGCGGCACTCGACCCATGGCCGCGAGGACCTGCGGCGAAAGCTGGGCGAGTCCGGTAAGACTCTGTGTGGCCCTAGTCTCAAGCTCGATCTGGCGCACCAGTTCGGCCCGTTCCGCTGCACGCGCTTCGTTCCGTCCCGCGCGCTCTTCACCCCTCTCATCGCTCACGGGCGCCGCCTGCGCTCTGTCCTAAGAGCGACGAAGACCAAGCCTGCGGCTTCGATCGAAAAGGCCCGCTGAAAGCTCCAGAAGAGAGCTCCACGGGCTTAGCTCGCGGGGAGCGGCGCAAGGTCGCGGTGCAAAAACCAGCGGTCGAGGATCACGTGCTTCGCCACAAAGCGGCTCGCGAGCGCCCAGCGCGCGATCCGCGGCCGCAGCGCCGACGGCACAAGGGCGGAGAGCGCGGAGAAGGTCCGCGCATCGCGGCGCCCGAAGCGCTGGACCATGGCCTTTTCGTAGGGCATGAGCTCAGACCGATCGTATCGACCCTGGGCCCGCAGGAGGACCGCGGCGGCGAGGAGGCCAGACTCGATGGCGGGCCGAATGCCCTCGCCGCTTCGCGGGTCGGCCAGGCCCGCCGCGTCTCCCACGAGGAGAAGCCGATCCTGAACCAGCGGGCGCGGCGAGAGCCCGTAGAGAAGGTATGCATGGCCGCGGAGCTTTCGGGGGCTGCCCGAGGGAAGCCCGCCGCGCGCATGCAAGAACTCCAGGAAGCGCCCGACGTGGACGCCTAGATCGTGCGAATCCTGCCGGCCGAGGCCCACGTTCAGAAAAGCCCCCTTGCGTACCGCCCAGCCGTATCCTCGCAAGTCGTCCATGAAATAAAGCTCCGGGAGCTCCGGCCGCACGGTACACGCAGCGGCCCCGCGATCATCGAGGACGAACTCCACTTCCTGCGCGGCGACGACGACGCCGGGATCGGCCGCGACGGGATGCAGAAGACGCACGACCGGACAGAAATGTCCGCCCGCGCCCACCAAGAGGGACGCTCCGTACGAATCATTCACGACCCATCCGCGATCGGTCGACCGCACGGAGCGCACGCTCTCACCGAGCAGCAGCTCGGCTCCCGAGCGGCGAAGGAGGTGGGTATCGAACTCGCAGCGCCGGATTCCGAAACTCACGGGCGTTCCGTAGTCGACCGCAACGTCCTCTCCTCCGAGCGCACCCACACGAAAGCCGTGGAAGGCCTGACAGGTGTAGTTCTTGGCGTATTCCTCAAGGTCGAGCTCGAGCTCGTCCACGACCTGCGGCGTGATCCAGCCCGCGCAGACCTTGTCGCGCGGAAAGCGCGCGCGATCGAGCACTGCCACCCGCAGGCCCGAGCGGCGCAGCTTCCATGCGCACGATGAGCCGGCCGGCCCGCCACCCACGATCAGAACGTCGAACGATCGCATCGGGCTCCTTTTGGCTAGCTCTGTGTGTACAGGTATTCCCGCGTCCACGGGATGGCGCGGCTCCCGGCCCGCGCGAACACCATCTGGAACAGGTGGAACGAGCCGGAGAGGAAGCCCGCGATCGAGCCCGCCAGATAGAGCCTCCATGTGCGGACGAAACGCTCGTCGAAGCGGGCACGCACGAGGTCTGCATTCTTCTCGAACCGCTCGAGCCAGTGCTCGAGCGTTCGCGCGTAGTGAAGGCGGAGATTTTCGACGTCCAGCACGCTCAGATTCCACGGCTCAAGGAGGCGGGCCATCTCCGACAAGGTCGGGCAATAGGAGCCCGGGAAGATCCTCTGCTCGATCCATCGATTCATCGGTAGGGACTGGGGGCGTCCGATCGAGTGAACGAGGCCGCGTCCGTCCGCGTGCAGGCATCGATCGATCACGCGTCCCAGGGTTTCGTAGTTCTCGGGGCCCACGTGTTCGAGCATGCCTACGGAAACGAATGCATCGTAGCTCCCGTGGGCGTTGCGGTAGTCGTCCTCCACGAACTCGATTTGCGATCCGATCCCCTGACGCGCCGCTTGATCCCTCGCGTAACAGATTTGTTCGCGGGAAATGTTGAAAGCGGTGACTCGTACACCGTGTTGTCGCGCCATGTGGAGAGCGAGCGAGCCCCAACCGCAGCCTGCTTCGAGCACACGCTCGCCCGTCCGCAGGCGAATCTTGCGGCAGACGTGCTCGAGCTTCGCCTCCTGCGCCTCTTCGAGGCTCGCCGTCGGCGTCGGGAAATACGCACAGGTGTAAACCATTGCAGCGTCGAGCCAAAGCGCATAGAAGTCGTTGCCCAGATCATAGTGATGGTGGATGCTTTCACGCGCTCCACCCAGCGTGTGCGTACGCGCCTTCGGGTGGTTGCGGCGCGTCATGAGGCGCGTCATCCATCGCCTGGGCTCCGGCACACTGAAGAGCGTCGTCAGGGTTTGGACGAGATCGCCGTCGATCTCGATCTTGCCCTCGCTGTAGGCATCGCCAAATCCGAGCTCCCCTTGCGCGGCGAGGCGGAGGAGCGTACTGCGATCGGCGATTCGCAACCGCGCGACCGCAGTGTCGGCGCCCTGCCCCACTTCACTCCCGTCCCATAGCCGGAAGGGGACCGGCGGATTGCCCCGGGCCTCGAGGATCTTGCGCGCGAGCCAGCGGTCGAGGGCTCCCACGCGGGATTTGGGAAGCCTCCGAGCTTGTGTCGTTTGCGTTTCCAGGGATTGCAGATCATAAGGCGTGCCGTGGCTCTCCATGGGCAAACCTCCTCACCGTTGGTGTCGCAAATACCATGCCACTGCGCAGCGTTCTCGGGAAGACTTCTTTGCGGATTGCCCGCCCTCTCTGACCCAAGAAAATACAAGCAGCCCGTCACACCGGAAACTGTGGGGAATTGGCACGATACCGGTCGGTTCATGTCCCTCCGAGCGACCTCCGGGGGGGCCGGCGCCAAAGAAGGGCGCCCCTGCCCAAGACCCCGAGGCCCGAAGGGTGCCTCGGGGGGCTCTCGGGGCTCTCACCCGGGATCCTAGTTCGGGGGCTCGATCTCCTTGCGGATCGTGTGCGCAAGGTTCGAAAACTGCTCGGCCAGCAAAACGAGCAGGTCGTCCATCGACACGAGTCCCCGTAGTTTGCCCTCGGCATCGACAATCGGTACACGGCGGATCGCGAGATCGCGCATCGCGGCGATGGCCTGCTCGAGCGAGCGTTCGCCGGACACGAAGATCGGTTCTCCCGTCATCACGTCGCGCACCAGGACACGCGTGGCGTCCTCGCCGGGCGCGACGACCCGCACGACGAGATCGCGGTCCGTCACCACCCCAAGCGGACGGCGCTCCTCGGCGACCACGATCGCGCCAACGTTTTCGTCCCGCATGAGGGCCGCCGCCTCCTGGCAGGTCGCTTCGGGCGGAAGCGTTTTCACGGGGCGGCGCAGCAAACGGTCGATCGGCATGGGTCCTCCTCCTGGTTTTCACCCCTACTGCGAGATCACACAGCCGCACGCCGGGCCGGTGCGTGGCCGAGGAGTGTCTCGATTCGCAAGTGAACGGTCTTCGCGCGCGGTGCCCTCGACGAGCGCTGCCTCGAGGAACGCGTGCTAGGTCGCCGCCTCATCCTTTACCGTCAGTACGGGACACGGCGCCAAGCGGAGCGTCCGTTCCGCCACGCTCCCGAGCAGCGCGTGCTTGAGCCCCGTGAGGCCGCGCGTCCCCATCACGATGAGATCGGCCTTCGTCTTCTTCGCGGTTTCGACGATCGCGTCCGAGGGCGCGAACTCGACGAGGTGGGTCTCCACCGCAATCCCTGCCGCCTTCACCTTCTGGGCCGATTTGTCGAGCTTGCGCGCCGCAGCGTCGCGCACTCCGGTCCAGAAATCCGGGGGGATCACGATCTCGTCTGGCATCCCCACCAGGGGTGGAAGGTGGTAGGCGTGCAAGAGAAGGATCCGCCCGCCAAACGTCTTTGCCAGAGCCA
The DNA here is from genome assembly GCA_035315025.1 of Myxococcota bacterium. Taxonomy (GTDB): domain Bacteria; phylum Myxococcota_A; class UBA9160; order UBA9160; family UBA9160; genus UBA9160. The sequence continues at coordinate 15,211 of DATFYN010000576.1, forward strand.
TCGCGAGCTCAAGCGCCTTGGCGGAGTGCGAGGAGAAATCGATCGGCACCAAGATCTTCGAGAACTGGTTCACGTGCGTCCCTCCGTATGGGAGGTCGCCGAGGCCGCCCCCGCCGAGCGCACTCGGCCTTCCTTGCGCTCGCCGCGGCGGTAGAGCGTGCGCCGGTTGATGCCGAGAATGCGTGCGGCCTGCACCTTGTTGCCTCCAGTCAGTTGCAGGATCTCATCGATGTAGAGGTCACACAGCTGCTCGAGGCTCATGCGCCGGTGGGCCGCGGCGTGGGTCAGGTTCTCCGGGGAGGTTTCCGCCTCGGCCTCCTCCTCGACGCCAAGGGGCAGGTCCTCCGGACGGATTTCGGTGTTCTCGCTCAGCGCGAGGGCGCGCTCGATCACGTTCTCAAGCTCCCTGGCATTTCCCTCCCAGCGGCAGTGCTGGAGGCGGGCGATCGCCTCGGGCGTGAGCGCCCGGCGCCCTCCACTGGTGTGCTTGCGCACATAGAACTCCGCAAGCGTCGGGACGTCGTCGGGGCGCTCGCGCAGCGGAGGAATGTGGATGGGAATCACGTTCAGGCGGTAGAAGAGATCGCGCCGGAAGCGGCCCGCCTCCATCTCTGCGCGCAGATCCTTGTTCGTGGCCGCGACGATCCGCACGTCCACGCGCACGGACTGCGTCGAGCCCACGGGGCGGATCTCGCGATCCTGCAGGACGCGCAAAAGCTTGCCCTGGAGCCCGAGGCCCATGTCCCCGATCTCGTCGAGGAAGAGCGTGCCCCCGTTTGCTTTCTCGAAAAGTCCGCGCTTGGATGCGATGGCACCCGTGAAAGCGCCCCGCACGTGACCGAAGAGCTCACTCTCGAGCAGTCCCTCTGGAATGGCGGTGCAGTTGATGGGGATGAAGGGGGCCTGGCGGCGCGATCCCGAGAAGTGAATCGTGCGGGCGACGAGTTCCTTGCCGGTCCCGCTTTCCCCGGTGATCAGCACGCTGCTGCGGTTCTCGGCGATCTTGCGGATCAGCGCGAAGATCTCGCGCATCGCAGGGCTCGTCCCGATGAGATCTCCGAACGAGCTCGTCTGATCAACCGCGCGTCGCAGACGGCGGTTCTCCTCTTCCAAAGCGCGGCGCTCGAAGGCGCGCTCCAGAACGACCAGGACCTCGTCGCGCTTAAAGGGCTTGGTGATGTAATCGAAAGCACCGGCGCGCATCGCGTCCACGGCGGAGTCAATGCTGCCAAACGCGGTCATTAAGATGACCGGCATCTCCGCGCGGATCTCCCGCAGCTCCCCGAGGAGTTCGAGTCCCGTTTTCCCGGGCATCCGCATATCGGAGACGACGGCGTCAAATTCGGTCTCTCGTACCTTCTCGACCGCCTCCTCCCCACTGGCCGCGGCATGCGCTCGAAAGCCATGGTCCTCCAAGAGGGAGACCAACATCTCACGCATCGCGGAATCGTCATCGACTACAAGCACGCAACCTGTCTGCACCATGACGAGCCTTCTACAGCACGGACCGTGCCGACCCGAGGAGCCTCCTTGGAGGCCTTCCGCACGGATGGATGGGCTGATATGCCACAGTATGGGATAAACAGCATCAGGTGACACCACACCCCAGAAAGGGAGTGCCCTCCGGGGCGATGGGTCCCAGTCCTTTCCCCAGAGGCCCACCGGAGACCGCTTTGGCTCCGCCTTTTGCGGCACGCTCCCTGCAGTCTTTCCACCGGGAAGCCGTTGGGGGAGCCAATGACATCGGGGGACGCTCGGCGAGTGGGAGAGGTGATGCTGCGGGAAATCGTGACCGCGCCCCGCGGCGCCACCCTTCACCAGGCGCAGGGGCTCATGCGCTCCGCGCGCCTGCGCCATCTCGTGATCGTGGAAAATGGAATCGTGGTCGGCCTTGTATCGCACCGCGCCCTTCTGGAGGCCTCTTTGGCCACGCTGCGCGAGAACCTCCGAGCGGGCGGCGCGGACATGCTGGGCACCATCACGATCGAGCACCTGGTGCGCGAAGACCCCCTGACCATCACTCCGGAAGCCTCGTTGGAAACCGCTGCGAGCCGGATGCTCGCGCTGCGGATCGGCTGCCTGCCGGTCACGACCGCCTCACCCCGTGGGCCGCGGCTCGAGGGACTGATCACTGAGGCCGGCCTTTTGCGGGCCGCCT
>DATFYN010000577.1:0-2489 GCA_035315025.1 Myxococcota bacterium
GCTCGCGGCGCACGACGCCGCGGCCCGTATCGCCCTCGATCGCGACGCGCGCGAACGGCTCGCTCACTGCCGGGTCGGCGCGAGGGCCGTACCGACTCGCAGCCGGCCGAAGAGCGCCCCGATCGCCTGCGGGCGCGCATCGCGCACGTCGTCGGCGAGCGCCACCTCGGCGCCGTCACGGAAGCAGAGGTCGAGGAGGGCGACGTCGTGCCCCGCGGCGGCCGGTAGCGTCACCACACCCGATCGCGCGAGTGAAACGAGCGGCAGCTCGCGAAGCTTCATGAGCTGGCCTTCCCGGGGAGGCCGTTCCCTGGTCATCTTACTCTGTTGTCTACACCCTTCGAGCGCCCCTGCGGCCCTGCTGGCCCGCCCGCTCGCCCGGCGCTGCGGGGGCGTCGCGCAGGCTCCGAGCGCGACAACGGCGAACAGAGCCGTCGCCAGCGGGGCGCGGCGGTGGTACGCCAGGCGGTCGAGCGGCTGCGCGCGGGGCGCTCGTCTACTCCTAGAGCTAGCGGACCCCGCCCGAAGGGCTTCGCCCGTTCCAGCGCGGCGCTGCGCATCGCCCTCTGGGCCGGCTGCGACATCCTGCCCGTCCTGATCAGAGCGCCGCGCGCGCTCATGCAGGGCGAGCGGTGTACGGATTGCCCGCTCGAGAATCCGGTGTTCCGGATCGAGGTGGGGGAACCGATCCGCCCCTCCCTCTCGGTCGGAGGCGAGGCACGAGCGCTTGCGGCACGGCGATTGACTGCGGTACTGGAAGAACACCTCGAGAAAAGGTAGGAGCGTGGAAGGAGCCGAGGCGCTCGAGTTGGAGATCAAGAAGCTTGATCGTCGAGGCGCTCGCGCTCGAGGACGTCGATCCGCAACAGATCGAGACCGACGCGGAACTGTTCGGCGAGGGCCTCGGGCTCGACTCGATCGACGCACTCGAGTGCGCCATGGTGCTCGAGGAGGGCTACGGCGTGACCATCGAGGACGACCCCGAGGGCAACGCGCGCATCTTCGCGTCGGTCCGGAGCCTCGCCGACTTCGTGCGCACCCAGCGCGGCGAGCCCGGGGGCGGCAAGGACTGAGATGACGGCGCGGACGCCCCGCCTGAGCCGAGCCCGTGCAATGAAGGCGGCGGGTCGCTGGGAGGGGTTCGCGGAGCGGGGCTCGCTCGGCGCGCTCCGGTTCATGGCGCGCCTCTACGATCTGCTCGGCCGCCGCCTCTCACGTGCCATTCTCCATCCGATCGCGGCCTACTTCTTCGTGCGCGAGCGCGGTTCGCGAGGCCCGTCACGCCGCTATCTCGAACGGATCTGGGCTTATCCCGAAGGCCGGCCGCAGCTGCGAGGGCGACCGGGCTTCTTCGCCCCCTACTGGCACTACCACGAGTTCGCGCTCCAGATCTTCGACCGCATGGTGCTCTGGGGGCACGGCCTCTCGGAGCTGCGTATGGACCACCAAGGGTCCGAGCACCTCTTTGCCCTCAAGCGCGAGGGGCGTGGTGGGATCTTGATCGGCGCCCACCTCGGCAGCTTCGACATGCCTCGCCAGCTCGCGGGCGGCCACGGCATCGCGCTCAACGTGGTGATGTTCACCGCGCACGCAGAGCGCATCAATCGCTTCTTCAAGTCGCTCGACCCGACCAGCCAGATGCGCGTGCTGAGCCCCGAGCCCGGCTCGGTGGGCACGGCCTTCGAGATTAAGGCCTGCCTCGACCGCGGCGAGCTGGTGGGGATCATGGCCGACCGCCTGCCCGCGGGCGGAGACGACACGCCGATCCTGATCGACTTCCTGGGGCTCCCAATGGCGTTCCCGCTCTCGCCCTTCCGCCTGGCCTGCCTGCTCGGCGTTCCGGCCTTTCTCTCGCTCTGCCTGCGCAAGGGCGACGCCCACTACGAGGCGGTAGTGCGCCCGGTCGGCAACGTTGCGAAGGTCCCGCGTCACGACCGCGACAAGGCGGCGGTTGAGCTCGCCCGGGCCTGGGTGCAGGGCCTCGAGCAGGCCTGCCTGGAGCATCCCTACCAGTGGTTCAACTTCTACGACACCTGGGAGCAGGCGTGAGCAAGCGCCGCATACGCGGAGCGCGCAGGGAGTGGCCCGCGCTCTCGGAGCTGCTCCCCCATGCGCTTATTACTCCGAATTGCGTTGCCGCTGCTTGTAGCTTTCGTCACCATCGCCTGCGAGCGCTCGGAGGCGCCAAACGCCCCCGCTTCGGTCGCTCAAGCGCCTACGCCCCCTCCGCCCGTAGCGGCCGCCCACCGCCCGCGGCGGCGCCATTTCGGGTGAGCACGATCGTTCTCGGGAGTGCGCTTGCGCCGACGAGAACATCACGACGCCTTCCAGCGACTTCCGCCCGAATGACACGATCTAGGCCGAAGTTCCTTCCGGAATGCACTTGAATCTGAGGGGAAAGCCTTGCGAAGTCAGGGGCTTTCGCGGGTTTTCGGAGGCTAAAATGTTGGCATGTAAATGATTCGATTAATCTTGTTATCTGTGTCTTA
>DATFYN010000578.1:0-19014 GCA_035315025.1 Myxococcota bacterium
GCCGAGCAGAACTGCCTCTGCCCCCCGTGCGAGAGACACGCGCCAGACCTTGCCCTGGGCTAGCAACACCCCTTCCCTCCTAGGGCTTCACGATGAGTGAGGACTTTTCTTCCTCGCGAAGCTTCTCGAGGACTGGGCCCAGGGCCGCCTCGAGCAGGGCCCGCGCCACAGGCTGGTCCACCGCCGGACCCTCCCGCAAGCCACGCGCCGCCGCGAGACACGCCCTGGCGTCGTCCTCCCTCCCCCTCTTCCATAATATGTAGGCCGTCTCCTCGAGGCGCGCCGCGGTGCGTTCGCTTCGCCCCGGGTCGAAGACCAGGACGATCGCCTCCTTCAGAGCGGCTTCGCCTCGATCGCGGCGCTGTGCGCCGGAGACAATGAGTCGGCTCTTGAGCCCTTCTTGCAGTAGCTCGGCCGCCTTCCGAAGGACCGGAACGGGTGCAGGCCAGGGCCCTAGCTCGCCGGCGGCCACGAGCTCGGCTGCACGTTTGCCAACGTCATGGGCCGGGTTATGGAGCTCCGCCCGCGCGAGCTCCCCCGGAGTACGCGCGTCGCGGGCGTGGGTCGTGACGCGACTTCGCCACTCGGCGAAGGCGCGTGGCAAGGCGCGGTCGCGGGGCTGGCCCGCAGCGATGCGCGCGATCAGTGCGCGCAGTGAATCGGCCGCCACCTCGGTCGCGGGCGAGTCCTCCCGCGAGAGCGCGGTTCGAACGAAGCGTCGGGCCTCTCCCCGCGTCGCCGTATAGGCCGAAAACTCGACCACACCGCGCTCTTCGTCGAGCACCATCTCGAAAAGGCGGGCTCCCGCCCCCGCAGCCGACTCCACAAGGTAGGCCACGCGCGCACCCGACGGGTCGATCGACGAGAGGAAGGCCGCCTCAATCTCCTCCTCGACGCGCGGGAGCGTCGCCACAACCTTTCGCGGCGGCGGAGGGGCTGGAGCGATGCCGCGCGCACGCAGCCCGTGCACCACGCGCCGCAGCGCCTTGCGTCCTGCCTTTGCAAGGGCAGTCTCATCCACGCCGAACACGGCCTCGACTCCTGATTCTTCATCGCCCCATGCGTTGGCGAGCTCGGCACCGGCGTCCGGCTGGTGGGAAAAGAGCCAAGCCAGTACCTCCACTCGATCGGCGGGTCGCAGCGCCGTCAGCACCCGTGAGGGATCGCCGTTCGCGGGACGGATCGAGTCTCCGAGCGAGGGGAGCGCCGACGCCGCGCCCTCGAGCGCTTCCGCGAGGCTCACGGCGCCGCCTCCCCGCGCAGCCATTCGAGATAGCGCTCGCTGCCTCCGAGGACACCGACCGCGATCAGCTCGGGAAGTTCGTAGGGGTGGAGTTCGTGTACGCGCCGGCTCAGCGCTGCGACGCGATCCTCCCTCGTCTTGATCACGAGCAGCACCTCATCGTCCTCCTGGACGGCGCCCGCCCAGCGGTAGATCGAGCGAACACCGGGCACGAGGTTGACGCACGCCGCGAGACGCTCCTCCACGACTACGCGCGCGAGACGGGCTCCCACCTCAGCGTCGGGCGCAGTCACGAGTACAACCTGCACCGGCGCGGCCACCGCCTCAGACGGGCTCATGGGGATCCAGCAGCTTCTTGTGCTCGGCAAGGGCGAACCGGTCCGTCATCCCAGCGATGTAGTCGGCAATCACGCGTGCTTCGCCGTCTTCGGCGAAGCGTCGGATCACGTGCCTTGGCAGCTGACGCGGATCGTCCCGATAGATTCGGTAAAGATCCCCGAGGATCCGCTCTGCCTTACGGTTCATGCGCAGCACCCGGGGGTGATGATAGAGGTTTTCGAACAGGAAGCGCTTCAGTTCCCGCGCTGCCTGCGCGATCTCTTCCGAAGGTTGGACAAGGGGAGTCGTTGAGGCCCGAATCTCATCGACCGATCTGGCGCCGAGCTTGCCCAGCCTTGCCGCGCTCTCTTCGACGACGTCCGTGACGATACGGTTGATCAGTGCCACGATAATCTGCGCACGCACAACCCGCTCGGATGCACCCGCGGTGCGCTGCTCGACGCCGCGCCGCATCTGCGACCACAGTTCGCACGACTCGAGCATCTCGAGCGTGAGCAGACCCGAGCGCAGGCCATCGTCGAGATCGTGGTTGGTGTACGCAATCTCGTCAGCGAGATCCGCGAGTTGTGCCTCCAGCGAGCGCTCCGGCGTTTGTGGCGGGAGCGGTACCGGGTGCTCCCAGGGCGCCCCGTGTTTCAGAATCCCCTCACGTGTTTCTCGAGTCAGATTGAGCCCCCGGAAACCCGGGTATCGCTCCTCGAGGAGGTCCACCACGCGGAGTGATTGCCTATTGTGATCGAAGCCCCCCGCCTCCTTCAAAAGGCGGTGGAGCGCTCGTTCGCCGGCATGACCGAAAGGGGTGTGGCCCAGATCGTGGGCAAGGACGATTGCCTCGGCAAGGTCCTCATTTAGCCGGAGGGCTCGCGCCATGGTGCGGGCGATCTGGGCGCCCTCCAGGCTGTGCGTGAGGCGCGTTCGGTAGTGGTCACCCTCGTGGTAGACAAACACCTGCGTCTTGTACTCGAGCCGCCGGAAGGCGCGCGAGTGCACGACTCGGTCCCGATCGCGCTGGAACGCGGTTCGATAGGGGTGGGCTGCCTCAGGCACGACACGCCCCGAGGATTCGGCACTCTTTACCGCGTAGGGGGCAAGCCGCTCGAGCTCTTCCTTTTCATAGCTCTCGCGGGTCCGCAGAAACACACTCACTTGGAATGCGGCTCCTCGCGCTCCGAATCGCGGATCACCCGTTCGAGCTGTGCGCGAGAAGCATCGTCAATCTCTGCGTGCGGGAGGGGGTTGGGACGCGGTTTCGCCGACAGGACGGCACGCCGTGCTGTCGCAACAGCGAGAAACGCCGCGACGGCCAGAGCGATTCCAAGAAGAGCCACGAGCCAGCGCTTCACGCGCGCAGAATCTCCCGTGGAGGACCCAGGTAATGTGCCGCGAGGAGAGCGGCACACGCGAGATAACGGTTCACGAGAAGGTACGGGTCGATCCCTTCAGTGTCAACCGAACCGCGTCTAAGATGTAGCCATGATGAGTCCTTCCCAGTCGCCTCGCCTGCTCCTCGGCCCCGGCCCTTCGAACGTCCATCCTGCGGTCCTGGCCGCGATGGCCCAGCCGCTGGTCGGGCACCTCGATCCCGCGTTCCTTTCCGAGATGGACGAGGTCCAGGAGCGCTTGCGGCGACTCTTTCAGACCGAAAATCGGCTCACGATCCCCCTTTCTGCAACCGGAAGCGGGGGCATGGAGGCCTGCCTGGCCAATCTGCTCGAGCCGGGTGACCCCATCGTCATCGGAGTCGCCGGCGTTTTCGGTGAACGGATGTGCGACGTTGCCGGACGAATCGGCGGGCGGGTCGTGCGGGTGGAGACCGAGCCTGGCACTGCTCTGGACGACGCCGCCATGTCGGACGCGATTTTGCGCACGCGCCCCGCGGTCGTCGCATTCGTGCACGCTGAGACATCGACGGGCGTGTGTCAGCCTGTGGCGGGCATCGCGCGTGCCGCGCGCGAGGCAGGAGCGCTCCTCGTACTGGACTGCGTCACCTCACTTGGCGGGCTTGCTGTTACGCTCGACCGCTGGGGCGCAGACGCCACGTACAGTGCCACTCAGAAGTGTCTATCCTGCCCACCTGGCCTCTCGCCCGCGAGCTTCAGCGAACGCGCTTTGGCGCGTGTCCGGGCGCGGCGCCGCCCCGTGCAAAGCTGGTACTTCGACGTCTCGCTCCTCGCCGGCTATTTCGGCTCCGAGCGCATCTACCACCACACCGCCCCCGTCTCCGCCGTACGCGGCCTGGCCCAGGCGCTGCGCCGCGTCGAGCAAGAGGGGATGTCCGCCCGCGAAGCGCGGCACCGCCGCGCGGCGGCTGCGTTGCTCACCGCTGTAGAGGGGTTTGGCTTTTCTCCGCTCGTCGCAGAACCCCACCGCTTGCCCATGCTGACTTCGCTGCGCTTGCCAGAGCGTGTTCTCCAGAAGGGAGAGGCGGCGGTGCGCAGGCGGCTCCTCGATCGGCACGGAATCGAGGTCGGCGGCGGCCTTGGCAAGCTCGCCGGAATGATCTGGCGGATCGGCCTTATGGGAGAGAACGCCACCGAGGAGAGTGTCGGGCGCCTGGCCGAGGCGCTCGAGGACGTGCTCGCGTCCTAGGCGAGCGTGATCGGCTCCGCCGTTACCAAGGACGGGCCGCGCTCTGGCCCTGGACATGCAGCTGTGCGCGCGCCTCTTTCGCATCGGGGTGGAAGGTATGGAGATCCTCGAGAGCGCCTGCGGCGAGGTCGATGCGGAAGCCCTGCGCGAGATAACCGGTCAGGAGGCGCTCCGGCACGAGGCCGACGCGAATCAGGTTCGGAATCACCGTATCGACAATCGGGTCTGCGAGACCTGTGAAGTCGATTCCCTCCGGGTTTGAGAACTCGGCGATCAGCTTCGGGAAAAACGTTGCTGCGTCGACGCCTGCGGCTTGCAGCGCGCGCATCTGGGTCGTGAAGGTTGGTTGCGCGCGACCTGCAATCCTGCAGACAGCGTCATACGCAAAGTTTTCGAGTCGGTGCCGCGTCGGTTCGTCGAGCTGCGGGATGCGCTCTTCAAGCGTGAGGACGCCGTACGCCACGTGCCGTGATTCGTCCTCGTGGACGCGACCGATAAACTGTCGGAGCACAGGCTCCTCAGACATCTCGACGCCCAAGCGGAAGAATCCGAGAGCAACACTCTCGAGGATCACTTGCATCCCCACGCATTTTGCTTCCCAGTCGGGCTCGGTAAGGAGCTGCTGGATGATGGCCTGGAGATCCGGGTCGATCGGATAGTAGTGGCCAAGGAGTGCCAAATACCTTGCAAACACTTCTATGTGTCGCGCTTCGTCCATGACCTGGACCGCTGCCGAGAACTTGCCCTCCACGTCGGGAACCGCGTTCACCAGCTGGCCGCATGTCATGAGAGCCGCCTGCTCGCCGTGGAGCACCTGGGAGAGCGTGAAGATGGCAGCCTCGCGGTAGAGCTTGTGCCGCGTCGCATCGGGAAGCTCCTGCACGCAACCGAGACGCGAGAGGATGTCGCGTTTGGGATCGAGGATCTGCGCGTCTGGGGCGTACTCCATCCAATCGACATCGAGCTCGGCGTTCCACTGATGGCGCTTCGCCTTGCTGTAGAGCGCCTCGAGCTTGCTGGCCTCGAAGCCGTAGTCGTCCTGGAACACGCTCCGAACGAGCGCATCAGTATCGAAGCGGCTGCGATTCATCTCGGGTCTCCTTGCGGCGCCAGGTCCCCCCAAACGGGCGGAGCTTACCGAGCGGTAAGCTCCGAGGTCAAGCCGGGCAAATCCCCGCCGCGCATTGACCGGGTCGCAAGACGGGTGGTATAAGCCCGTCTGTCGTCGCCTAGGTGCCCGACACGGGTGAAAAGGGAAGGCCGTGAGAATCGGCCGCGGTCCCGCCACTGTGTTTGGGGAGTTCCGACTGCAGCGCTGCCACCGGATCGCATGGATCTAGGGAAGGCGCGGACGGAGCGCTCGGCGCGACGCGAGGGGTTCTACCCCCAAGCGTACGCCGTACACCCATGAGCCAGGAGACCTGCCTGGGCGCGTGAAGACGTGCAACTGCTCTTCGTGGAAAGAGCGGTGCGTGGCGTCCCGGGTTGATGGCGAAGTCCGTCCGGGGGCGTCCCCTCACCGTGCTCCGCGGAGGTGAAGGGAGGTCCCATGGTGGCTCTGCCTTCGCGCTGCCGCACGGGCCGCAAGGCGCGGCCCTGGCTTGCGAGGGCGTGCTTCTCAATCGTGCTGGCTTCCCTGTGTGCTCCTTCCGGGGGAAAAGCGGACGAGCTGTCTGCGCCTGCGGACGCCACGGCCCAGCCGACGCCTCCCACGGACCAAACGGACCAAAATGCGACGCCTCCGCCGCAAACCCCGCCCCCGGCGGCAAGTCCCCCGCACTCTGTTGGGGAGGCCACAATCACTGCGACGCGCGCCTCACGCACCGTTCTCGACACTCCGGGCAATGTCACGGTGATCGATCGCGCCACGATCGAGCAAAGTGGAGTTCGCGATCTGCCCGAGCTCCTCCGCCGCGAGGCGGGAATTTTCGTGACAAACACGACCTCGGGCCCGACGGGCTACGACGTCGAGGCCCGCGGCTTCGCGAACGGGAGCGGCGGGGGCTCGAGCATGCTGGTCTTGGTCGACGGTCGGCGCACAAACGAACCCTCGACAAGCGTCACGGACTGGGCGCTCATCGATCTCGATGACATCGACCGCGTGGAGATCGTGCGTGGGCCGACGAGCGCGCTCTACGGTGACAATGCCGTCGGCGGCACCATCCAGATCTTCACACGCGGCCGGGAGGGAAAGCCGCAGTTCGACTCGCACACCGTCTACGGCGGCTATGGCAAGATCGGAGGCAGCCGCCACACCGTGGAACAGAGCCTGCACGCGGGCGGGACCGACGGTCCGCTCACCGCTTCCCTCTTCGCAGACTACGACAGCTCGAATGACTACCGGGACCGTGCCGAGTTCCGCTCGCGGGACGTCGAAACGAACTTCCGCTACGTGTTCACCGATCGCATCGCCCTGTCCGTTTCGGGGGGCTATCAGGACTATCAGAGTCAAATCCCTGGAGCGCTCACCAGCGCTCAGATTCAACCCTGCACGGCAGCCGAGATTATCTCTGGGACGTCGTGCGGTCTCGGACCTCAGGCCGCAGACCCAAGCCTCAACCAGAACTTCGACGACGCCACGGTTCGACACGCAAGCATGACGCTCGAGGTAACACCGGTTGAAAATCTTCTGATCACATTTTCACCTTATACCTGGGACAAACACGATACTTCGGCCTCCGGAGATTCAACCTTTGTCTTTTCAGGCGATTTCGATCAACAAGCCAATGGGCTAAATACCCAGGCGCAAGTCGACGCGCCGCTTTTCGCGCTCAGAAGCCGCTTCATTTTCGGAACGGACCTGCGCCGAGACGATGCCTCGCTCAACACCAATCTTAGCGTTTTGGGAATGCCCTCGACACCCGAGACGTCGCGCAGCTCGCGCGAAACGTGGGCCCTCTACGCGCAGGAGGAACTCCATCTCACGGACGATCTGCTCTTGAGCGTGGGTCTGCGGTACGACGAGGCGAGCGACAATATTGAGCAGCAGACCGTGTTCCCTGGCCAGCCGCAGAACTTCTTCCAGCGCCCCTCCGAGTGGAGTCCTCATGGCGCGCTGACCTATCGAATTGTGGAGCCCGCCTCTGTCTATGTCTCCTATGCACGCGCCTTCCGTTTTCCGAGCCTGCTCGAAGTAGCCGGGGTCTTCGGCGAGAATCCACTGCTTGTGCCCCAGACATCAGACAACTATGAGGCGGGCTTTAAGTGGCGCAGCCAGAGCGTGACCGCAGGCCTTGCCCTGTATCTCATGGAAGTACATAACGAGATCATCTTCGACTCCAACGTGCAGGAATTCGGCGGTCTGGGCGGGGAAAACGTGAATATCGAGCGCACCCGCCATCGCGGAATCGAGGCTTCGCTCTCGGTCCGGCCTTGGGACTGCCTCGAACTTTATGGCAGCTATACACTCGATGATGCACGGATTGTCTTTGATCCGTTGACCGGCCTTGATGGAAGTCGGGTGCCCATCACACCGGTTCACCGAGGTACGGCGGGCTTTGTGCTAAAGCTCCCGTATGATTTCGACATCGGGATGAACGCGAACATCGTGGGCAGTCGGTACCTCGCGAACGACTTTGCGAACTCTTTGCCGAAGCTGCCCAAGTTTGCCGTCTACGATCTTGTGGCCGGCTTCCGTCCAATGGCCTTTAGCGAAAGGCTCCGCCTCCAAGTGACATTTGCCATCCGCAACCTGTTCAATCGCCAATACGATGAATTCGGAGGCCGGCATACCTTCGTACCTCTTCAGCCGACTCCGAACGACGTCGGATTCTACCCGTCGCCCCAGCGCTACTTCGTGGTCGGTGTCACCATCCGAGCGAGGCCATGAGAAGGCGTTCCCTCGTCAATCGGGTTGCTGGAGTCGGACTCATAGCGGCACTTGGCACGACCGCGAGCCTCCGGGCCGATGAGCTCGCTGCGGCACCCCCGCACGAGCGGAGCGCTAAGGTCATCGTCGACGCCATTGCGCACGGACCGAGCGTCGATGCACGCCTTGAGGAGATCCGCCGACGGATCCAGGGCAATCTTGCCTATCCCCCCCTCGCACGCTGGCACGATGTCGCCGGCGCCGCGGTCGTAGAGTTCGAGGTGACCGATGAGGGCCGGACCCGGGGTGTGCGGCTCGCGCAGTCGTCAGGGACAACGCTCCTTGACAACGCCGCTGAGCACGCGGTGACAAGCGTGACCGGGCTCCCCGTCGTCCACGGTCGCCTCTCGATTCCGATCCGCTTCGAGCTCACGGGAGGCGAGTGAGCGGCTCGCTACCGTCCGAGTTCCTCCGCGAAGAGCGTCTTCACGCGTCGCCAAGAGTCTTCGGCCGCCTCGCGCTGGTAGGTCGCGCGCTGATCGCAGAAGAAACCGTGGTCGGCCGTGTCGTACAGGACGACCTCGTGCTTCGTACCCGCCTTCCGGAGCGCCTCACGAACGGCGTCCACCTGTGGTGCAGGGATGTGGGCGTCCTTTCCGCCGTAGAAGCAAAGGATCTTGCCGCGGATCTTCGAGGTTCGGCTAATCGTGGAGGCCGCACCACCGGGTCCCGCCGGCGCGGCGATCCCGCCGCCGTAGAAGCTTGCAGCCGCCCGCACGTCGGCCTCGCAGGCCGTGAGATAGGTCATATGCCCGCCGATACAGAAGCCCATTGCGCCGATTCGGTCGCCCCGCACCGTAGGCTGCTGGCGCAGCCACGCGATCGCGGCACGCGCGTCAGCGATCATCCCTTCCGCAGTGATCCCCGAGAGGAGCTTGATTCCAGCCTCCCTCCCCGCCTGGTCGTAGCCGTATTCGACGCCGGGCCCCGTGCGATGAAAATAGTCCGGTGCGAGCGCCACATACCCTTCCCGGGCCACCCGCTCTGTGACGTCGCGAATGTGAGAGTTGATGCCGAAGATCTCCATGTAGACGATGACCGCGGGGCGCGGGGCTCCATCCTTGGGCCTTGCGAGATAGCCGCCCATCTGGCCTGCGCCGGGTATCGGGATTTGCACTCGTTCCGTCACGATGTCCATGGCTCTCCTCCTCTCGACCGAGCATCCGGTCCATGCCGCGCCGGTTCACGCGCCGCACGCGGACTTTGCGCCCGAAGATGGCGCCGCGTCAACGGGAGGGTCGCTCTTTTCGGCGCAAGGCTCGTTTGGAATACTGCCGAGCGTCCATGAGCACTTGGGCCCCGTCGATTCGCCGCTGGCTGCGCCCGCTGCTGCTCGTTCTTTTCGTCGCGGGCCTATTCTGGCTGCATCACCACTTCGGTTTGCGCGCGTCGATTAGCCTCGACGCGCTCCGCACTCGGGTCGCCGCGCACGGCCCTCGCGGCGTGCTGGTCTTCGTCGCCACTTGCGTTCTCTGCATGCTCCTGCACCTGCCCGAAATCCTGGTGATCGCTGCGGGCGGCGTGCTTTTCGGTCCCCTCCGAGGATTTCTCTATGGCTGGACAGCGACCCTCGTGGGGGCCTCGCTCACCTTTTGCTTGGCTCGCTATTTTCTGCGCGATGCCCTCCAGTCGAGCTTTCTCCTGCGCTACGAACGACTCCGCGCACTTGACGAGCACGCCGCACGAAACGGCTTCCGGACGGTCTTTGTGGCTCGAGTCTTCCTCCCGCTCCTTCCAACGCTCAACTGGGTATTCGGGCCGACGCGCATGCGCTTCCTTGACTATGTGGGTGGAACCGCGCTCGGAACGATTCCTGGTGTGGCGGTCATCACGTATTTCGCGCACTCGATCTCTGGCATCGAGTCGATGTGGGACCTCGTGAGCTTTCACAATCTCGTGCCGGCGCTCCTGATAGTGAGTGGGCCCATCTGCGCCGCGATCGCAGGCCGTCGCTTCGTGCGCGCCGCGGGCGACGGCCGTGCCCTAGAGGACCCCAACCCTAGGTGTGAAGCCGCGGGAGGGTCGGCATCTCCGACAGGACTTGCGCCTCGTGCTCCGCAAGCTCACGGAGGCGAGCACGGACCTCCGGGCGTGGCATAACTTCGGAGGCGAGATCGACATAGACCCCATGATGCCTGGCTTCTGCGGCGAGGAGCCCTCGATAAAAGTGGGCGAGCTCTTGGTCCGGTAGGGCGTCGGCGAGGATCCGGAACCGCTCGCAGCTCCTCGCCTCGATGAGGGCGCAGCACAGGAACTCGTCCACAAGTCGCGCGGGTTCGAAGTTGCGCGCGGCGCGGAGCAGGCGCCCCGCATAGGGGCTCGGACGCTGGCGTCGAAACGCGATCCCCCGCTTGGCAAGCACCCCCAAGACGGCGCGAAAGTGCTCGAGCTCTTCGCCCGCGAGCTGGGAAAGAGGCTCGAGAAAGGACGGGTATTCCACGCAGCGAAAAAGCAACGACACGGCGGCGCCGGCGGCCTTCTTCTCACAGTGGGCGTGATCGACGAGGACCTCGTCGATCTGCTGAAGGACCCGCGGGAACCAGTCGGGGCGGGTCGGCGCTATGAAGCCGAGCATGTGCGCGCGATCCTAGCGCGGATCGGCGAGGTCGGTCGCGGTAGAATCGCCTCCATGCTGATGACCCCCGAGGCCTACCTCGATTCGATTCGCGAGCGCGGGATCGCGGTCTGGTTCCGGGGCGAGAAGCTCGCGAATCCCGTCGACCATCCGGTGACGTTCCCTGCAGCCAATTGCCTGGCGGAGACGTACCGGATGGCCCTCGATCCGCGGACGCAGGACATGATGACGGCTCCCTCTCACCTGACGGGCGAGCGGATCAACGTCTCAAATATTTTGTGGCGGTCGCGGGACGACCTACTCAGGCGGATCGAATGGGAGCGCGCGGTAGGTCGGCGCACGGGACGGGGTGCCCTGCGCTCGCCGGGTCTGGACGCACTGAACGCCCTCGCCATCGTCACAAGACGCGTGGACCGGGAGCATCACACCGACTACCGCACTCGGCTCGATCATTTCTTGCGCGAGACGCACGATCACGACTGGGCCCTCTCCGGCGCGATGACCGATCCTCGGGGCGACCGCACCAAGAGTCCGTCGCGACAAGGCGACCCTGATCTCTACCTGCGCGTCATCGAGCGCCGCCGCGATGGGGTCGTTCTCCGAGGGGCGAAGGCGCACCAGACCTCCGCTCCCCACGCGCACTGGCATCTTGTCCTGCCCATGGGCTGCCGATCTGGGAAAGAAGATTGGGCAATCGCGGCCGCCGTCCCGTCCAATGCGCCGGGCGTGTACCATATCTACTCTCGCAGCCCGGTGACGACCGCCGCGCCGAGGGCAGCGAGATCGACGTCGGGCTCGCGGGATTCGGAGGTTGCGAGTCGCTGCTTGTGTTTGACGATGTCTTTGTGCCTTCGGAACGAATCTTCTTAAACGGTGAGACGACCGCGACCCGCGACCTCGTCCACTACTTCGGTTCCTTCCATCGCCATTGCTACGGAGGTTGCAAAGTCGGCATCGCAGACGTGGTCATCGGCGCGGCGGCGACCATCGCGGACATGCACGGGGTGCTTGAACGCCCAATCGTTCAGGACAAGCTCACGGAGATGATCCACTTGACGGAGACCATGTACGCCTGTGCGGTCGCGGCGAGCGCGCGCGGCGAGCAGGTCGAAGACGTCTGGATCCCAAACCTGGTCGTCACAAAACTGAACGTCACGCGCTTTCCCTTCGAGATCGCCCGCCTCGCGGCGGACCTCGCCGGAGGTGCGATGACGACGCTTCCCTCCGAGCGCGACCTTCGCCATCCAGAGCTCGGACCCGTGGTCCGCAAGTTCATGTCGACGCGCAGTGGAGTCGATCCCGAGGACCGCATGCGGATTCTGCGCCTCCTCGAGTTCTTAACCCATGGCATGGGGAGCACCTACTTCCTTCACGAGTCGCTGCATGGGGCGGGGGCTCCCGAGGCCATGCGAATCACACTGCGCAAGGAAGTCGATCTCGCGCCTCATGTCGCTGCGGCGCGCGCACTCGCAGGAATCGGGAGGTAGAGTACCCCGCATGGAATATCGCAATCTCGGCAAGAGCGGACTCCGCGTCTCGGAGGTCTCGCTTGGCTCATGGCTCACCTTCGGATCGAGCGTCGATACGAGCGCGACGCGCGCGGTCGTACGGCGTGCCTACGACATTGGCATCAACTTCTTTGATACCGCGGATGTGTACGCCCACGGTGCAGCCGAGGAGTCGCTGCGCGAGGCTCTCCATGGAATCCCGCGGACCTATGTGGTGATTGCGACCAAGGCCTTCTTCCCGATGTCGGAGAGGCCGAACGACCGGGGGCTCTCCCGCAAGCATCTGTTCGAAAGCGTCGAGGCCTCACTTCGCCGCCTCGGCACCGACTACGTGGATCTACATCAGTGCCATCGCGCCGACCCCACAACGCCGATCGAAGAGACCGCGCAAGCCTATGCCGATCTCGTGCGGCAGGGGAAGGTCTTGTACTGGGGAGTGTCGGAGTGGCGTGCGTCCGAGATCGTCGACGCGTGTCGCGTGGCCG
This sequence comes from Myxococcota bacterium, assembly GCA_035315025.1. Lineage (GTDB taxonomy): Bacteria > Myxococcota_A > UBA9160 > UBA9160 > UBA9160 > UBA9160. The sequence goes on from DATFYN010000578.1 coordinate 12,608, forward strand.
ATCAACGCCACGCTTTCCGGCCAATCTCGAACCAGCCCCAGTACTCGATGTTGCGCCGCCGCATTGAGCGCGAGGTCATCCCGGTCTGCGAACGGGAGGGCCTTGGCCAAGTCGTGTGGAGTCCTCTCGCACAGGGTGTCCTGACCGGAAAGTACGCGCCCGGAAGCCGACCTTCGGGAACGCGCGCAGCCGACAAGGAGCGCAGCGGCTTCATGGAGGCTTTTCTGCGGCCCGAAGTGCTGGAGCGGGTCGATGCGCTCCGGCCGATTGCAAAAGAGCTCGACGTGACGCTCGCCCAGCTGGCGCTGGCGTGGTGCCTGCGCCGCCGCAACGTCTCAAGCGTGATCGTTGGCGCGACGCGAATTCAACAGATCGATGAGAACGCCAAGGCCTCGGGCGTTCGCATACCACCCGAGCTCGAGGCGCGGATCGATCAGATCTTTCCGGGCGATGCCTAACGCTCGGAAGCTCAGCCCTTCGCGGTATTGATCACCTGGAGCTCGGTGAACGCAGCGAGCCCATAGGGGCCGTTCTCGTAGCCGATGCCCGACCACTTCGATCCACCGAACGGAGCAAAGGGCACGATTGCGAGATGCTGATTCACCCAGCCCGTCCCGCATTCTAGTTCTGACGCGAGCGCCTTCCCGCGTTCGATGTCACGCGTCCACACCGAGCCCGAGAGCCCGAAATGCGTGGCATTCGCGCGCTCGATCGCGTCCTCCACATTGCGGAACGTGAGAATCGGGAGGGCCGGTCCAAACTGTTCCTCATCCACGAGGCGCGTACCATCGGAGATCCCGGTGACGAGCGTCGGCTCATAAAAGTAGCCACCTCCAGCGCGTCGGTGGCCGCCGGTCAGGATCTTCGCACCCGCCTTCTTTGCGTCGTCGACGAGTTCCACGACCCGCTCAAGCTGCGGCTTGTTGTTGATCGGTCCAAGCTGGGTTTGGGGATCGAGACCGTCTCCCATCTTCACGTTCTTTGCGATGGTGGTGAGCTCTTCGACGATCTGCTGGTAGATATCCTCGTGCACGTAAAGGCGTTTAATCGCCGAACAGATCTGGCCGGAGTTGGAGAAAGCTCCCCAGAAGAGCTTTTCCGCGACCTGCTTTGGGTTCACGTCCCCCAGCACGATCGCGGCGTCGTTCCCGCCGAGCTCAAGCGTCACCCGCTTCAGGTCCGGCGCTGCGGCAATCGAGATCTTCTTGCCCGTGGCGACCGAGCCGGTGAACGAGACCTTGCGCACGGTGGGGTGCGCGGAGATCCAGGCACCAAGCTCGTTCCCGCCGGAAACGATGTTCACGACCCCGGCGGGCACCACGTCGCGCAGGATTTCGCCGAGCTTTAGCGTGGTAAGGGGGGTGAAGGGCGAGGGCTTGAGTACCACGGTATTCCCTGCGAGGAGAGCGGGCGCGATTTTCCAGATGGCGAGGAGCAGTGGAAAGTTCCAGGGCGTGATGGCACCGACCACGCCGTAGGGCTTGCGTCGCACCTCGATGCGCCCTTGCTCGTTGTCCTGAAGCACATCGATCGGGATCTGCAGGCCCGCGGTGACCTCGAACCAGACGGCCCCACCGAAGACCTCTTCCGTAGCCCGAGCGAGGGGCTTCCCCTGTTCTTGCGTCAGCACCTTCGCGAGCTCGCCCATCTGAGCCTTCAACGCGGAAGCGCAGTCCCGCAGGATCTGCCTGCGCTTTTCTTCGTCGCGGCGCCAGGCGCGAAACGCCCGCTGCGCGGCTTCCATCGCGCCGTCGAGCTGCGCCTTCGAGCAGTCGGGAGCCTGGGCAAAGACCTCGCCGGTGGCCGGATTCACGACTCCGAAGTTGCCCGCACCTGCGACTCCCTTGCCATCGATCGTCATCGTGAACTCGGACATCGTGCGGCCTCCTGTGATGCTCGATTGGGTGAATGGATCGGTCCTGACTCTACCCCACCACGTGCGGCCGATCACCTTGCTCCGCGTCGTATACTGCCCCCTTCATGCATGGCTCCCCGTCCCACCAGACCCTCCGCGCCGACGCCGTCGTGATCGGGACGGGTGCGGGCGGGGCACCCGTCGCGGCACACCTCGCCGAGGCCGGCTTCGACGTCGTCCTCCTCGACGCAGGGCCCCGCCTCGACCCCGCGCAACTCACGGGCGATGAGGGGGAGATGACTGCGCGCCTCTATACGATGAGTGTGACACGAGGCAGCGGTCTCTCGATCTATGCGGGCGTATGTGTTGGCGGCTCGACGCTGATCAACGACGCTCTTTGCTGGCGACCACCCCCTGAGGTACTGGCGTCGTGGCGTGAGGACGACGGCCTCGACGCACTCACCGACGCGGCATTTGCGCCTCACGTCGACCGCGCCTGGGGGGACATCAATGCCTCACCCACTGGACCCGAGCACTTGAACCGCAATGCGCACCGCCTTGGACTCGGAGCCGCGCGGCTTGGCTGGGCCGGCGAGGCAATGCCGCGGAGCGTGAAGGGATGTGCAAACCTCGGTCTTTGCAATTTTGGCTGTCCCTCAGGAGCCAAGCAGTCGACGGCGCGCACCTTTGTTCCGCGCGCGGAGGCGGCGGGCGCGCGCCTCTTGCCCGACACACGTGTGGATCAAATCGAAGTCAAAGGCGGCCGTGCCGAGGCTGTCCTCGCGTGCCGGCTTGATCCCGTGACGCGTCACCCCGTGGGAACGCTGCGGGTTGAAGCGCCGCTTGTCTGCGTCGCGGCCGGTGTCCTCGGCACGCCGGCGCTTCTCCTGCGAAGTGGACTCGCGTGTTTCGCAGCGGGCGCCGGCGCAGGCGTTCAGCTCCACACGAGTCTCCACGTGACTGCGCGCTTTTCGGAGCCCGTGCACGGCTATTACGGCCCGACCATGGCCTATGCAGTGAGTGAATTCAGCGATGTGAACGGGAGGACCGGTCCGGGCTTTATGCTCGAGAATACCAGCGTGCATCCGATCGCGACGGCGTCGGCCCTCCCTGGCTTCGGGACGGAGCACGCGCGCCTTATGTCTGTCTTGCCTTTCCTCGCGCGTGCCCTTGTCGTGCTGCGCGACCGAGCACGCGGGCGCGTGAGACTTGGGGAGACCGACGAACCGCAGCTGCACTACACCCTCGGAGCCCAAGACCTCGGGCGCCTGCGCGACGGGATGGTTGCCATCGCGCGGGCTTACCTCGCGGCAGGCGCCCTTGAGGTCTATTTGCCGCTAAACGGCTCGAGCCCTGTGCGGAGCGAGTCGGACCTTGCGCGCATCCCGCCGGAGCCCCTCGACCCCGGCCGTGTGAGCCTTCTCTATGCTGTTCACCTGTTCGGCGGGGCACGCATGGCACGCGGGCCCGAGCGAGGCGCCTGCGACCAAGAGGGGCGTCTGTTTGGTGTGAGGGGCGTGGTGGTGAGTGACGCGTCCTCCCTCCCTTCCAATACCGGAGTGAATCCGCAGATTACGATCCTCGCGAACGCGCTCCGTATCGCGGATGCAGTCGCGACGCGAGGGATCTCGGACCTGAGTGGGACGTGAACGGCGGAGTGGTCGCAGCTACCGAGAGCAGCGTTGCGAGCGCGCTTTCGGCGTTGGATCGACGCGCGTTCCTGCGACTTGCAGGCGCGGTCACGGCAGCTGGATATTGGCCCCTGGGTTGCCTCCCCGTAAAGAACGAGATCGGACCGCCACCCGAAGTGGCGCTTACGCAGCTCACGCCCCGCACGTACGCCGTATTCCAAGCCGCCGCGGGGCGCCTCCTGGGACCGGGGCCGGCAGAACTCATCCAACGCGGTGTCGTGAACCCTGCCCAGATCGCCGACGCATGGCTCGCGCGGTTGCCGGAGCTCGCGCCCCCGCTGCGCGCGGGCCTCCTGGTCCTAGAGTTCGCACCCTTCCCTTTCGTGCGGAAGCTGCGTCCGTTCACCGCGCTCAGCCCCTCTGCTCAAGACGCGGTTCTCGCGGATCTCATGCGCTCTTCCGTAGACTGGAAGCGCACGCTCTTCAAGGGGATCAAGAGCTTTGCGTGCCTCACGTTCTATTCGGCGGCGCCGTCGCGTGCGCTCACCGGATACCCGGGACCCTTTGGTGGACGAGGCGGAGCCGGTGCGATCGCCGAAGCGATGGAGGAGGAACAATGACGACGGGGGTCTCGCAGGGGAGCTTGTCGATCGATCTCTTCTGGTCGTTTCGCAGCCCCTACTCCTACCTCGCAACGCCTCGGCTTGTGGCGCTTGCTGCGGAGTACGACCTGGAGATCGCCGTACGACCGGTGAGACCCATCGCCGTGCGCGATCCCCAGTTCTTCAGCCGCGCGAATCCGTTGTGGGGCCCGTACCTTTTGCGCGACACTCGCCGCATCGCAGAGTTCTTGGGCCTCGACTTCGGCTGGCCGCGCCCTGATCCCGTGGTCCAGGACTACGCGAATCGCCGCATCCCGCAAGAGCAACCCTACATTCACCGTCTGACCCGCCTCGGGACGGAAGCCGCCCGGCGCGGAAAGGGTCTCGCCTTTATCGATGAGGTTTCGCGGGTGATCTGGGGTGGCCGCGTGGTGGGGTGGCACCAAGGCGCTCACCTCGCCGACGCGGCGAGGCGTGCTGGTCTTGACCTCGCCCAGCTCGACGCGGCGATCGGCGCTCATGAGGCAGAGCTCGATGCCACAATCGAGGGGAACGAGAGAGCCCTCGAAGCGGCGGGCCACTGGGGCGTTCCCACGATGGTGTTTCAGGGTGAACCCTTCTTTGGGCAAGACCGGATTGACCTTCTTGTGTGGCGACTGCAGCAACACGGCCTGCGACGCCGCGGAAACCCACAGAAAGGGGACAACTGAGATGTATCCGGCTGTGCACGCTCGGGGAACTCCCGAAAAGGCCGCCATCGTCATGGCTTCGACAGGCGAAGTCGTGAACTACCGAGAGCTTGACGAGCGCTCGAACCGATGCGCCCAACTCCTGTGGGACGTTGGATTACGCCCTGGTGACGGCATTGCACTCTTCCTCGAGAATCATCCGCGGTTCTTTGAGATCGCCTGGGCAGCGCAACGCTCGGGCCTGTACTACACAGCCGTGAGCTCGCGCCTTACGCCACCCGAGGTCGAATACATCGTCGACGATTGCGGAGCGCGCGTCTTCTTTACCTCCTATACCAAGCGCGACGTGGCCGAGGTGCTGCTGAAGCGGCTCCCAGGCGTCCGTCGGCGGCTTATGTTGTCCGGCATAGTTCCCGGCTACGAGCCTTACGAAGAGTCTGTCGCTGCGTACCCCGCGCGCCCCCTCGCGATCGAGTTCGAAGGGAGCGACCTCCTCTACTCCTCGGGCACCACCGGGCGGCCCAAGGGCGTGAAGCCGCCCCTTCCCGGGAAGCCCGCGGGCAGCGTGCCAGCACTCCTGCGGCTTGTGACGCACCTTTACGGCGCAGGACCAGACACCGTCTATCTCTCGCCTGCGCCGCTCTACCACGCAGCCCCGCTGCGCTTCAACCTCTCGGTGCAGCGCCTTGGCGGGACCTGCATCGTCATGGAACACTTTGACGCCCTCGAAGCCTTACGGCTCATCGAACGCTTCCGCGTGACCTTCAGCCAGTGGGTTCCGACGATGTTCGTGCGGATGCTGAAGCTCCCGGAGCGTGAGCGGTCACGCTTCGACCTTTCGAGCCATCGCGCGGCGGTGCACGCCGCCGCGCCCTGCCCGGTCGAGGTGAAAGAGCAGATGATCGCGTGGTGGGGACCCATCCTGCACGAGTACTACGGAGGTACCGAGGGAAACGGGCTCACCGCCCTCGATTCGAGGGAGTGGCTGGCGCACCGGGGTTCTGTAGGCAAACCCGTCCTCGGCGAGGCGCACATCGTCGGCGAGGACGGCAGCGAGCTCCCGGTTGGGGAGACGGGAATGGTGTACTTCGCCAATGGGCCGGGGTTCGAGTACCACAACGATCCAGAGAAGACCCGCAGCTCACGCAATGAGAAAGGCTGGAGCACACTGGGCGACATCGGCTATGTCGATAGAGACGGGTATCTCTATCTCACCGACCGCAAAGCGCACATGATCATTTCGGGTGGCGTCAACATCTATCCCCAAGAGACAGAGAACGTCCTGGTTACCCACCCTAAGGTCGCGGATGTCGCGGTGATTGGCGTCCCGAACGAGGACTTCGGCGAAGAAGTGAAGGCCGTCGTCCAGCCTTTCGACATGGCCGACGCGGGTCCGGAACTCGCGAGCGAGCTCATGGACTATTGCCGACAGCGGCTTGCCGATCTCAAGTGCCCGCGCTCTGTCGACTTCGAGGCGGAGCTGCCGCGCCATCCGACAGGCAAGTTGTACAAGCGTCTTCTAAAGGACCGCTACTGGAAGGGCCACAAGACGCGGATCCTCTAACGCGCGAGGCTCCTTGCGCTCCGCCTATCCCTTCGATGCACGGAAGATCGCTGGGCGGGGGGAGCT
>DATFYN010000579.1:0-4384 GCA_035315025.1 Myxococcota bacterium
GTGAGCAAGAAGCCGCTGCGCCAGGGCGAGTCGCTGCGCGCCCGCGTCCAGGCGGACCTCGAGCGGATCCGGCGCAGGCCCGCCTTGGTGCGGTCGTTCTTTCGCGCCCCGAGTGTAGCCTATGCTATGTACTGATTAGTATGTCGCAAACATTCGCGCTATCCTCGGGCGGGGGTGGCGCCCGTGCTTGACGCGACAGAAGAAGAACGGCAGCACGTGATCGACTACATGACGTCCGCGGCGCCGGATGAGAGCGTCAACCTCATTCAGAAGGTGTATAGCGAGAGGCTCGGAAGTGTGATGCACGACATCTGGGACGTACGCACCAATCAGGATCGCTGGTGGGTCATCACGCAACCCATGAATCTTTACTCGCAAGAGAAGTTCCCCGAGATGGACCTCGCGCTGACCTTCCACGCGGGGCTTTGCCTTCGGATACCGAATTGTGAACGTGATCGGAGCTATGTAGAAGTGGAACCCTTCATGGCTAGTTGGCGCAGGTTGGAGCAAGCGTCTGCGGCGCTCAGGCAGGCCGACGAAGTGGAGGCGTTCCAGGCCATTGGCATGCGATGCCGCGAGGCGCTGATTAGCTTGGTTCAGGCTGCCTCGTCGGTCGTATCCTTTGCGGAAGAAGAGGAAGCTCCACAGAAGGCCAACTTCGTCGTCTGGAGCGAAAAGATCGCGGATACCGTAGCGGGCGGCCAATCGAATGCGGAGCGCCGCGGGCTGCTCAAATCCACAGCGAAGTCAGCGTGGCAGTTCGTAAGCTGGTTAACGCACGCGCGGAGCGCAACACACATCGACGCCGAAGCGGCGCTGGGTTGCACTGAACAAGTCCTCGGACTCTACATGTCCATGTGGATTCGGCATGCCCGCGGTGTGCCCGAAGCGTGTCCCGAATGTGGCTCGTACAAGCTAGCGCCCGAGCGGGGATCGCGGACGGACCAACCGGAAGTGATCTATGAGCGTCCAACCTGTCGGAAGTGTGGTTGGAAAGGCGAGCCCTCCCTGGTTCGTGCTCCGGCCGTAGAGGGCGACCGCCGGCCTCCCGAAAGCGACTGCGTCATCCCGAGTGTTCCGCTCATCGGACCGCCACCTCCCAAACCATCGCGCGATAAATGCCTGAAGTGAGGCGCCTCGCTGGACGTGGCATGAGCGTCGTCGGCACGCGCGCGGTCCAGCAGGGTGCGCGCGACATCTACGAGATCGCCCCAGCATTTCGGCAATGGGTGCACTCGAGGCAGCCGGGATTCCGCTCGTAACTGAGCCGCACGGCAAGGGAAGGCCTGCGCGTCTACTTTAAGGGCGCACTCGCCAAGCGGTCGTCGCTCCTCGACGCAGCTCATTTCCTCGCGCTCCGCGTGATCGGGCGGAAGCACTGGGGGAATCGCGGGAGGGAACGCGCCTCGAGGTGGCCAGGGTGACTGCGCCCGCCTGTGCCATGCTACGGAGCCGATGCAGATCGACCCGCAAGGCCCCGGTTCCGACGACGTCCGCCGCGCGGCGGAGCACCTCTCCGCGCGCCTGCCGGCGCCGCTCGCGCCTTTCGCGCGGCTCGCGTTCAACTACGCGTGGTCGTGGGCGCGAGGCGGCCGCGAGCTGTTCGCGGCGGTGGATGCCGATCGCTGGGCGATCTGCCACCACAACCCGATCCGGCTGCTCCAGGAGGCGCCGCTGCCCTCTCTCCAGCGCGCCGCGAAGGACCCTGTTCTCTGTCGGAGCGCGCTGGAGCTCGAGGAGCGCATCGCGACGGAGCTCGCCGCGCCGCCGCGCAGCGACGTCCCGGCGGACCGGCCGGTCGCGTTCTTCTGCGCCGAGTACGGCGTCCACCCCTCGCTCCCGATCTACGCCGGCGGCCTCGGCGTGCTGGCCGGCGACCTGCTGAAGGCCGCCTCCGACGCGCGCCTCCCGATGGTCGCGATCGGGCTGCTCTACCGCGAGGGCTATTTCCGCCAGCGCATCGACGTGTCAGGCTGGCAGCACGAGTACTGGGTGCCGGTCGACCCGGAGCGGCTGCCGGCGACGCTGGTGACCCGCGACGGAGGACAGCCGCTGCTGGTAGCGGTGCCGGTGCGCGGCGTCGACGTGCAGGCCCAGATCTGGCGCGTGGACGTCGGCCGGGTGCCGCTCTACCTGCTCGACACCGACCGGCCGGAGAACCGGCGCAGCGATCGCTGGATCAACGCCCGGCTCTACGCCGGCGACCTCGACGTCCGCCTCGCGCAGTACGCGCTGCTCGGTCGCGGCGGCGTGCGCGCGCTGCGCGCGCTTGGTATCGACCCGAGCGTCGTGCACCTGAACGAGGGCCATGCAGCCCTCGCCACCCTCGAGCTCGCGGCGGCGGAGATCGCCGCCGGCCGCAGCCTCGCCGACGCGATCGCCGCCGTACGCGCGCGCACCGTCTTCACGACCCACACACCCGTCCCGGCCGGCAACGAGACCTACAGGCCGGAGGAGCTGATCGCCGCCCACCCCGACTTGGCCGAGCAGCTGCACACCGACTGGAACAGCCTGATGCGGCTGGCGCGCGACGACCCCGGCAACACCGGCGCCCGGATCGGTATGACCCAGTTCGCGCTGCGGATCTCGCGCTCAGCCAACGCCGTGAGCCGGCGGCACGGCGAAACCGCCCGCGCCATGTGGCAGCCGGTGTTCCACGCGCGCACGCCCGACGAGGTGCCGATCCGCCACGTCACGAACGGCGTCCACGTGCCGACCTGGATGGCGCCGCCGATGCGCGCGCTGCTCGACCGTCACCTCGGCGAGGGCTGGGAGGCCCGCAGCCGCGCCCCCGCCACCTGGGAGAAGCTCGACGCGATCCCCGACGCCGAGCTGTGGGCCGTGCGCTGCCAGCTGCGCGCCGAGCTGGTCTCCTACGTGCGCGACCGCGCCACCTTGGACCGCCTGGCCCGCGGCGAGCCCCGCGCGTACGTCGAGCTCGCCGCCCACGCCTTCGACCCGAACCGGCTCACGGTCGGCTTCGCGCGCCGGCTCGCGACCTACAAACGCATGCACCTGCTCATGGGCAACCTGCCCCACGCGCTCCGGCTGCTCGACGGGCCGCGCGCCATGCAGTTCCTGCTCGCGGGGAAGGCGCACCCCCAGGACGACGAGGCCAAGCGGATCGTCCAGATCCTGTTCAGCGCCAAGGGAAGCCCGCGGGTGGGAGAGCGCATCGCCTACCTGCACGACTACGATATGGAGATGGCGCAGCAACTCGTGGCCGGCTGCGACGTGTGGCTCAACCTGCCGCGCCCGCCCTTCGAGGCCAGCGGCACGAGCGGCATGAAGGCGGCGCAGAACGGCGGCCTGCACGTGAGTGTGCTCGACGGCTGGTGGTGCGAGGCCTTCGACGGCGAGAACGGCTGGGCTATCGACGGCAGCACCGACGTCGACACCAACGCCCAAGACGCCCGCCACTCGGCGGCGTTGCTCGAGCTGTTGGAGCGCGAGGTGGCGTCGCTGTTCTACGAGCGCGACGCGAGCGGCATCCCGCGCGGCTGGCTGCGCCGGATGCGCGCCTCGCTGCGCACGGCGGTTCGCGACTTCAGCGCCCGGCGCATGCTCGAGGACTACGCCGCGCAGGTGTACCGCCCGGCCTGAGCGCAGCCCGTCGCTTCCGGGCTCAGCCACCGGCGGCCTTCTGCACCGCCGCGAAGAACGCCGACCCGCACGCTCCGGCAAGCACGGCCGCCAGGGGGCCTCGTTCCACGCACTCGCTTTGTTTCGTGCGTAGTGGTCCGAGCCAATTCTCCGGAGTCTCGGCTTATGCCGCCCATGCCCATTCGGGCTGTAAGCACGTGATTCCTCGAGTCGGCAATCGTACGGAGCGCCCCCCCCGCTAACAGGGCCTCCGCCACGGATCGCAGCCGATCGAGGTCGAGGACGGGCTCCGGCGCCGCAAGGCGCGCGGATCTGCGTTCTCTCCTGCTCGAGATCGGTGTAGAGCTCGGCGGCCGGTTGCCAACTCCCCGGACGAGAGCCCACGAGAGATGTGACGCACTCGATTGTGGTGGACCCCGCCGCGGGGGCGTGGGAGGATGCCCACGGGAAGGGGAGCCGCGAGCCGCGCCGCTCCTTGAAAGCCCCTTTTTGGGGAGAGGCGACACATGCGGAAGTTGGTCGGTCTACGCTTCTTGCCCGGCGGAATCTCTAGCCAAGCCGTAGCGGTCTCCGCGGACGGCCCTGTGGTCGTGGGTGCGGGCCGCACCGCCTCCTCCTCCGAAGAAGCCACCCGCTGGACCTCGGGCGGCGGCATGGTCGGCCTCGGCGACCTTCCCCTGGGCGGGACCCCAGTTGCTTTGCCTTAGCTTAGGGAACGGACAGTTGGAGTGCATCGCGCTCACGGCCCGCGGGAACTCGCGCACCTGCAGGAAGAACTGGA
>DATFYN010000580.1:0-2091 GCA_035315025.1 Myxococcota bacterium
CGGAATTTCTGTTGAATACCGACCAAACCAACATCTTCGCGAAATTCATCGCCGAACGTCAGGACACCAACAAGATGCAGACCTTCCACCTCGCCGCATGAACCGAAATTCTGAGCAAATCCCGGACTCTCGGTTCCGAACGCAAGGATGGGAGCCAAATACCCCCAACCCTGCGACGGAAAGCGGATCGAGGCATTAACCTCATCCGTTACGCCGATGATTTCGTCGTCACTGCGCCCTCACGGGAAGTCCTCGAAGCATACGTCGTTCCGAAGGTCAAAGAGTTCCTTGGCCGACGGGGCCTACAACTGAGCGAAGCAAAGACCCGCATCGTCCATGTGGAGGACGGGTTCAACTTTCTCGGCTTCGAGGTCAGGCGCATGGGCAGAACTCTGCTAACGCGCCCCCAAAAGGCCAAAGTCCTCGGCCACCTGGCCGACCTTAAGGCCTACCTGGACGCGAACAAGCAGGCTCCAGTGTCGAAAGTCATTACCGAACTCGGACCAAAAATCCGGGGATGGGCGTATTACTATCGGCATTGCGCCGCCAAGAAGACGTTCACCTACGCCAGCCACAGGGTCTGGGCCATGCTCTGGGCCTGGGCAAAGCGGAGGCACCGGAACAAATCCAGCAAATGGGTGCGGAACAAATACTTCCGTAGTGACGGACACTGGACGTTGACTGACGGCACGGCCCAACTCTACCGCCACAATGCGACCCCGATCATCCGATTTATCAAGGTGGCGGGCCGGTCGACACCCATGGACCCCGAGCAAAGGGACTATTGGGAGCAACGGAAACGACGCAGTGTGGCGCAAGAAACGTTCCGCAAGGATCGGGTGGCGATGCTGGGAGCGCAGGGCAACGCCTGCGGGTTCTGCTGTGTCGCCTTCTGCCCGGGGGACCCGATCGTCGCCCGCCATTACCTGCCTCGGCGGGCTGGTGGGCGCAACGAGAGGGGAAACCGGATGCTTGTCCACAGCTGGTGCGTGCCAACACGCGCACCGCCATAGGACGGGATATACGGCGGCAGAGGCTTGAGCCGTATGACGGGAGACTGTCACGTACGGTTCTGAGGGGGCGGGGCTGCGGCAACGCAGCCCCGCTACCCGACCGTGCGTTTGCTCCGGCGTCTCCGCGCGTGCTGTTTCTTCCTTTGTTTCTCGGGTTCGGTTTTTGATTGTGTCGGGATCCGCGCCGTTCGCCGCAACGCTCGCTACAGACTGCAGCGGTCAGCGGTGAGAGCCCTGGCGGGAGTGTCGGTCGGTGGATTGCGATTTCTCATGACCCGGCTTACGGGTTTCGCCAAGCCGGTGGAGGACAGTAAGGCATCTCTCCGCGACATGCGGGCGGTCGCCGTCGGCGCGCTCGGCGAGGCACTGGTGCGCGCCGAACTCGAGGTGCTCGGCTGGCCGATGCTGCGCAACGTGATCCTCCGCGCACCTGGCTGCAGCGTCGAGATCGATCATCTCGCGCGTACGCCGGCGGCGTGATTGTGCTGGAGACCAAGACGTATGTCGGCCACGTGGATGGGAATCTGGGATCAGAGTGTTGGATCCTGTCTCTGCGCGACGGCCGGTCATTTGTCGTACCGAACGCGGTGCGGCAGAACGACGCGCACGTGCGCGCTGTGCGCCGCGTGATCGATGACGCCCCTGTGCCCGTACGGGGCTACGTGGTGAGCGCCGGCGCGGGCCGTTTCGCGCCGCTGCTGGAGAGGGCCATCGTGCAGGCTGCGGAACTCCGCACCCGACTGGCAGGCGACGCAGCGCTTCAGAGGCGCGGTGGTGTGAAGCTCGAGGCGGCCTGGTCGGGTCAGAAGGCCCACCCGCGTAAAAGTGCACGGTAAGAAACGAGAACACGGACGGAATTCCCGCGATTTTGGCCTGGAGAGCCCGGGTTTAGTCCGGAGGCGATACAAAAGGCCTGTTTATTGCGTGCAATCATGGCATGCAAACAGGATTGGCTGGCATGTTGGGTCCGCGGTGGCTATCTTGCACGCAATAAACCGGGGGGCTAACGCGGGGGGTCACATTGCGTGCAATACAAGCAGCGCGGGCCAAGCGCCGGCGGGCAGGCGACCCGGCCTGG
>DATFYN010000581.1:0-12330 GCA_035315025.1 Myxococcota bacterium
ACTCCGGCGCCCGCAGCGGGACCACCGTGCGCGACACTTCTGGGTGGCAGGCGAGCCTGCTTCTTGCGGGCAACCCGCGCGAGGAGTTCTTGGTCGCCCGCCGAAAGGGCCGCATCGTGGCGTACACGCGAGCCACGGTGCTTTCCTCGTTTCTCATGCTCTCCGAGCAGGCTCGCGAGCTCGCGGCCGACCCCGCGGCCGAGGCCCTCACCACGCTTGTTGCTGCGACCCTCGAGCCCCGGGCGGGCGATCGGCTCGCTCCCCCTGGCAAGCGCTCCGAGGAGTTCCGCTCACAGCTCCTGGCCCCTGCCGCACACGATCCCGAGCTCGAGCGCGCCCTTGCGGCGAGCGCTTTCAGCGCGCTCGCGCTGCCCGATCCTTCGGCCATGCTGCGCTGTCTTGCACCCGCGGCGCTCGCCAGGCGGCTTGGGGTTCCCGCTCCAGCGCAGGCCAGTCGTGACGCGGGGGAGGCCTTTTTGCGCAGCGTCCTCCCTCCCGAGCGGTTCACGACCTGGCTGGCGGATCGCTTCTAGCTCCGGCGGCACGCTCGGAGCGTCTTAGGAAGACCGCCATTTCGCGGCCGGTCTGAAGATCTCCGGTTCTTTCGGCAAGGGCGATGCCCGCACGGAACGCTTCGGCCGCGGCGGCCGACTCACCTTCGGCAAGGAGGCTTAGGCCGAGATCCCGCTGGGCTGCGGTGTAGTCGGGTTTCGCGGCGAGGGCGCGACGGAAGGCGTCGACGGCCTCGCCCGGGCGTTTGAGATCGAGCAGTGCCCGCCCGAGCCCATACCACGCCGTTTCATCGTCGGGCTCGCGCTTGAGCAAGGCGCGAAGTGCGCCGACACGTTGCTCGAGAGCCGAGCTCTCGGGTCTCGCCATGGGGGGAGGCTACCGCGGCTAAGCTCCCGCTGCTTCAGGTCGGGACCCCCGAAGCTGTGGAGGAAGCACTTTTGCGAGGACTGATTCGCCGGGTGTTCTTCGAGAACATGGTGACCAGCCTCGCGGTTCTGCTCGGCGGAATGCAGGTCCTGGTCGGGCACTTTGTGCTCGTCGTTCTGGCGGGTCGCCCGGGCCCCGGGCTCGCACTGGGCTGCGCGCTCGCCCTGGGGCTCACCTCTGCGAACGTGTTCGTTCTCCCATTTATCCGCCGGGCGCTTCGGCGCCAAGGCCCCGCCAGCGTGATCGCACGCGGCTACACGGCGATCGGCTTTGCCACGATCCTGCTGGGCGCCGTGATCGGGGCGGCCTGGGCGGGCTTTTTCCCGCTGGCGGCGCTGCTCGGGGCCGCGGGGCTTGGTCCCGAGAGTCTGCTCCACGTCTTCCGGGTGGCGACGCTGCCCGTCGTGGGCTCGCTTGTGTTCATGCTGATCTGGGGCTTTACGGGGGGGCAGGCGCGGATCGAACGCAGCAGCCTGCGCATCCCGCTGCGCGGCCTCGCCGAGGCGCTGCGGGGTCTGCGCATCGTGCAGATCTCGGATCTCCACATCGGCAACGCCATGGAGGGCACGCTGCTCGAAGGGTTGATCGAGGATGTGAACGCGCTCGAGCCGGACCTGATTGCGCTCACCGGGGATCTCTTCGATTTCGACCCGGCGGTCGTCGAGTCCGGGGCGAAGGTGCTAGGCGGTCTGCACGCACCTTTCGGTGTGTATGCGGTGCTCGGCAATCACGACGTGTATACCGGGCGTGAGCACGTGGCCCGCGCGCTCGCGAAGCATGCCCCGGGTCTGCGCCTCTTGCGGGGCGAGACGGTCCGCGTGCCCGCACCGGCACCGCTCTACGTGGCTGGCATCGAGGACCCGGGGAAGGACTGGACCGCACAAGGGGAGTTGCCTGAGTTAAACGCCCTCGCACGCGAGCTCCCAAACGACGGGCCGGTTCTCTTGCTGGTTCACCGACCGGAAGCCTTCCCGCAGGCCGCAAAGCTCGGTTTTCCCTTGGTTCTCGCCGGCCACACCCACGGTGGGCAGATCGCGCTGCCGACGCCCGGAGGCCACTGGAACCCGGCCCGCGCGGTGACCCGCTTTTACCGCGGGATCTACCACTCGAACGAGCACCGCTCGATTCTCTACGTGAACCGCGGCCTCGGGGTGGCCGGGCCGCGGATCCGCTTCAACTGCCCGCGGGAGATCGCGATCCTCGAGCTCGTGTAGGGCGGCGGGCTACCTTGCCTCGGGCTCGAAGCGAACCCGCATCTCTTTCACTCCGTTCACGAAGTTCGAGCGCAGGCGGCGCACCGGACCTGCCAGCTCGATCTCCTTGGCGATCCGCCCGACGAGCTCTTCGAAGATCAAGTTGAGCTCCATGCGCGCGAGATTCGAACCCAGGCAGAAGTGCTCGCCCACGCCGAATGCCAGGTGTTCGTTCGGATCTCGCGCGACGTCGAACTCGTCGGCCCGATCGAACACCTCCTCGTCGCGGTTCGCGCCGGGATACCACATGGTGATCTTGTCGCCCTTGCGAATCTTCTGCCCGCGAATCTCGACGTCCTGGGTTGCGGTGCGCCGGAAGTAGTGCACCGCTGGATCGAAGCGCAGGATCTCTTCCACGGCGGTCTCTACGAGCTTGGGATTCTCGACGAGGCGCCGGCGCTGGTCGGGGTGCTGGATCAGGGCAAGCATCCCATTGGTGGTGACCGTGCGCGTGGTCTCGTTGCCCGCAACGGCGAGCAAGAGGAAGAACGAGTTGAACTCGAGCTCGGAAAGGTGCTCCCCGTCGACCTCGGCATTTAGCAGGGCTGTGGCGAGGTCCTCTCCCGGGTGCTTGCGCGCTTTTTCGGCGAGCTTGCTGGCGTAGACGAACATCTGGACCGAGGCCAGCTCTGCGTCCTGCGGCGAGGGCTGGTACTCCGGGTCGTCGAAGCCGATCAGCTTGTTCGTGAGGTCGTAGATGTGCGGCCGGTCCTCATTCGGGACGCCCATCATCTCGCAGATCACCTCCATCGGGAGGTGGGCCGCAACCTCGGAGACGAAGTCGCACTCGCCCTTTTGCGCCACGCGGTCGACGATGCGCTTTGCCATCTCTCGCACCCGAGGCTCGAGCTGCTTCACCATCCGGGGCGTGAACGCCTTGTTGACGATGTTTCGGAACTGCCGGTGTTTGGGTGGATCCATGTTGAGCATCAAGACGCGCATGCGGTCGAGCTGTTCACCGTCGCGGTCTTGGATGTTCGTTCCGCCCACCCAGGAGGAAAAGAGCTGCGGGTTGCGCGAGGACCACTTCACGTCCTCGTACTTCGTGAGGACCCAGAAACCGGGCCCATCGGGCTCCGGGTGGAAGTAGACCGGCGCTTCGCGGCGCAGCACGCGGAACATCTCGTGGGGCACTTCGCGCACGAAGTTGTCGGGGTTGTGGAGGTTCACGTCACTGAGCTTCATGGGGGCTTCCTTCCGGGTGCGGCCCCGATGGGCCTACCAACAGCTGGGAGAGCTTGCGCAAAAACCGCGTCTGCCGTGCGAGGCTCGCCGGCGCAAGGGGGTCTTCGTCCAGCACTTCGGCCAAGAGCGGCGCCATGGCGAAGTGCCCGAACACGACGTGCAGGTACGCGGCGATCAAGAGCGGGAGTTCGTCCTCGCTCCAGCGGCGGGCATCGGGGCTCGCCTTGAGCGCCGCGAGGCCCTGTTCGAAGAGGGGCCGGATCCAGCGTCGGGCGAGCCGCCCGAGGTGCTCCCCTCCCCGCACGGCCTCATGCTGGACGAGCCTCGGCAGAAGCGGGGTGCGCTCGAGGTGCGCCATGAGAGCCCCGATGATCCGGTTGCCCGCGGCGGGGCTCGGGTCCGGGGTTGCCGCCGCTTGGATCAACTCCTCGAGGAGAGGATGGATTCCGCGCTCGAGGACCGCCTCGTAGAGCGCCTGCTTGCTCGGAAAATGGTTGTAGAGGCTCGCTCCATTCAGACCCGAGCGCGCGGCGATGTCCCGGATTGCCGTGCCGGCGAAGCCGCGCTCGGCAAACAGCAACTCGGCGGCTGCAAGGATCCGATCCTTCGTTGTGAAGTCGGCCTCGGCCATTGCACCTCAGGGGCTTTGTGGAGCCAAACGAACGTTCGTTTCCTCAGGGCTTTTACCAATCCTCTCAGTTCAAGGCAAGGCAGAGCTCGAGGCCCGCCGGCCGGCTCAGAGACCTCGCTCGAGAACGTCCACGAGCCGGTGGCGACGGAAGCCCGATTTCTCATAAGCCCGCAGAGCCGTGCGGTTCGCGGGCGAGATCAGGAGGAGGGCGGACTCGGCGCCGCGCTCGAACTCGCGTTCGAGGGCGAAACCGACGAGTGCCGAGCCGACACCGCGGTCGCGCAGGTCGCTGCGAACGCCGACATAGGCCACCCAGACGCGGCGGACCCAGTGGGTTTCGAGCTCCACGAAGGCCACGAGGCGCCCGGACTGATATGCGACCACGGTCGCATGATGGGGATCGGCGAGTACGGCGAGCATGGCGTCGAGACTCCGCGGCTCGAAACCGCACTCCTCATACAACTCGAGCACGCCCGCGGCCGCTTCGGGGTTCGCGACCGAGAACTTCACGTCGCGAAGCAGCGGGCCTGCGGCGTTGGGCTTGCGGTCAAGGCGCATCAGGAAATGCTGGCGCACGGGCCGGAACCCCATCCCCGCGAGCAGGGCGTAGCCGGCATGGTTGCGAACCCCGATGCCCGCCGTCACAAGCTTGATCCCAAGCTTCTCGCCCTGGGTGAGGGCAGCGCGCAGGAGCTCGCCTCCGAGGCCATGGCCGCGCTCTGCGCGCGCGACAATCGGTGCGTACAGCCCGGCCACCTGGGAGCCCGGCCGCCGCAGAAAGCCTGCGAGCCCGGCTACCCCGCCGCTATCCCCATCGGCGACGAGCAGGTGGTCCTCGGGCGAAATCCCGTTGCGCTGGAACTCGGCGAAGAGCTCGTCTTCCGTCTCCCACAGGGGATTCAGCACGAAGTCGCTCTGGCCTTTGGCGCAGGATGCCGAGAGCGCGGCAAGGGCGCCGGCATCGTCGGGGCGAAAGGGACGCACACGCATCCTGCTCTCCTTGGGCCCGCCGGCCCAGTATAGGCTCACGGCGCCGGCCTCCTCCCGAGGCAGGCCGCCTTTGACACCTCAGTCATCGCTTTCTTACACTGCCGCCGCTCGATCCCGAAGTCCCACGCATCGATCCACCCGCCGCCCCGCGGGCCGCGCGCCGCCCCCCGGAGCCAGAGAGGACCCCCAGATGGGCAAGCTTGCCAAGGCCGTGATTTGTCGGGAGTGGAATAAGCCGGTCGTCGTCGAAGAGGTCGAGATCGAGTCGCCTCGGCGCGGCGAGGTCATGATCAAGCTCGCCGCCTGTGGCGTGTGCCACAGCGATCTGTCTGCCACGAACGGCACGATCCCCCTTCCGCCGCCGCTCGTCCTCGGGCACGAGGGCGCAGGCCATGTGGTCGAGGTGGGCGAGGGGGTCAGCGACATTGCGGTCGGCGACACGGTCGTGGTCTCGTGGGTCGCGATCTGCGGCCGCTGCCGCTACTGCGTGATGGGCCGCCCCGCCCTGTGTGACAACGCCCAGAAGGCGGCGATGACCCTGCCTGACGGCACACGGCGCATCAAGGACAAGAGCGGCAAGGAGCTCAATCACTTCGCCGGGGTCGCCGTGATGGCAGAGTACGCGACGCTGCCGCGCGAGAACATCATCAAGATCGAGAGCACGATCCCCCTCGACAAGGCGGCGCTCGTGGGATGCGCGGTCATGACGGGCGTCGGGGCAGCCCTGAACACCGCAAAGGTCGAAGCCGGCTCGTCTTGTGTTGTCTTCGGAGCCGGGGGAATCGGCCTCAACGTGATCCAGGGCTGCGCGCTCGCGGGCGCGGAGAGGATCATCGCCATCGATACGGCCGACAAGAAACTCGAGTTCGCGCAGCAGTTTGGCGCGACCCACGTGATCAACCCGAAGCAGGAACCGAACAGCGATCCGGTGGGCAAGGTGTTGCTCATGACCGGCGGGGGTGCGGACTACGCCTTCGAGTGCATCGGAATGGGCAGCACGATCGCACAGGCCTACAACAGCGTGCGGAAGGGGGGCACGGCGGTCGTGGTCGGCGTCTCCAAGGTCACGGACACGGTGACCCTTGGCGCCTTCATGATCCCGTTCGTGGAGAAGACGCTCATCGGCTCGATGTACGGGTCGGCGCGGCCGAGCATCGACTTCCCGAGGCTTTTGAACCTGTACAAGGCCCATCGTCTGAAGCTCGACGAGCTGGTGAGCGCGACCTACAAGATCGAGGATGTGAACCAAGCCTTCGCCGACATGCAGTCGGGCGTGAATGCGCGCGGGGTCATCGTCTTCTAGGCAGCCAAAGGGCGCGGAAGCTCACTGCGAAGGGGCTTCATGCAGGGTCCGAAGGTACTTCCTCCGCGGGCCGGACTTCCCGTCCGCTACGGTGTCGTGGACGTCGGATCCAACGCGATTCGGTGTCAGATCGTCGAGCTGCGCGAGGCGGGGGCGCCTCCTGCGGTGCTCGAGACTCGGCGCGAGCCGGTCCGCCTCGGCCAAGACGTCTTCCTCACCGGCTCGATCCCCGAGACATCCATCGCGGCCGCCGTCGACGCGCTGCGCCGCTTCCGCGCGCTGTGCGACCGCTATGAGGTCGCGGGGATCCGCGCGGTCGCGACCTCCGCGCTGCGCGAGGCGATGAACCGCCAGAAGATCGTCGATCGCATTGCCGAGGCCACGGCCATGCACATCGAGATCATTTCCGGAACCGAGGAGGCCTACCTCTTGGCCCGCGCGGTCGAGGGGCGGGTCGATTTGTCGACGGGCCGCTCGATGCTGGTCGACGTCGGCGGCGGGAGCGTCGAGGTGACCCTCGTCGAGGAAGGCCAGATCACGCTCTCCGATTCCTACCGACTGGGCGCGGTCCGGCTGCTCGAGGCTCTCACTCGGGACGCGCCCGGGGGCGAGGGACCGGATCTTCTCGAGCTGCTCGACCAGTACGTCGGGAGCCTCGATCGCCGCATCGCCGAGCGCCTCGGCACAGGTCGGATCGACCGCCTGGTCGCGACGGGCGGCAACATCGAAACGCTCGCGGACCTTGCGGGGCGCGAGGGTGGCCTGCGCTCGGCGGAAGGCTGCGATGCACTGGCCGTGAAAACGCTGGCGGAGTGGATCCAAAAACTGGCCCGCCTTTCCTACGCCGAGCGGGTGGAGTCGCTTGTGCTGCCCCCCGACCGCGCGGACGTGATCCTCCCGGCCGGAGTCGTCTACTACCGGCTTGCCGCGGTGTCGCGCGTCGATCGCATCCTCGTCCCGCGCGTGGGGCTGCGCGATGGCTTGGTGCGCGACGTGGTCGAAGGTCACCTCGACACCTCCCTCGCCGCGGACCGACGCGAGACGGTGCTGGCGGGTGCGTGTGCGCTGGCGCGCAAGTACCACTCCGACATGGAGCACGTGGAGAAGGTGCGCGAGCTCGTGGTGAGTCTGTTTGACCAGACGGCTTCGCTCCACGAGCTCGGCCGCGAGGAACGTGTGCTGCTCGAGGCGGCGGCGGTACTTCACGATATCGGGGGCTTCGTCTCCGCATCTGCGCACCACAAGCACTCGCACTACCTGATCCGGGTGAGCGACCTCGTGGGCCTCTCCGAAGAAGAGCGGGAGCTTGTCGCCCTTGTCGCGCGCTACCACAGGCGCAGCCATCCGAAGCGCACGCACCCCTTCTACGAAGCGCTGCGGCGGGAAGACCGTGACCGTGTGGCCAAGCTTGCGGGGCTTCTTCGTCTCGCCGACGCCCTCGACCGGGAGCATCAAGGCAAGGTTGCGTCGATCGCCGCACACGTCGGCAAGCGCTCTGTGGATCTCGTGCTCGAGGCCACGACGGGGCGCGGTGACCTCGCCCTCGAACGCTGGGCGGTGCAGCGCAAAGGTGCACTCTTTGCCGAGGCGTTTGGTCTCCCGGTGCGGGTCTTGCCATGACGGCGAAGCGGGCTCCCCCGGGCGCAGGTGCTCCGGCCGAGACACCGCTCGAGGTGGAGTGGAAGCTCTTGGCGCCCGCCGACGTGTCGGACGAAGAGGTGGCCGACGTCGTGCGCGATGCGGGGTTAACGCTCTCGCCACCCTCGAAGCGTCACCAGGTCGACCGCTACCTCGACACGCCGACGATTGATCTCGTTCGTCACGACATCAGCCTGCGGCTGCGCGAGTCAAGCGCGGGCTCCTTCCTCACGCTGAAGATGCGGTTGCCAAGCGAGGACGCCGCAGCCGTCGAGGGTGCGTGGACCCGGCTTGAGATCGAGGAGCCGGTGCGACGCGGGGGCCCGCCCCCCGAGCGCGCCTCGCAGCTTCCCGAGCGGCTGCGCAACTACGCGGAGCCCTTCGTCCTCGCCCGCCCGCTCGTGGAGGTGGCCCGGCTTCAGGTCGACCGCACGCTGCGCGAGCTGCGCGGTCCGCTTTCGGGAGTTCACGCCGCGCTCGCCGTCGATCGCGTGCGCGTCAGCGGTCAGGAGCGCGCTGGCGAGTTCACCGAGGTCGAGCTCGAGGCGCTCTCGGGCGACCCGGTCGGCCTGGCACGCCTCGCGAACGATCTTCAGCATCGGCTGGGCCTCGTTCCTTCGGCTTCGGATAAGCTCACGCGCGCCCTGGCGCTCGCCGGCATGGAGCCCCCCGAGCCCGGCTTGGCCGCCCCGGGGCTCGTACCCGAGATGCGCCTGCGCGAAGCCGCCGCACGCATCCTGCGCCTGCACCTGCACGCGCTCGCGCTCGCCGAACCGGTGGCACGCCTCGGCGAGGACCGGGAAGGCGTGCACCACATGCGCGTCGCGACGCGCCGGATGCGCGCGACCTTTCGCCTGTTCGCGGACGCCTTCCCACCGAAAAGACTCGAGCGTGCGCTTTCGTTCATGCGGCGCGTGGGGGCGGAGCTCGGGCGCGTGCGTGACCTCGACGTGATGCTCGAACAGCTCCCCGGGCTCTCCCGAGAGCTGCCGCAGATCGTGGCCGCCGACCTCGACCCGCTGCGCGAGCTTCTGGTCGAGTTCCATGCCCGAGAGCGGCGTCGACTCGTGGCCTGGCTCCGCTCGGCGCCGCGCCTTGCCCAGGCGCAGGCCTTCGAGCGCTTTGCCCTGGGTGTTCCGCTCCGCCTGCGCGGAGCGGCGGCACGCCCGCTGCGCGAGGTCGCGCCGGTGCTCCTGCAAACGGCCGCCCACCGCGTCTTTCGGCGGGGCGACCGGGTGCGCAAGAACTCGCCCCCCGAGCACCTCCACGCCCTGCGCATCGCCACCAAGCGTCTGCGCTACACCGCGGAGGCGCTGGCGGAGCTCTACGGAGATGACCTTGCCAGGTGCCTGAGGCGCATGGTGAAGCTCCAAGACGTGCTCGGCGCGTACAACGACGCCCATGTGGCGCAGGCGCTGCTCTCGGGCTGGGTCGACACTCCGCAGGGTCGACGTCTTCCGCGTCGCACGCTTGTGGCGGTGGGCAGCGTGATCGCAGCCCAGGACGCACGGGCGGACCACGCACGGCGCGCTTTTCGCAAAGCATGGAGGGAGTTCGCGCGCGAGAAGGTGCGGCACGAGTTCGAGGCGTTGGAGCGGCTACGGCTCGAGAGCGCCTAGCCCCGGGGCAGAGCCCAAGGGACGCACATCGCTGGAGCGCGTCGAAACCCGACGAGGGTGCGCGAGAAGGCTCCTCCCGCCTTACCCTTCACCCTGCGAGGAGTTCGCGACCGGCGGCACTCGCCCTGCCTCGTTCGCCCCCCCGCGCCCCACCCGGCGACGCAACACCCCCATCAGCCAGCCGAGGTCAAAACTCCGGCCGCGCGGGATCTGGAAGTATTGGTCGCCGTCGTCCTTCACGAGGAGCTTCACCGTCTGGCCGGCCAAGACCTCCTCGGGTGCTTGGCCTTCCTCGGGCAAATGGTCGAGCTTTGCAAACACGCGCCGGCCATCGATCCGGACAAGCGCGACATGCACGGGGCCGGGCTCGCCACTTGCGGTCACGTAGATCGTGGTGGCGGCCTCGACCACCGCCCGCGCGCCGTGGAGCTTTCGCAACTCGGCGAGATCGGCGTCGCGCTTCACGCTCGTGCCCGCCTCGAATCGGGTGCGAGGCCGGGGCACGTGCGCGTGCGGTCGGCGGTTGTCGGCGGCTTCAATCACCGTCACATAGACGTTATTCCCGGGTCCTCCGATGGAGTGGGAGATCCCGATCCTGGCGCCACGCACCTGTGCCTTGGGGTTTGGGAATCGCTCCGTGATCTGCAGGTAGTTCTCAGCGATCTGGAACAGGCCCGTTCCGCCCACGGGATGGCCGCGGGCTTTCAGGCCGCCGGAGAGATTCGTGGGGAGTCTGCCGCCGACGCCGGTCACAGGGTGCACAAGAGGGTTCGCCGGCCGCGCCTTCGGGCTGCCCACCAGCGCCTCGACGGCGTCGTCGGCGTCGACGAGACCGAGGTCCGCGAGGTTGATGGGAAGCAGGCTGTTGAACGCATCATGCGCCTCGATCACGAGACCCTCGAGCTCCCGGGGCTGCGGGATGCCCGCCCGCCAGTAGGCGAGCTGTGCCGCGCGGCGGGTTGCATCCAGGCTGGAGAGGGAGGCGCGGTCGAGGATCGACGAGGTGTCGGTCGCCGAGCCCAAGCCCGCGATGCGCGCGGCCTGGGGTTTGGAGGTCAGGATCACGGCCGCAGCGCCGTCGCAGATGGGCGAGCAGTCCTTGCGTGTGAGAGGGGTCGCGACCGGCATGTTCTTGCGGTCGTCGAAGTACGCCTCGAGCGGTTCGGGCCTGTCGTGGAACGCGGCAAGCGGGTTCTCGGCGCCGAGCGTGTGCGCACGCAGCATGAGCCGTGCGAGAACCTCGGAGACCTGGGGACCTTTCAGCCTGCGCTCGCGAAAGAAGACCTGCGTGATGAGGGCGATCAGTGCAGGCATCGTGAAACCGAAGCGCCGCTCTTCGGGATCCACGGTTTTCGACATGATCGCGGTGGCCACCTCGGTGGTGACGTTCTTCATGCGCTCGCCGCAGAGCACGAGCACGCTGTCGAACTGGCCCGACGCGATCTTGTAGTAGGCCTCGTGCAGCGCCGCGGCGCCGGTCGACGAGGCGGTCTCGCTGCGGATCGCGGGGATGCCTGTCAGGCGCAGATGATCCACCACCTTGGTGGCGACGTTGGCGCGGTTCTCGAACTCCTCGCTATCCATCACGCCGACTTGCACCGCGTCAAAAGAGCGGATCGGTGAGTCCTCCAGGGCTCGCCGGTACGCCTCGCCAAACAGATCGAAGATGGTGGCGAAAATCCGGCCGGTGAGGTCCACCTTCGTGAGGCCGACGCCCGCGATGTAGACCTCCTTGGCCATGGCTGCCTACGATACGCTAGGCCCTTAAAAGGGGGTACCGATGCGCGCGTTCCGACGCCTTTTCGTGGTACTGCTGATCGTCGTGGCGGTGACGGTCGGGGTGGCGCTTTGGAACGCGCCGTCTGTCAAGCCGGGCAGTGTTCTCCAGCTCGACATCGCTGGCAGCTACGTCGATGAGTCCTCTGTCCCCTTCACGGCCCGTCTGTTCGGCGAGCGCAAAACCCCGCTCGCTGCACTGCTCTCGGAGCTTCGCAAGGCCGAGCATGACGCGCGTCTTGCCGCGGTCGTGCTGCGCGTGCGCAAGCTCGACATCGGTTGGGGGAAGGCGCAGGAGATCCGTGACGCGGTCACAGCGCTGCGGACTGCCGGCCGGCACCCGATCGCGTACCTCGAAGTCGAGGACTATGGCGCGAACCTCGAGTACTTCGTGGCCAGCGCCGCCGAGCAGGTCTACCTCTCGCCCGCTACCCGCACACCCTTTGTCGGCATGGCCGCCGAGTATCTCTTTCTCGGCGGCCTCTGGGAGAAGTTCGGCGTGCAGGTCGAGGTGGAGCGCGTCGGCGAGTACAAGAGTGCCGCGGAAATCTACGCGGCCAAGGAGATGTCGGAACCGCACCGGGTCATGGCGAACGCGCTCTTGGATTCGATCAGTCAGAACTTTGTGCACGCCGTGGCCGAGAGTCGCGGACTCGCCCCGGAGCAGGTGAGCACGACCATCGACGCCGCGCCGGTGATCCCTCGGGAGATGAAAGAACGCAAGCTGATCGACGGCATCGCTTTCCTGGATGAGGTGATCTCGATGCAGGGGGAGCGGCCGCTCGTCAAGGGACAAGAGTACGCCGCGATCAGTCCCGAGAGTGTCGGGATCAAGCCCGAGGCCAACTTCGCTCTGATCTACGGGACCGGTGCTGTGGTGACCGGGGAAGGCGGCTCGAATTCGCGCGGCTCGCCCCAGCTCGCCGCGGAGACCGTCTCACGCGCATTCCATGACGCGGCCGAGGATCCGAGCATCCGCGCCATCATCTTCCGGGT
>DATFYN010000582.1:0-4896 GCA_035315025.1 Myxococcota bacterium
TACAAGGATGGGGACGGCATAGTGCGCCTGACCCACCCGCAGGTTTGAGATCACACTGAGAGCAAAACGCGACCGCGCAGTCGCCGAGTGATGATGCGCTCCGACTCGCCCGTGCCATAGCCCCCCCGCTACTCCGGAGAGAAGCCCGGATCGGACCAGCGGCGTTACTCCCACCCCGTGGACCGCACGACAGGCGTCATCTTCGATCAGACGCTGATGTTGCAAGGCTATCCGTCCGCCAAGGACTATCCGGAGAGCTTCCGCGGCATCCGCTACAAAGATCCCGAGACCGGCAAGCGCCTCCTGTTCATCACCAACAGCACCGCGCTCCCGGCTCTGAAGATCTCCGCGCTCTACAAGGCGAGGTGGCAGGTAGAACTCTTCTTTCGCTGGATCAAGCAGCACTGCGGATAAAGTCATTCTTTGGCACCTCCGAGAACGCCGTAAAATCGCGGATCTGGATCGCCGTGTCGGTCTACGTGCTCGTCGCGATCGTCAAGAAGCGGCTCGCCCTCTCGCGCAGCCTCTACGAAATCCTACGGATTCTGAGTCTCAACCTGTTCGAAAATCCCGCTGGATGCAGCACTTACGCTCACTCCAGGTCCGTACGAACGGCCGTCGGACGGCAACCAGCTGATTCTCTTCAACTAACGTTGGGACAGGCCTGGTATTCATCATCTCCTCACATCGAGGACCTACTAGACTGCATGTCGCCACATTGGCGCGTATAATCGCTCAATCAGAGCGAGGGAAAAGAGGGATGATGCGAATTCGACTTGGAATCAAGGGTATCGCCGTCGCTGGAGCACTAGCGTTGTTCGTCGCAAGCGCCTATGCAGACAAGGCGCCCGATGGAACTGTGGAATTCAGCGGTGGCTCGGTTGCGGCCGGTATTGGTTACTCCTGGGGGAACGGGACGCTTACCTACAAGGGCGTAAAGTATCCGATCACGGTAAGCGGTCTTTCCGCCGGCGCTTCGGCGGGAGCAACGGCCACCACGGCGTCAGGATCGGTTTACAACCTGGCTAAAATCGAGGACTTCGACGGCAATTACACGGCGGCGGGAACCGGAGCAACTGTCGGTGGCGGTGCCAGTGTCGTCACAATGAAAAATCAAAATGGCGTTGTGATCGATAGCGTCTCCACTACCCAAGGCCTAAAGCTTTCACTCGATGCGGGAGGCGTGAAGATCAAGGTCAAGAAGTAGTGGTACGAGGCGGTGCCGGAGTCGGCGCAGACCATACGATGGTCCAGCAGTACCTGAAGGCTCAGAATGAAAACGGCCCGGCAGCTTAAATGAGCTTGCCGGGCCTACTCTCTTTGGGAACCGGGGCTCGAACCCACGACCGTCAGCTTGGGAATTTGTGGGCAACCATCGCCGATCCACCCAATCGCGAAGCGATGCGAGAGCTACGTAGCTCGGACTGCACCAGAGCACGAGTTCCTCTGTGTCGATAGGGACCCTTGCTACAGGTTCGCCCTTTACCTCGACCGTGCAAATCGCGTGTTCGGCCATGGCCACCCACTCCTCGTAGGTCTCTTCC
Source organism: Myxococcota bacterium (assembly GCA_035315025.1). Lineage (GTDB taxonomy): Bacteria > Myxococcota_A > UBA9160 > UBA9160 > UBA9160 > UBA9160. The sequence goes on from DATFYN010000582.1 coordinate 1,545, forward strand.
AATGCGTTCGGATCCACCGCGACCTCGCGCAGGTCCACTGATCGCGGTCGTACCAAGCGAACCCGAATCTGACCTCATGGACATCGACATCGGGTTCCCGCCACCTACGCTGTCCCCCTCGTCTCATCTCGACTCCGCGCTGCCCGCGTCTACCAGAGAGATCTCGAGCTGGCTCGACGTGCGCTCCCGCCTCGATGACTCTCCGAGCGGCCGCGCTCAGCGCTAGGAGAGTGACCCAGGAGAGGTGAGGATCCTGAATCCCGATTCGTTCGAAGGCGAGAAGTATTCCGCGTTGTAGACCCTCGGAGGGCCGAGGCGCTTCCGAGCCCTTATTGCGCCTGAGCCCACTACGGGCTTGCTCCTGATGGGAGGAGTGCCTGGCCTCGCGGTGAGCCGCCGCAGAGCGGGCGTGAGCGCGTAGCAGCTTTCCTGCATTTTCAGGCAGGGTGGTCAAGGACCCTCTACCGGTCGATCGGGATTCGCTTCGGGCCCCATCTATGCCGCCGCGGAGGCACCTCCCCGTCTCTGCAGCGCAGCACGCGATGCGCCACGCGGGAACGCTCAAAACTCCGGCCCTACGCGCGCATGCGTGCGAGGCGAAAGGCTCGCGGGACGCGGTGGTCGCGCCCCGCTGCGATCGACCGCCTCGCCGCGCTCGGAGGGTGGCGACGCTCACTCGCCGTCGCTGATCCGCACACCAGGTGCCGTGAGATAAGTCACGCAGCTCGGAGCGGGCGCTCCCGAAACGCCCATGACGGTGACGGCATTGCGCGCCATACGGAGGCGCGAGGGCGCGCTCGGCACAACTCTGGTGGAGAAATAGATGCGCCTCTTCGGATGCAGCTGTAGGAGGAGACCCACGGGAAGGGAAGCGGCGATACGCGCTGCTCCCGGGACTCTCTGTTCAATCGGGAGAAAAGCCATGCGTTCTTTGCAGCGCACTCTAGCAACTGTTCTTGCCGCCTTTTTTTGCCTCGTAGTCAGCCACGCAGCCCATGCATCTACCTTCCAGGTCGCCCCCGGATACGATCTGTTTCAAACCGATGCATCAACGTTTTTCGCGGGTCTGGGGAATCTAATGGGCGTGCCGGTAGGATCGTACAATTTCGGTGGCAGCATCGGTGTGCAGAGCACCGGATTGACCGACACGATCATTCAACGAACCGGCGATGCGACACCGGGCTCTCCCACGGTTCAGCTCGTCATGGACACCCTCCAGCTCGAGACGGTCGCCCCGACCAATTTCCTCGGCGCGGGGTTCGGGAATTATTTTGTCACGCTTCAGCCGACCTCGCCTGCCGGAGGCTCGCCTAGCACGGGCTCGCTCACCGTGTCTTGGGACGGGACAGGCTTGGCCGGCACGTTTTCGTCGACCCTCGACGTCTTCTTCGATATCCATTTTGGTGCTCTCAACGGTCCAGTCGTCTATTCGTCAAACCTGGTGCTCTCGCAATCTGGGGCATCTTGGAGCGATTTACCCCCCGCCGGAGCGGTTCTGATCAACGGCGCGAACCAGTTTCTCTCGGGAACTCCGGGCGACCCTACACAGGATTTTTTGCCCGGTATGTTTTCCGAGACGCAACCTGGCGGCGACCAACACGTCGTCATGCCTGGAACTCCCGAGCCCTCCACGGCGGTGTTACTTGGCCTGGGCGTCGCGGCGATCGCGGTGAAGCGGCGCAGGAGCAAGTGAGCAGCGTGCAAAGCGGCCCCTCAAGATGCTGAGCTTGGCGCAGAACACGGCCACAAGAGCGGGAGCCGAGTCAATCTGCAGGCCAGGGCGATGAGCAAGGCTAGAACGATCATGTTCAATCCTCCGATTCCGCTCGCGCTGGCGGCGGATTCAAGTAAGTCCAATTGAAAACCTCTGACGCTTCACGCGGCATCCGGCGGCCGCTCCTCACGAGCATACGGCCCGTGTCCGACACGCCGCAGAGCGGCCAAACAGGGTTCAACCAGAGCTTCATCACCACGCCAGCGAAACCCCGGTCATGGTCGCGGTTTTACCCGTGCCTGAGCCCACTACGGGCCTGCTCGTGACGCTAGGAGTGCTGGGCCTCGCGGTGAGCCGCCGAAGAGCGGGCTTGAGCGGGTAGAATTCCTCTCGGCGGGAATCCTGGCCTCGCCGCCCGACGCCGCCATGCGCGAGGCGCCTTGCTCGGGCAGCGAGCCTCGCCGAAGTGCTACGTGCGCTGCCGAAATCTCAGCGTATCGCTGCGATCACGTCGCCGCCGCGCGCTTTCGCGCGCTCACGACGAGCCACAGAGCGCGCGCGTGGTGGACGCGAACGTCGTCGAAGCCCGCATCGCAGAGTCGGACCTCGAGTTCGCGTCGTGGTCCTGCCGAGTCTTCTCTTCGCACTATGCACCGGGCAGGATCAGCCTACCTCGAGCAGGCCCTCGACCTCGGCACCCTCGAGCACCGCGAAGCCGCCGCCGACTCCCGAGCAGGCCGCGAAGGACGCCCGCGAGGCCCATGCCCGCGAACTCCTCGCGAAGGTCCGCGGTGCGGGCGAGGCGGTCGATCCGCAGCCCAAGGTCCGCGGGTCTTTCCAGACCCTTAACCCGGTGACCGCCGGCTCGCCCGAAGACGAGCGCATCCGCTTCTGTGCGAATCGAGCGGCCGAGGAGATCGGCTACAGGCACAGCACCCGATCAGCGGACAGTCTGCGGGCTGAGTGCCTAGCGGGCCTCGAGAAGTAGGCCCGATCTCGACCGCGACGCCCTGGGCAGCCTTCGCCCGGGGCGTCTTCGTTCCTGCGGCCTCTGCGCTTCGCGCTTTGCGCTTTGCGCTGGGTCGCGTCGTCGATGATCGGGTCGGGCTCGGCGCGGTCGGGCGTCTGCGCGCTCGTCGCTTGGCTCTTGGTCGTTTTGGTCGCGTTCCGCGCCGCTCCAGCCGCACGCGGTCACGGCCGATAAGTCACGCAAATAGGGAGGCGACCCCCTATGCGCGCCCTACTCCTCGCCGCTCTCTTGATCGCCGTCGGCTGCAACGCCCCGAGCGCGCCCTCGAGCACACTGAGGCCGCCCCCGACCGCCGCGCAAGTGGAGGCCGCCCAGCGCGCCCAGGCCCAGGCCGAGCGAGATCGCGTCGCCCGCGAGATGCTCTCGCACGTCCAGGGTGCGGGCGAGCGCGCGGGCCGCGGATCGTTTCAGACGATCGAGCGCGACCGCCAAGCGGACCTCGATCGGTGCGCCGCGGTCGCGAATGACATTTTGGCGAAGCAGGACAACCGCGGGTCGGTCCCGACGACGGAGGCCAACGAGGCCGCCGAATGCCTCCGCCGGTGGAGAGCTGGAACCCTCACCGGGAAGCCGAACCTCTACCAGTAGTCTCTCGAGCCCGACCGCGA
>DATFYN010000583.1:0-4627 GCA_035315025.1 Myxococcota bacterium
GAGCCCGAGCGCTCGGCACGCGGCCGCCGCGGCCTCAGCTTTGGCAAGGTGCTCGTTTACAACTTCAAGGAAGCGCTGCGCTTCGCTCCTGTGGTCCCCTGTGCAGGCCGTGGTAAGCTCAAGCCGGCGCAGGTGGGATGCAACTTCTTGCAAGCGCCGGGCTGCGCTCTGCATGGCCGTCTCCTCGTGGTGGCGAGTTGGTGACGAGCAACTAGCCGCGCAAGAGTCCAGCCCTGCTACTGTGCACTCAGCGCTGCGCGTGCTATGAGACCGAGCGGCCATGGCCCTGCGTCCCGTGCTGCAATTCCCCGATCCGAGGCTCAAGCGAGTCTCGAAGCCGGTCGCGAAGATCACCGACGAGATCCGCGCGCTCGCCCAGGACATGCTCGAGGTCATGTATGACGAGCCGGGCATTGGCCTTGCTGCACCGCAGCTGGGCGAGGCCATCCGGCTCGTCGTGATGGATACGACATGGACGGAGGAAGGCAGCGAGCGGAGCCCGATCGTCGTGGTGAATCCTGAAATCGTCGAACGCGACGGAACGATCACCTGGAATGAGGGCTGCCTTTCTGTGCCCGACTTCCAGGCGGAGGTGGAGCGCTCGGCGCGCGTGCGGGTGCGGGGCCTTGACCTTGCGGGCAGCCCCTTCGAGGAGGAGGCCGAGGAACTCCGCGCGGTCTGCTTCCAGCACGAGATCGACCACCTCGATGGCATCCTCTTCATCGATCGCATCAGTCGCCTAAAGCGCAGCCTCTACGTGCAAAAGCGCAAGAAAGCCCTGCGCCGCGAGAGCGAGGAAGGGGAAGACGCGGGAGTCCCCTCGGGCCGGGCGCTCTGACGCGGCCGACTCTTCGCCTCGTCTTTTTCGGCACGCCCGAGTTCGCCGTCCCGACGCTTGCGCGACTTCGTGAGGGTCGTCATCCCGTGGTGGCCGTCGTGAGCCAGCCCGATCGTCCGCGCGGGCGGGGTCGCCATCCCTCGCCTTCCCCGGTCGCTGCGCTGGCCTTGCGTTCGGGAATCACCGTCTTGCGCCCCGAGCGCGTGGGGGAGGGCGAGACGCTCAAGGCCCTGCGCGCCGCAGCGCCCGACCTGGGTGTCGTCGTCGCCTTCGGTCAGTTCCTCCCCAAAGGGGTTCGTGAGCTCCCCTCCGTCGGCTACACCGTTAACGGACACGCGAGTCTCTTGCCCGCGCTCCGGGGAGCCGCACCGATTCCCCGGGCCATCCTCTCAGGCATACCCGAGACCGGAATCTCGGTGATGCGTGTGGAACGAGAGATGGATGCCGGACCCGTCGCCTTTTCGCGCGCGACGCCGATCGGCGACGAGGAGAGCGCGGGCGAGCTTGAGGCGCGGCTTGCCGGGCTCGCGGCCGAGGCCCTCTCGGAGGCCGTCGAAGCCGTGGCCGACGGAAGCATCCGCTGGACTCCACAAGACGAGGCCCGGGCCAGCTTCGCCCCGAAGCTGGAACCCCATGAGGTTTGGCTCGACTTCCGGGAGCCTGCGCCGCTCTTGGCCCGTCGCATCCGCGCCTTGTCCCCCCGCCCGGGAGCGCGCACCACGCTCTGCGGCGAAGCGCTGCGCATCCTCTCCGCGCGTGCGCTTTCGGGAAGGACGGTCGCTCTCCCTGGGACGGTTCGCCTCAGCGACGAACCGGTGCTGCGCATCGCGACCGGTGACGGCTGGCTCGTTCCCCTTCTCCTGCAGCGCGCGGGCGGGCGGCCGCTCGGAGCGGCGGACTTTCTGCGCGGCCGAGCGATTGCCGACGGTGCGGTCCTCGGCACCGAGGGCGCAAGCGCGTAATTCGCAGCGCCGCCTCCTCGCCGTGAGGTACACTTCTTTTGTGGCGACGCGGGGGGGTGGCTAGCCGTGCGGGGAGGAAACCAAAGCCCCGTCGGCGCTCGCCCTGGCCGCGGCCGCCCGGCGGGGCGCAGCGGATTTCGCCGTCGCGGCGCACCCACACAGGCCCGACTTCTCGCGCTCCGCGTCCTCCTGCGGGTCGAGCGGACCCGCGCTTACGCGGATCTCGCACTCCACGCCGCGCTTGCACAGAGTCCGCTTGTGGGCCCCGATCGCGCGCTCGCGACAGAGCTCGTGTACGGGACCCTGCGCTGGCGCGGCCGCCTCGACTATCTCCTCTCCAAGGTCCTCGACCGCGAGCTCGACAAGCTCGAGCCCGTCGTCGTTGCGGGGCTGCGCCTCGGGGCCTACCAGATCGTCTTCTCCGAGCGCATTCCCTCCTCGGCGGCGGTCGACGAGTCGGTGCGCTGCGTGCACGCCCTCGGCGCCGAACGTGCCGGGGGCCTCGTAAACGCCGTTCTGCGTCGCTTCGCCGGCGAGTTTCAGCAGATCCCCCTGCCCGATCTTGCGACGGACCCCGTCGGCCACTTGACCCACGCGCTCTCGCAGCCCGCCTGGCTGGCGCAGCGCTGGATCGACGTTTTCGGGCCCGAAGAAGCCGCAGCCCTCGGGCGGGCGCTAAACGAGGTCCCGCCTCGCACGGTGCGGGCCAATCGCGTACGGACCTCCCGCGACGCCCTCCTCGCCGAACTCGTGACCCGATTTCCCAACGCGACGGCGTGTCGCCTCGCGCCCGACGGGATCGTGCTCGGCCGGCGCGGCGACCCGGGTCGCGACCCGGCCTTCCAGAGCGGCCGCATGACGGTGCAGGACGAGTCCTCGCAGCTCGTGCTCGAGCTCCTCGATCCGCAGCCCTCCGATCGCGTGCTCGATGCCTGCGCCGCGCCTGGCTCGAAGGCCACGGGGATTGCAGAGCGACTCGGCCCAGGCGGCTCCGTCCTCGCCCTCGACCGCCACGCCCGGCGTCTTGGCCTTTTGCGCCGGGACCTGCGGCGCCTTGGTCTTGAGAACGTGCAGACCCGTGTGCGGGATGCCTCCGCGCCCCTTAACGATCTCGTGGAGGGGCGACCCTTCGACCGCATCCTCGTCGATGCGCCGTGCTCCGGCCTAGGCGCCCTGCGCCGCAATCCAGACGCGCGCTGGCGCGTGGTTCCCACCGACGTCACGAAGCTCGCCGACGTGCAAGGAGCCATCCTCGCGCAGGCGTCGAGCTGCTTGAGGCCCGGCGGAACGCTCGTCTACAGTACCTGCACGCTTTTGCCCGAGGAGAACGAGGCGGTGGTGAGCGCCTTCTTATCCGAGCACCCGGAGTTCCGTCTTGTCTCCGTCTCCGAACTCCCGGCCCGACTCGCTCCCGTCCTGACGGAGCATGGCTATCTGCGCTGCCTCCCGCAGCGTGACGACGCGGATGGCTTTTTCGCAGCGCGTCTGGAGCGCGTTCGGTGAGTCGCGGAACGCCGCGCATCGCGCCCTCCATCTTGTCCGCCGACTTTGCACACCTCGGGCAGGAGGTGGAGGCAGTCGAGCGATCGGGCGCGGATTGGATTCATGTCGACGTGATGGATGGGCGCTTTGTCCCGAATCTCACGCTGGGTCCCGTCGTCGTCGAGGCGGTGCGGCGCTCGACGTCGCTCCCGCTGGATGTCCACCTGATGATCGTCGAGCCCGAGCGTTATATCGACGAGTTCGTGAAGGCCGGTGCGGCGACCGTGGGCGTGCATGTCGAGACCTGCCCGCACCTCCACCGCACGGTTGCGCAGATCCGCGAGGCGGGTGCACGCGCCTCGGTGGTGCTGAACCCAAGTACCCCCGGGGCACACGTGGAGCTCATCCTGGCGGACGTCGACCAAGTGCTGGTCATGACCGTGAACCCCGGCTTTGGGGGACAGCGCTTCATCTCCGGCATGCTGCCGAAGATCCGGCAGCTCCGGCGCTGGATCGACGAGCGGGGGCTCGCCGTGCGCCTCGAAGTCGACGGGGGAATCGGGCCCGGCACGATCGGTCTTGCCGCGAGCGCCGGCGCCGACGTCTTCGTGGCCGGGACCGCGGTCTTCGGCGCAAAGGACTACGGCGCCGCCATCGCTCAGCTGCGGCGCGAAGCCACCGAGGCCAAGCCGGACGCCTAGGAGGGTGAGGCGGGCGCGGCGACGCTCCCGCGACCCCTGCGCGTTTGCGCGCCGCGGCGGAGGGGGCATACTGCCGCCTCGCCTCTTTTGCATTCCGATCTTCTCGGGGCGTGGCGCAGTCTGGTAGCGCGCTTCGTTCGGGACGAAGAGGTCGCTGGTTCGAATCCAGTCGCCCCGACCATCTCGATTCGGGGGCCACGGGCCCCCGGATCCCTCGTCCCTCCCCTTCCGATCTGTTCGACCCGCGGACCCGGCGCGCGTTAAGATGGCGCAAGCCGCGAGGTCCTCATGGCCGCTCGGTCTCTCCGCAGCGCGCTTCTTTTGCTGGTGCTCGGCTGCTCGACGTCCGGGCGTACACCCAGCGACGAGGTGAGCGTCCACGTCGGGGAGCTCGCGATCGATCCGCAGACAGGTTCCCCCGTCCTCGTGCTCACCGAGGACGGCGGCGAACGCAGGCTCGCGCTGTGGATCGGATTTGCAGAAGCGTCCTCCATCGCCGCAGAGATGCAGCAGATCCGTCTGCCAAGACCCAACACGCACGACCTCCTCCAGCACGTGATTGCTGAGCTCGGCGGCCGGGTCGAACGGGTCGTCGTGACGGAGCTGCGCGAGAGTACGTACTACGCGGTGTTGCGCGTCCAGGT
>DATFYN010000584.1:0-7197 GCA_035315025.1 Myxococcota bacterium
GGCGGCTACCAGGACGACAATCGCGGTCGGAGTGCCGTAGGCGGCGATCGCGGGGTACTCATTGAGCCACGCCGCGAGCTTGACGGCCAGTATCGCGCCACTCAGCGTACCCACCAGCATTGTGCACAGCGTGGTACCCACCTGTACTGCAGCTAGAAACCGGGTCGATTGCTCGGCGAGTTTGATCGCGACGCGCGCACCGCTACGTCCTTTGGCGGCGAGCTGCTCCAGCCGATTGCGACGCGACGAGACGATGGAAAACTCCGCCATCGCAAAGAAGCCCGCGAGTAGAATCAGCAATAAGACAACACAGATTTCGACGATGGTCATGGCGTACAAGCCGGTATGGGTTTCATTCAGCTTAACCCTTGCACGCGCGAGGTGCTCGCGCTGGCTCACCGGGCCTTCGCTGACGGATGATCTCCCGAACCGTCCCCGTGCGCTAGCTCGACCGTGTCGGACCGCCCAAATCGTGCCCGAGGTGGTGGGACTCGGGCCCGAAAAGCCCTGTTTTACCCGCTTGGGGGTCATCTCTAACCCCTAGCATTCCTGATGGTTTCGGTTTCCGGCGACCCGGTTGTGGCCCTGGAGGTCGAGGCGATAGCTATAGACCGACTAACGCGCGCAGGGCTTCTCCGCCCAGCGTTTCGCCTTCGCGTTCCGCCAGTATCACCGCGGCGGCGGCTCCCGTGTACTGCACCGTGGCATGGGCCTGCACAGTGAGTGCTGGGCGCTCGTGTGCTCGGGGTCTAAGTCGCTCATAGAGGGGCCTAGTCTGCGAGGTGCAGACCGCGCCCATGCGTCCCATTAGTGTGTCGGATCGGACCTGGACCGCGAAGTCGCGGACCTTCGCCCTACCCGAACTGGTGTGGGCTTAGCGACGGCTGCGGCAGGGGCTCGGCCGATGTGCTGATGGGCGGCAGAGTTATGACCTGGGCAATCAGGCAGGGCGGGCAGATCCCATGGCTCACCGCGAGCGGCGCACGGGCGAGCCCAAAGTCGTCGCGATGATCCATTTGATTGCGGCACCACGCGCAAACCTTGATCTGCTGCGCGTACGCGCCCCCGAAAGCTGCAGCCACGTCCCCGGTACCCCCTTCGCCTGCAGGGCCTTCCTTGCCGCCTCTGCCCGGGGTTACCTAGAGCAAGGGCCGTGCCGGCCGGTCCGGACGTTCCTCAGAGGCTGGGAGACGCGCAGGGGTGGCTCGAGTTTGAATCCGTGAAACGAGACGGAATCCTGATTGGACTGCCTGCGCCGTCGATTGGATGTGATGGACAATCCAGATCATTTGGTGGGAGACGCTGTCCGGCAGGATTTGTCTTTCGCCACTAGTCGACCGGCGTTGCCGGTTGGTCAGGCTTGGCTGCGCCCATAGCGATGGTAGCTACGCCGGTCATGCTACGCACCGCCAGCTCGAGCGAGCCTTCCGGAGAAGTGGCAGCAGTAAGCGGACTCGCGTGTCCGCAGCGTCCCACCGATTTGAACCCCGTGTCCAGCGCCTCGGAGGTGATGATGAAGCACCTCGGCATGGGCAGCTTCGTGGTAGGCGAGCGCGGTGGAGACTCGCGTCCGGCTCTGGGCGCATCGGCGTAGTGTCATCCTGAGGCGGACGACAGCAAGGCGGGCGCACCGACCCCCGCCGCCATGCCCGCCAGCGCCGGCACCATCGGCGAGGCGCGCATCGAACTCGGGACTGTCGGCGCGCATGCGGGTATGGTGGGCCTCTCCACCCAACGCCAGCGTCGTGCCGCGCCCCTTAGCAGAGTAATGTCGCGCGGCCGACTTTGGCCCCTCGTGGGACCGTAGCTCTTCTGGGGGATGAGCGGTGGACCGGAGGGGTCCATGCGTTCGCTCGCTGCTCCGCTCACAGCCTTCGCCTTCCTGATCGTGCTGGGTTCCGTCCAGGCGTCCGCCCAGCAGGCGGGTGCAAGCCCACAGGATGCGCTTAGTAAGGCACTCTTCGGCTACCAACACGACCCATCGTCGTCAATCACGGCGTCGTCGCTGCAGCCCGTCGGACACATCTGGACACGAAGTGCCCAGCCGTGGATTCCCGTGCCCGCGGCGAAGCTGAACTATGAACAGCAGCCTCCCGACATACTGCCCTTCGTGCGGGCATGGAAATCCCGCACATCCTAGCCCGGTCCGCCGCGTGCGATAGCGCGTGTGGCAGGATAGCTATGGGGATGTTTCCGTATAACACAACACAGTGTCTATAGCCGTGCAAGGTTCTAGTTATAAGAGCCCCCTTTCCACCCCACGAGCCTCTGTGGGTGGGTCTACCCCACTCCCCTCGTGGGACACCGACGGCGCATCGCGGTTCGCGCTGACAGGTCTACAGCGGGAGGTCCCCGGCTAGGGCCGAACGTCTCGCCGTTCGCCGCAGTTCAAAGAGTGGTCTCGGCGTTGGACAACGGAGATTCTCCAGCTGCGTTGTACGTGCTCACCTTGACGTAGCCCGAGGCTATCGGCGCCACGAGGCCAATCTTGACGATGATCCCATCGGGATTTGCGGGGTCCGGCTGCGCCATGAGGATCATTAATTGCTGCTTGCCGCTTGAATCTAGTATGTTCTTAAATTCCCCGGTCCCGCTTGTGGTCGAAGACACGACCTGAGCTGAAACCGGCACCTGCATGTCATGCGCGAACGTGCCGGTCGTTCCCGAAGCGAGCCAAATCCATACTCCCTGGACTTCCTTCGATTGGAAGTCCGGGACCATGACATTCACCCAAGTGACATCGCAGCCCGCGAGCGCGAGCGCAAGGATGGACACCGCGCAACAGACGGCTCTTCGCTTCAAGCGTTTCATCGTCTGGACCTCCGTGTGAGTTCCAGATCGACGTGCCGCTTAGGAGGCTCCGTGATGCAGAGCACAAGAAAATCGCGCAATAATTCGATGTGACGGGGGAGACATGGGTCTCGTTGCTGCCGTCTGCCAGCGTTGCGGGATCGGGACGTGTCGCCTATCCGAGCGACGGAAAGCGGCCGCGAAGATCCAGTGAATCCGGAGTCGGAGAAAAGATGAGCGCGAATCGTCCGAAGCTTGACGCGATTCTCTACGAAAGCTGAAACGAGGGATCGAGCGGGCGACGTCGCAACCGTCGAGTAGACGGCCCACCCGCTCGAACGACCTGGGGGTTGAGCCGGGTCCACCCCTCGCACGCTCTGTGGGTGGGTCTACGCCGGTACCCCCTCCCCTGGGTAGGACGCGATGGGGTTCGGTCGGAAGCGCCGCTCGCGCTGACAGGTCTACCGCGGGAGGGGCCGTGGGGCCGTCGCGCGTGCATGGCTATGCAGCGCGGTGCAGGCCCCTGCAACGCACCACGTGCAACCTCGCGTCACTTCTGAACCTTCTTGGCTCCTGGCAGTCTTGGGGTCGGGGGTTCGATTCCCCCCGGCTCCACCAAGAAATCCGAGGGGTTGCCGTTGCGCGCCAATCCCTCTTTTGTTTAAGGAGACGGATAGAGACGCTGAGAGACGGCATTCGGTGTCGCGGTGTCGAAGTCGGGGAAACCCGTCTTCCTCGGGCATCGCGTATGCATAGGTGCGTAGGGTGAACGCGGGAGACGCGTGACCGAGCTGCGCGGCGACCCGCGGCTGCAGAGCCCGGTTCCCGCTGCGGGAATGCCGATCGAGCCAGCCTGTCAGCACGAATGGATCTCGCTCGGAGAGCTGCCTCGCCCTCACCAACGCCCAGCGCGGTCCAAACCGATTCTCAGAACACGAAGGGCACTAGCCGCCAGGACTTTGCTCTATAGATCGCGTACTCGCTTCCAAGATTCTTGAGAAGCATTCTTTCCTCGACCCCGATTCGGTGCGTGTAGACGGGAACTAGAAGCACCAGCTCGAGCAACGGAGGAAGAAAGAAGCCGAATCCCGCTGCCGCACCCACCCAGATGAGCAATGCAGACAGATACCCGGGGTGTCGTATGTAGCGATACGGTCCACGCTGCACGACACGCTGCCCGGCCACGGTCACGAGCGTGCGTGTGTAGTACGCCCCCAGTGTCCGGAACGCGACGATTCTTAGGATGATGCCCGCGCTCCCAATCGCGATGCCGAGCCATTGCGTCCACGGCGCGAGCTTGGGTCCGAGGCCGGCTGTGAATAGAGCTGCGATTGCGGGAATCCAGACTACGAGCATCAGCCGCGTACTGCCGCCATCGTCATCGCTAGCCGACCAGCTTTTGGCTACCGCGCCCTGGCGCATGACCAGTTCGATAGCCCCGAAAAGGACCAGCAGAACGCTGCCCACGATTGTCGGATAGGACATATGAGTTTTGCTGCGGCTCGCAATCGGCGGCCTAAGAGCGGTAGGGTAGCAGCGCTCGCGCCAACCGAGGACGTCCTCGATCACCTGCTCGTGCAGTCCGAAGCAAGAGCCTCTTGCCCGCTGGCGCCTGCAGTGCCCCTCCGCGCCCTCGCGCGATTGATAGGAGGCGAGCATGGCCTTGCGTTGCGCGCCCTGGGGCAGCGACGCGCACTTTTGACGCCATCAGGGCCTTAAAGCGGATTTGGACCCCGCCTGCCCGATCAGGGATGTGCAGTTTCTGGACCTGGATCCGGGGTTCGATTCTCGCCAGCTCCACCGCGAAATCCGAGGCCCGACGCATGTGGCGTGGCTTCTTCGTTCCTACCGACGCCGCGTCAGGTGGCACCACGCAAGGCCGTCCGACAATGGTGAGACTCGGGAACTGATCTTGGAGATCGCCAGCGGGCCCTGAGCGCGGATTCAGGAGCCCTCCGATTCGGCGGAGCTGCTTCTTTGCTCGAGCACACTGCGGAGTGCAGCGGCCAGCTCCTCGGGCTCGAAGGGCTTTTGCAGGAAGCTGCAACGCGGGTCGCCTCGGATCCGCGCAGCGGCATACCGCTTGCTGAATCCGCTCATTAGCACGATCGGCGTCTCCGGGTGGGTGTGGCGCACCGCGGCGAGTACCTCGTCTCCGCTGAGTTCCGGCATCGTCATGTCCAGGACCACCGCGGCGATCTTGTCGCTGTCCGCGCGGAACTCTTCGATGGCCCGGCGTCCATCTGCCGCCGTCGTCACGTCGAAACCGAGATCGCGGAGCATGTATTCCGTCACCTCGCGTACGTCTGGATCGTCATCCACCAGCAGGACCGTGCCGCTACCGCCCCAGCGTTCACGAACGGGATGCAACTGGGGCACCGCCGGTACCGTCTGGCCCTGCGGGAGCAGGACGCGGAAGGTGCTCCCCAGACCCGCCTGACTGCGAACGCAGATCGCGCCGCCGTGACCCCGGACGATCCCGAGCACGGTGGCCAGGCCGAGCCCTCGCCCAGTGAACTTCGTGCTGAAGAAGGGATCGAAGATCCTGGACTGGGTCGCCTCGTCCATTCCCGTGCCGGTGTCGTTCACCTCGAGGAAAACGTAAGGACCTTCGGGCAGCTTCTCGCCTAGGTACGACCGCAAGAGATCCTCGCGTGTGCAGTCGATTTTGCCGCTGCGAACGACGATCGTACCGCTCCCGTTCCCGAGTGCCTCGGAGGCGTTCGTCACGAGGTTCATCAGTACCTGGCTGAGCTGGCTTGGGTCGCCTTCCACGGCGCTCAGGCGCTCCGCCAGGTCCCATTGGAGGGTCGCCTTCTTGGATGCCGATAGCGTCAGCAGCTCCGTCATTCCTCGGATCAGCTCCGACAGATCGATGGGTTCCAACGTGGGGGGAACATGGCCCGAGTAGGCCAGAAGGAGCGCCGTCAGATCCGCCGCCCGCCGAGCGGTATCGCGGATCCGCTTCAAGTTGGCTTGCGCCCCAGAAGCGGGCGCGATCGCTTTGGCTGCGAGGTGTGCGCCACCGAGGATCGTCATCAGAAGGTTGTTGAAGTCGTGTGCGATTCCTCCAGCGAGCACACCCAGACTCTCGAGCTTCTGCGCTTGCCGCAGTTGCGCCTCCAGCCAGACCTTCTCCTCCTCGGCGCGCACGCGCTGCGTTACGTCGGTCGCTACGCCGAGGACGCCGTCGACCGCTCCCTCGCAACCCCGAATCGAGGAGTAGCGAGTTTCGAATACCCGACCCTTAAACGCGACCGTGTCCGAGAAACTGTCGCCCCGCAGCGCGCGAAGGAGATTGTCCTGGATTTGCGGATCGTCCGCGAACAACTTCGGCGCACGGCGCCCAACGAAGTTGCTGGGCTTGAGACCGATGGCTTCCAGAGCCTTCCCCTCGCAGAGGGTCACGACACCATTGCGATCGAGCACGAACAGCACGACGGGCGCGTTGGTGACGAGGCTCAGCAGGTGCGCCTGGGCCAGCGCCAAGGCCTCCTCGACGCGCTTGAGCTCGCTGATGTCGAGGATCACGCCCCGGCAGCTGACGGGCCGCCCACGCGCGGAGATCACCCGGACCGTGTCTCGCACCCAGACGACGCGGTCGTCCTTCGCGATCAGGCGGTACTCGAGCTGGTAGTCCTGCCCGACCGCGGTGAGTCGCTGGCACACAGCCAGGACACGATCATGGTCCTGCGGGTGGAGCCGCTCCGAAAAGAACTTCGGCCGCTCGAGCCAAGCTTGGACGGGAAACCCGAGGAGTCGCTCAGCCGCCTCGCTCACGAACCGGAACTGGAAGGTGTCGGGATCACCCTCCCAGATCACGCAATCGAGACTACCCAACAGATCTTCGTAATCTATTCTGGGTAGCCGAGACGAGGTGGGCAACGTTGCCTGCGAATCCTCGTCGGTCCGCTGCGACAAGTTGGACCTACCCCCACCCATTTTAGGACCCGGATTATACCGCCTATGTCTTGCTTTCTCTAGTGGGACGCAAGATGCCAGGAGCGACCCCGTCGATGTCGCCTGCACGACCCGAGACCCTGTTTCAAGAAGAGCGCGGTCGGTTGGGGTAACGGACGCAAAGCGTAAGAGATTCAACCTAGGTTCACTGGCCCCGCTACAGCAGCAAGGTTGAGCGTGCGGCCGGCCGCTCCCGAAACGCCCGATCCCAACGAGCGAGATCCTGGAAGCCCGGGGCGATCTCCACGCCTCCGAACCGGGCGAACTGAAACACCGCGGCCAGCGTGCAATCCGCAATCGTCGGCAGCGCGCCGGCAATCAAGGGGCGCCCGTCGGAGATCCGTTCCTCGAGCACCGCGACCGCCCTCCCTGCCCGATCCGCCCGCCCCAGAACCAGGCCCATCCGCTTAGGATCCAAAGCTTAGGATCCAAAGCTCTTGTGGCTGG
>DATFYN010000585.1:0-2145 GCA_035315025.1 Myxococcota bacterium
GTGTGGACACTGCCGGCGAGACGACGGAAGGACTGCTCGTGCAAGCGCGCCCACACCTCGCTGCTCGAGCGCCAGGTGAGCAGCCGCACCGACTTGCGGCTGTAGCCGAGCGTCAGCACAAACAGCCGCATCCGGCGGTACTTCCCGCTCTCGGGGTGCCGCACCATGGGCCCGTCCCCGCCGTAGTCGACCTGGGCTTCCTCTCCGGGCGCGGTCTCGATCACGGGATGGGCTTCGGGATCGATGGCCTGCTCCGCACGCAGTCCGCGCACAAAGCGCTTCACGCTCGAGTAGCCCGCCGAGAAGCCGTGGTCGTCGACGAGATCGCGGTAGATCGCGAAGGCGTCGCGCCTGCGGCCGACCGCGAGTGCGATCCACTCCCGATAGGGCTCACATGCACTCGCCTGCGGGCTGCGGCCCGGAGACGGCGGCCACGCCCCGCCCGACCCGACCGCGGAGGGGGCCGTCATCGGGTCGGTGATCACCTGTATGGCCGGTTTTGACTCTGCGACCTTGCCCGAGTCGGTGGACACCTGTATGGCCGGTTTTGGATCGGGTGGACGCCGGGGCCAGCCCGATCGGCGCACACCGACCCCCGCCGCTCTCAAATAGGCGCTTGCCGTCTCCCGGCGCACGCCCGTCGTTTCCTCGATGCGCCGGACAGTCCATCCCAGCCGCCCAAGCGCCAATACCTGCTGTCGTTTCTCTTCGTTCAAGACGTTGGCCATCCCGGCGGAGAACCACACGGGCTCCCCCACCGTCAACGTCCCGAGCGTTTCACCTCCCTATGGCCGCTTTTCAGGTGTCCACATATGGCCGGTTTTGGGTGTCCACCGAGGGTCATCTCGGCGATTCGCGCGATGGGCGTCGAGCCGAAGCGGATCGCAGCGCGGAGTCCCTGGCAGAATGGCGTCGCCGAGCGCTGGATCGGAAGCTGCCGGAGGGAGCTGTTGGATCGCGTGGTGATCCTGAACGCGCGCCATCTCCGGCGCCTCCTTCGGGACTACGTCGACTATTACGCGCGCGATCGCTGTCATCTCGCGCTGGAGAAGGACGCTCCGGACACGCGCTCGGTGCAACCGCGGCCGAGTGCCCGAGCCCGGGTGGTCGCGCATCGCCGGCTGGGCGGCCTTCATCAGCGGTACGCCTGGCGAGAAGCCGCGTAAAGCCGGCCGGAGCGCCTCCGCTGCAGACGCGCGGAGGACTCCTCCGTGAGGGCACGGCGCTTGCGTCCGCGTCGCGTTCTATGCGCGACGGCTCCGACCCGGCTCCCGAGAAGCGGCGTTCACCCCGAATGGACGAGAGGTCCACGTTCGCGTCCACACGAGCGAACCGATCCCGATCCATACTGGCGAATCACAGGCGCCCGGATTCGAACCGGGGATCAGGGATTTGCAGTTGTGCAAGGTGCCCTACTCTCATTTGCGTTGCTTTGCGCCTAAGTACGCTAACCTGCCAATGTGATTGAGTTTTTAGCCACAGCGTGTTACTCGGCTCTACGACGGAATGCGATGGGATTTGCTCCCCGCTGCTCCCCACCTGCTCCCCGAATTTCGGAGAGCCAGGCGCTGCTCGGGGAGCAACCGATGAGAGTGCGGTGGCGAAGCTCACGAAGCGCGTCGTGGACGCGATCCAACCTGATGAGCGAGAGATCGTCTTGAAGGATTCCGAGCTTCCCGGCTTCGGGATTCGAGTGAAGCCGAGCGGACGCAAGCTCTACTTCGTTCACTACCGAAACGCACAGGGTCGCCAGCGCAAAGTGGCGATCGGACTGCATGGCGTACTGACGCCTGACGATGCCCGGCGCAAGGCGCGCGCCATCCTCGTTGACATATCGAATGGCGAAGACCCCGCGGAGATCAAGCGAGAGAGGCGTCAAGGCGTGACGATCGCAGAACTCGCGGCGCGTTACCTCCGCGAACACGCGGAGCCGAAGAAGAAGCCGTCGTCGGTCGCCTCGGACCGGTGTCTACTCACGCTGCGCATCCTGCCGGCGCTTGGTCCACGTCGAGTCGAAGACGTGAACCGCGCCGACGTGATGCGTCTCCACCATCAGCTTCACTCGACGCCCGTGCAGGCGAACCGGATGGTCGCGGTCCTTTCTAAGATGATGAATCTTGCCGAACTTTGGGGCCTGCGGCCCGA
>DATFYN010000586.1:0-5425 GCA_035315025.1 Myxococcota bacterium
CCTCCACCACGACCATGCGGTCTTCGCGACGGCTCGCTTCCAGCGCGAGCGGCAAACCGTAGAGGGCTTCACGCTTGTGGAAAAGCGCTGTCTCAGGCGTATTCAGGTACTTGGGCTCTTGCCCCGGCTTGGTCGCGCGACCCCCGAAGCCGAGCACGCGCCCGTGCACATCGTGGATGGGAAATGTGACGCGCGCGCGTAAGCGGTCGTAGTGGCCGCCTGAGGCCCGCACCGCGAGCAACCCTGCGCGCTCCCCGATCTCCGGCGAAATGCCCTCGGCGCTGAGGGTCCGGGCCACCGCATCCCAACGATCCGGCGCAAACCCCACCCCGAAGCGCTCGATGCACGCGGCGTCGAGGCCTCGCCCCGCAAGGTACGTTCGTGCCGCAGCACCCTCGGGCGATGCCAGCGTCCGGCTGTAAAGGCGTTGCGCCACCTCGTTCGCCTTCGCAAGGCGCGTGGTCTGGTCGCGTTCGCTGGTCTCCTCTTCGGCAATCTCCACGCCGCACTCGCGCGCGAGCCCCCGCACAGCCTCGGGGAACGTGAGGTTGTCATGGCGAATCAGGAAGCCGAAGACATTGCCGCCGACGCCGCAGCCAAAGCAGTGGAAAATCTGGCGATCGCGGCTGACGTTAAACGAAGGGGTCTTTTCGGTGTGGAAGGGGCAAAGGCCCTTGTGATTGCGGCCAGCGGGTTTTAGGGTGATGTAGCGGGAGATCAAATCGACAATGTCGACGCGTTCGCGGATCTCGTCGACAACGCTATCGGGGATCCGGCCCACCTTGCGTCCCCCCGGCCCGCGCGACTAGCGCGCCATCCGCTTTAGCTTCTTCAGGGCCCGCTTGCGCGCTGCTGCCGCCTTTTTCTTCTTGCGTACGCTGGGCTTGTCGTAGAACTCACGGCGCCGCAGCTCGGTCAGGATACCGGCCTTCTCGCACTGCTTCTTGAACCGTTTCATCGCTTGCTCGAAGGACTCGTTCTCCTTGACCTTGACTACGGGCACCTAGCTTCCTCCGGCTCGCGGTCTCTTGCGCGACCTGCCCTTTGGGCAAGCGCACCCGGCCACTCATAAGTGGCCCGAGAAGGTCATCCGTGTCGATCTCTGCCGCCTCGCTGCCGCTCGCTCGCAATCCCGCCAGGACCGCAGGCCGAGTGCCCCGGACAGACAAAAAATCCAATCGCTTCAGTCAGTTAACCGGCACCGACACAAGAGGTTTGCATCCTAGCGTACGGCCCCTGGGGCATCAACCGAAGGCGGCCGCACCGGGATGCCGAGTTCCAGCAGACGACGCTTGACCTGGCGGACCGTGAGATCGCGAAAGTGGAAGATCGACGCCGCGAGGGCGGCTTGCGCGTGCCCGCCCGCCGGGCCGTCGTCGAGCGCGGCCGCGAGATCCTCGCTGGTTCCTCCGCCCCCGGACGCGATTACGGGAATGGGCACCGCGTCGGCGACGCTCCGTACAAAGGCAAGGTCATAGCCGCCGCGCGTTCCGTCCCGATCCATGCTGGTCAGGAGAATCTCCCCCGCCCCTGCGTCGGCCATGCGGCGGGCCCAGGCCACGGCGTCGATTCCGGTGGGCCGCCGCCCCCCGTGCGTGCACACCTCCCAGCCCGTGCGGTCCGCGCGGGCCCTGGCATCGATCGCCACCACGAGGTTCGCGCTTCCGATCTTCGCCGCGGCCTCCGCCACGAGGTCGGGATTCTCTACGGCGGCGGTCATGATCGAGACCTTGTCGGCGCCCGCATTGAGCAGATCGCGAACGTCCTGCAGCGAGCGCACGCCGCCTCCGACCGTGAGCGGCATAAAGACATGCTCTGCCGTACGCGCAACCACGTCGAGCAAGATGCGTCGTCCCTCGGAGGCTGCCGTGATGTCGAGAAATGTGATCTCATCGGCCTCTTCGGCGTCGTAGAGCTGCGCCACCTCCACCGGGTCCCCGGCGTCGACGTGATCGACGTAACGAACGCCTTTCACCACGCGGCCCTTGTCTACATCGAGGCAGGGAATGATGCGCTTTAGCAGCACGCGACGATCTCCAAGGCGCGACCCAGCTCGAGCGCGCCGGTATAGAGTGCGCGGCCGACGATGACACCGGCCACCCCGCGCTTCTTGAGCCCCGCCGCTCGGCGCAGATCGTCCATGGACGAAACACCGCCAGATGCGAGAACCGGTAATCCCACGGCCTCGGCGAGGGCGGCCGTGGCCTCGAGGTTTGGACCCGTGAGCATGCCGTCCCGCGCAATGTCCGTGTAGACGATCGCCGCCACTCCCGCATCCTCGAACTCCCGCGCCAGTTCGAGAGCTGAGAGCTCGCTCGTCTCGGTCCAGCCCTCGACGGAGACGCGCCCCTCGCGCGCGTCGATTCCCACGACCACGCGGCCGGGATAGCGGCGGGCGCAGTCGCGAATGAGGCCCGGGTCGCGCACCGCCACGGTACCGACGACCACGCGGTCCACGCCGAGCCCGAGCGCGTCATCGACGGCGGCGAGCGAGCGCAAGCCTCCGCCAAGCTGCACCGACAAGCCACGCGCCGCGCCGAGGATCGCGCGAATCGCCTCGCGATTGCCCGGGCGCCCGGTCCGCGCGCCGTCCAGATCCACCACGTGGAGGCGGCGGATCGGGTGGGACGCGAAGCGCGCGGCCACAGCGCCAGGATCCTCGCTGTAGACCGTCGCCGCTTCGTAACGGCCCTGGGACAGACGCACGCAGCGCCCCTCCAGGAGGTCGATCGCGGGAATCAGCTCGAACCCGGAAGTGGGGATCATGGGGGGCGTGACAGGCGGGCCGGGCTCACGAGCTTGTGGGCATCGCCTGCGCCACCTCGCTCGCGCCCCATTGGGAGAGCTCCTCCGCCGTGAGCCAGCGCGTGCCGCCACCGGGGTAGCGGAAGACGTTGAAAAAATTGTCCGTAATCGGCAGCTGGGTCTCGTCGAAGACTGCGGTCCAGAGCTTTGCTCCGTCCGGGGTACGCAGCAGTGTCACCTCGAAGCCTACGCTGGCGGCCCGCGACGCCCCGAGCTTCTCGCCGACGCGATCGCGCCAGCGCAGTACCGTTCCGACCAGCACGGCGTCCGCGCCAAACTGCTGGCCCGCCACGGAGACCACGCGGGCCGGGTCCAACGTATCCGTGGGTGCGGCAGCGGGATCGGCGGCCGTGCGCACATCTTCGGGCGCGACCACCTCAATGCCACGCGCGCGCAGCGCCTCGGCCACCTGCTTGGAGACGAGGGCCGCGTCGGCGGGATCCACCGGTTGTCGGTCGGACGCGCGAATCACCGATCGGCCTGCCTGGAACGGCGCGATCGCGAGCTTGTGCAGCTCAAAGTGCCGTTCCTGAAGCGCTGGGTATACCCGCACCTCGCGCAGCGGCTCGGCACAGCCAAGCCAGAGCAATTCGCCAAGCACAAGGGCTAACCCAAGGACCCTGGTCAGCGGCACGAAGTGACCCAGGCCGCATACGCGTCCAGCAGGCGCTTGCCGGCCCACTGGCTCTTCTCGGGATGGAACTGCACGGCGAAGATCCTCTCCGTAGCGACGGCGGCGGCGAACTCGCCGCCGTAGTCGGTGAGACCCACGACGACCGCGGGGTCCGCCGCTACCGGTCGGTAGGAGTGCACGAAATAGTACTGATCTTCCCGCGGCAGGCGAGCGAGCAGGGGATGCGCTCCTGCAAAGCGCACCGAGTTCCATCCGATGTGCGGGACGCGCAGGGGCGCGCCCGTGCGATCGCGAACCGGGAAACGCTCGACCCGACCTCGCAGCAGCCCAAATCCCCGCGTCGTCCCGTGCTCGTCACTCTCCTCAAACAGGAGCTGAAGACCGAGACACAGCCCGAGGTAGGGTCGACCGGCCTCGATCGAGCTCCGCACGGCGTCGTCGAGCCCCTTCGCCGCCAGACAGGCGGCGGCATCGGCGAACGCACCGACCCCCGGCAGAACCACGCCATCGGCGCGCGCGACCACTGCGGCGTCGCCGGTCACCTCCGGAGAAAGCCCAGAGCGCGCCAGCGCCTTGGCGACGCTCCGCAAGTTGCCGAAGCCATAGTCGACGACGGCAATGCTGGGAGCTGCGCTCACAGGGCTCCCTTCACCGTCGGGAGGCCCCGCACGCGAGGGTCGATCTCCAGCGCGATGCGCAGGGCGCGGGCCAATCCTTTGAAGATGGCCTCGACCACGTGGTGCGGGCTCTTCCCGTACCGCAGCTCCACGTGCAAATCGAGTCCCGCGTGCTGGGAGAACGCATACAAGAAGTCCTCGACGAGGGAGACGTCGAAGCCACCGATCCGATCATTCGCCAGGCTGATGCGGTAGACGAGGTAGGGCCGGTTGGACACGTCGACAGCGACCTCGACCTTCGCCTCCGCCATGGGCAGAACAAACGAGCCGTAGCGCCGGATGCCCTCGGCGCTGCCCAGCGCCTCGCGCAGAGCCTGACCGAGGACGATGCCAACGTCCTCCACGGTGTGGTGCGCATCGACTGCAAGATCGCCCTTCGCCGTGAGCCGGAGGTCCAAGAGCGCGTGCTTTGCGAACGACTCGAGCATGTGATCGAAGAACGCGATGCCGGTCGACACCTCGTAGGTGCCGCCCCCGTCGAGCTCGAGCTCCAGCTCGATCTGGGTTTCCCGCGTCTTGCGCTCGAGCCGCGCGCTGCGCGATCGGGTCACAGCTCGGCCTCCGCCTCGCGCGCGGCTTCGCGCTCACGACGCGCGCGCCGAATCTTCTGCAGGCGGAGTTCGACGGCCCGCCCATGCCCCGTGAGACCTTCCAGCTCGGAAAGCCGGATCACGTCGGCGCCGAGCTCACGCAGCTTCGGCGGCTCGAAGCGCACAAAGCTCATCCGTTTCATGAAATCTTCCACGCCAAGTGGCGAGAAGAATCGCGCGGTGCCGCCGGTCGGGAGCACGTGGTTCGGGCCCGCGAGGTAATCGCCCACCGATACCGGGGTGTAGTGGCCGAGGAAGATCGCCCCTGCGTTGACGATCCGTTTCAGCACGAGGTCCGCGCTGTCCAGGGCAAGCACCATGTGCTCGGGCGCATACCGGTTGGCGATCGCGATCGCCTCCTCGAGGTCGCGGGTGACGATGATCGCGCCATGGGCTGCCAATGCCTCGGCCGCAATTTTCGCCCGGTCGAGTGTGCGGAGCTGTTTTGCGACCTGCTCCTGCACGCGTAGCGCCAGCGCTTTGGTTGGCGTAACGAGCAGCGCGCAGGCGAGCTCATCGTGCTCGGCTTGGGAGACGAGATCCGCCGCGATCCATGCGGGAGTGGCCGTGCGGTCGGCGAGGATCAGCACCTCGCTCGGGCCCGCCTCACTGTCGATGTCTACCTCGCCGAACACTGCGCGCTTGGCGGCAGCCACATACACGTTCCCGGGTCCAACGATCTTGTCGACACGCGGCACGCTCTCGGTGCCATACGCCAG
>DATFYN010000587.1:0-10709 GCA_035315025.1 Myxococcota bacterium
CTATGTGGTCGGGCATGACCACCGCTCGGGCGAGATCCGCACCTTTGCGGTGGACCGCATCCAGAGCCTGCGCGCGACCAGCCGAGGCTTTGCAATCCCCGCGAACTTCGACTTTGACGCCTACATCGGGTCGTCGTTCGGCGTAATCGCGGAGCCGCCCCTCAAGGTGCGGATCCGCTTCGACGCGCGCTGGGCCACCTACGTGGAAGAGCGCACCTGGCACCCGAGCCAGAAGCTGGCTCCGCTGCCCCATGGCGGACTTCTCTTAGAGATGGAGGTGGGCGGCACCGCGGAGCTCCGCAGCTGGGTGCTGTCCTTCGGCTCGGGGGCCGAAGTGCTCGAGCCAGCCGAACTGCGGGCGGAGGTCGAGCAGGAACTCGCGGCCTCTCTCGCGCGCTACCGCGCCGCCACCCCGGCCGCGCGCGCTTCGAGGCGCGGCGGCCGGTAGGGGCTTAGTTTGCGACGAGCTCGAGGCCTTTCGACGCCTCGCCCCGGCCGCTCACCATCATCCCGAGCTTGCGGTACTGGCCCTCCGTGCGCTCGGTCAGAAGGCCAAGGCGCACGAGGTTCGGGATCACCGTGTGCATGTAGGCCAGACTGTTGAACTCCGCGAAGTTCGGCATCGCGATCGCCATCTGCACCACGTTCTCGGGATCGACGCCGTACTTGGGACCCAGAATCTGCAGCATGTCGAGCTGCTGGTTGGCGTTCAGGGCCTCGAGGATGCCAAACGCCCAGTCCTCCATCTCGGCAAGCTGCTCCTTCTCCGCCTCGCGCACGACGCGGCGCATGGAGAGCACGCCGAAGGCGGCGTGACGCGACTCATCCTGTTCCACACGGCGGAGCATCTCCGTGAGCAGCGGATTGCGCGACTCGCTGCGCATGAGATCCATGATCCCGACCGCCATGCCCTCGAAAAGCGTCTGCATCCCGAGGGTCTTCTTCTGCGCGCCCTCGGCTTCGAGCAGACGATCGAGGAGGATCTTCAGCGTCGGATTGATCGGGTAGATCATTCCCACCTTGCGCTGCAGGAACTTGGAGATGACCTCGATGTGTCGCGCCTCGTCCACCACCTGGCTCGCCGCGTACCATTTCTCGTCCATCTTCGGGCACGCGTTGGTCAGCTGGCCGCAGAGCTGAAGCGCGGCCTGCTCACCATGCAGGAGCTGGGAGAGCGTATGGGCGAGCTCATCGAAGGCCGCGGCCTTTTGCGTCGCCTCGTCCTTCCCCATGAGCTTACAGATCTGCGCCATCATCGACGCTTCGGGGCTCATCACCCACTCGTCGTTCGTGAGGGGGATCGACCAATCGAGGTCGGTCTCGGCGTTCCACTGGTTGACCTTCCCCTTGTCGTAGAGCTGGCGCAGCTCGGCGACCTCGCTGCCGTAGTTCCACTGCCAGTTCAAGGTGAGAGGGACTGCGACGTTGATCTGCTCCCGCAGGCGCTGGACCTCTGTCTCGTCCACGAACTCGATCACCTCGAACTCACCGAACCGCTTGCGATGCTCCTGCATCAGCTTTTCCATGCAGAACCTCCTCGTGGGCGTAGCGCTAGGCCGTGAGCCCGTGGTAGAGAAGCGCCCTTAGCTCTTCCTTGCGACGGCGCACTTCCTCGGCCGAGAACAGGGAGCCGCCAATCAAACCTTCGCCGAACTCTCCCGATGCGAAGTGATAGACGGTGGCGCCGATCAGCGTCTGCATCCTGTGGGGGATGGAAACCCGCCGGAATGCGCCCTGCTCGATGCCCTCGTGCAAGAGCGCCTCGATCTCGCCAATCAGACCGCCGAGGCGTCGCTCCACGGTGTCGCCTTGCGGGCCCAGCTCCGCAGGGAAGGCGTCGTCCTCGAAGAGGCCGCGCAAGAGCAGGCGCGCCGTCGTCGGGTGCTCGGCGAGCGCATCCACAAGGACGTCGAGCGAGCGCAGGAGCCGCTCGGCCGGACCGCCGCCCGCGGCAAGCGTGGGTCGAAGCCGCTCATCGATGCGGCCAAGGACGCGGCCCAGCACCTCGAGGTAGAGCTGGACCTTGCTCCGGAAGTGGTGGAAGAGGGAGGACTTGCCAAGGCCCACGGCAAGGGCCACCTCGCGCAGGCCGACGCCGGCAAAGCCGCGCCGCGCAAAGAGCGCCTCGGCGACGTCGAGGATCTTCTCGCGCGAACCCGGCGCTTCGAGCGCCTCCCGTGCATCCGCCGCGCGGCCCGCTCCCTGGCTCGTCGTGTGGCTCAGCCCGGCCTCCTCGCCCGCTCGGCCCCGCCCCCGGTCGGCACTTCCCTATTCGGCAGACCGATCGGTCGGATGGGCTCCCTTTCTAGCCGACCGACCGGTCGGGCGTCAAGCAGTTTGGGAACAAAGAGATCTACCCGCGGGGATTATTTCGTCTCGCCCCGGGCCGATAAGCGCCGCATCGGGAAGGATTCGGTGGTTTCTGCCGCGATGGGATTGCCGCGGAACCAGCTCCCCTGCCGCGGGTTTTAGCACTCGAGGAGACACCCATGCGCGAGCCGGCGAGCCCGCAAGCCCATGCCGACGCCCGGCGCGCCCTCGACCGGCTGGCCTTCGGGCCCGCGCCCGGCGACGTGGAGCGGGTCGCCGAGCAGGGCGCTCGGGCCTGGGTCGCCGAGCAGCTGGCGCGGCCGGTGCCACCCCAAGCCCTCTCGAACGATCTTGACCTCCCCTCTTCGGACCGCGGGGCCTCCATGCAAGAAGACCCCCAAGGCTTCCGGGAGGAGGCCCGCGAGATCGCCGTGGCTCTCGCCGCGCACCGGGTCGCGCACGCCGTCGACTCCGACGACCCGCTCCACGAGACCATGGTCGATTTTTGGGCGAATCACTTCTCCGTCTTTGTTCGCAAGGGAATGGAAGCCATCTTCCTCGCCTCGTACGAGCGCGACGTGCTGCGGCCGTTCGCTCTCGGACGCTTCGGAGACCTCTTGCGCGCGACGGCGCGCCATCCGGCCATGCTCTTCTATCTCGACAACTGGCGCTCGGCGGCGCCGCAGCCCGCGGGCTCCGCGTTCTTCCCCTCCTTTCAGGGGCAGGCCCGGCGGCAACGGCCTGAGGGGCTCAACGAGAACTACGCCCGGGAGCTTCTCGAGCTGCATACGCTCGGCGTCGATGGCGGCTACACGCAGCAGGACGTCGAGCAGGTGGCGCGCGTCTTCACGGGCTGGACGATCGATCGGCCCCGGCGCGCGCCGGCTTTCCGTTTCGCCCCGGCGTGGCACGACACAGCACCCAAGGTCGTGCTCGGCCAGGCCATCGCGGGCGGCCAAGGCGTCGAGGAGGGCGAGGCGCTGCTCTCGCGCCTGGCTGCGCACCCTTCGACCGCCACGCATTTGGCACGCAAGCTGGCACGGCGATTTCTCGCCGATGATCCGCCGCGCGCCGCCGTCGAACGCACGGCGCGGCGATTTCTCGCAAGCAGAGGCGACGTGCGCGCGACACTGCAGGCGCTTCTGCTCGACGGCAACGAGCTCTTTGAGGGCCCGCCCGGGAAGGTGAAGAGCCCCTTCGAGCTCGTCGTCTCGGCGCTTCGCGCGACGGGCGTCCGCCCGCAGCGGCCCCGCGCGGCCCTTGTCGCGCTGCTGAAACTCGGGGAGGTGCCGTACTTGGCGCCCACACCCGCGGGCTATCCTGACACCGCCGAGCGTTGGATCGATCCCGGCGCCGCGCTCGAGCGTACGCGCTTCATGTTTGCGCTGGCTTCGGGACGCGCCCCGGGGCTTTCCGCACCCTCCGATGCCGCACTGGCCGCGCCCGAGGCGCTGCTCGCGATGCTTGGCGAGAGCACCCGTCGCGCCCTGGACACCGAGGGTCTCCTCCCCGCCGAGCGCCTGGGGCTTGCCTTGGCCTCGCCGGAGTTCCAGCTCCGATGAGTGGTCTTACCCGGCGCGCGCTCCTGCGGGGAATGGTCGCCACTGCCGCGGCGTGGCAGATCCCGCTGATCGTGCGCCCGGCCCGCGCCGGCGCCGCCGCGGGCCCCGGCGCAAATCCGCTCCTGGTCGTGGTCTTCTTGCGGGGGGGCGCCGACGGCCTTGCGCTGCTCCCTCCGCTCGGGGACGGCGCCCTCGAGCGCGCCCGGAGCGCACTCCTGGCAAAGCCGACCCTCGAACTCGAGGGCCGCGGTGGCGGCTTCGGCCTTCATCCGGCGCTGAGTCCCCTGGCGCCGCTCGTGCAGGACGGACGCCTGGCCGCCGTTCACGCCGTAGGCCTTCCCGAGCCAATCCGTTCCCATTTCGAGGCGCAGGACGCGTGCGAGCGCGCGGGCGCGCGAGCCGGTACGCGCACCGAAGGGTGGCTGGCACGCGCGATCGCGGCGGCGCCCGGCGAACCCGCAGCGTTTCGCGCCGTCGCAGCGTCGACACAGCGCCCGCGCAGCCTGGCCGGTGACCCGCGTGCGCTGGCCTTCGAGCACGTGGAGGATCTCGTCCTCCCCGCCCACTCTCCCGCGGCCCAGCGTGCGCTGGCGGCGCTCCACGCTGAGCGCCCCGACTCGGATCCCGGTGCCCGCTTTGCCGCGGCCGGGCGCGAGGCCCTCGAGGCGGTGCGTGCGCTCGAGGCCCACAGCTCGGCCCCGCTGCCCGAAGCGGACTCCTTCCCCCGCACTCCCCTGGGCCAAAGGCTCGCAACGATCGCGCGCCTCGCGCGCGCCGATCTCGGCCTGGTCGCGGCCTCTGTGGATGCCGAGGGCTGGGACACGCACGTGGGTCAGGGTGCAGAGGAGGGACGCTTCGCGCGCGCCGCCCAGGACCTCGGGACGAGTCTTGCGGCGTTCTTTCGGAGCCTCGAGTCCCGCGCGGGGGACCTTCTCGTCGTGGCGGTCTCCGAGTTCGGTCGCACCGTCGCCATGAACGGAAGCGGCGGCACCGATCACGGCCGCGGCGGCGCGGCCCTCCTTCTCGGCGCTCCGGTCCGCGGCGGCCGGGTCGCTGGGGCCTGGCCGGGAACGAGCGCGGACGAGCGCGAGGACGGCCGTGACCTGCGGGTGGTGAACGACGTGCGCGAAGTTCTCGCGGAGGCTGCACGCCACCTCGGAGCGAGGGACTTTGGATCCGTCTTCCCTGGCTTTTCCCCCCGCGGCCTAGGCCTCCTGCGAGCGCCGAGTTCCCCTCTGGCGTAGAGTCGCCTCGGTTCGGCGTCCCCCCTGCCGGCACATCCTCGGGCTCCAAGGTTCGCGCTCCTCCTGCGGGAGACCCCGATGCCGTCGCTTGAGCTCGCGGCACTGGCACTTTCCTTTGTACTCGGGCTTGCGCTCGGGGCCCTCGCCGCCGCCGCGTACTTCTCTGCGAGCCGCGCCGCTGCGCTCGCGCGCCTCGACGCTGCCGAGCGCGTCCTCTCCGGAGTCCAGCGCGAGCCGTCGCTCGAGAGTGTCATTTCACCCCTCGCCGCTGCCCTGCGAGATCACCAGCGCGAGCTCCGTGCGCTCGAAGAGCGCCGGCTCGTCGAAGGAACGCGCACGGGGGACGCGCTCGCGCAGCTTTCTGCCGAAACCGCACGCCTCGTGGGTGCGCTTCGGCCTCCCCATGGTCGCGGTCGCTGGGGCGAGCTCACCTTGCGCCGCGTCGCGGAGCTGGCCGGCATGTCCGCGCACTGCGACTTCGCCGAGCAGACGAGTTTCGAGACGGAAGAGGGACGGCTGCGCCCGGACATGGTGGTACGGCTCCCGGGCGGCCGGACAATCGTGGTCGATGCCAAGGCGCCGCTTGGCGACGGGCTTGAGGCGCTCGAGATGGAGGTCGGGTCTCGGCGCACGGCGGCGCTCGCCCAGCACGCCCGGCTCGTGCGCCGCCATGTGGAAGCGCTTGCGAGCCGCAGCTACGCGAGTCTCGTGCCCGGGGCGCCTGCCTTCGTGGTTCTCTTCCTCCCGAGCGACGCGCTCCTCGCCGCGGCTGCCGAAGGCGACCGCAGCCTGGTGGAGAATGCGCTCCACAGGCGCATCGTGCTCGCGACCCCGGCCACGTTCTTTGCATTGCTCGCGGGTGTCGCGCAAAGCTGGAGCCAGGAGCGACTTGCGGAAGGGGCGCAGCGTGTGGCGGCCCTCGGTCAGGAGCTCTCGGATCGACTCGCCGGATTTACCGAACACCTTGGCCGGCTGGGCGCCGCGGTCGCGAAGACGGTCGAGCTTTACAATGCTGCGCTCGGATCTTTCGACGCGCGGGTGCTCCCCCACGCGCGCCGCCTGCGGGAGGCGGGCGCTGCGGGGCGCAAGGAACTCGTGGCCCTCGTGCCTGTCGAGGAGCGACCCCGCGATCCACGCGGCGAACCGGCTGAGGCGATGGACCCGCCCTAGGTCTCAGGGCTTCTCGACACTCACCTGTCCCAGCGACTCGAGCGCAGGGGCGAGGGTTGCTCCGGGACCTACAATCACAATCCCCGCGCGTTCGGGATGCAAGCGGTCCCGCGCCGAGGCTGCCGTATCCGCCGTCGTGACGGCGCGGATACTCGCGCGATAGGTGTCGAGGGCATTCTCAGGCAAGCCCTGCACATCGATGCTCACGAGCGCAGCCACGATTGCTTCTGAGGTCTCAAAGCCGAGCGCGAATCCTCCCGCGGTCTCGCTCTTGGCGTCGCGCAGCTCGGATTCGGACGGCGGATCTTGCTTCATGTGCTCGAGCTGCTGAAGCACGAGATCGATCACCCGGCGCGACTCCGGGACACGGGTGAAGGTCGATACCGCAAATGGCCCTGGCGCACGGCGAACCGAGAATCCGGAGCTTACCGAGTAGGTCAGTCCGGCCTCCGCGCGAACGCTCGCCATGAGCCGCGACGAGAAGCCGCCGCCCCCGAGGACGTTGTTCATGAGCGTGTCGGAGAACCGGGTCGGAGTCGTGCGGGCGATGCCCTCGTGGCCGAGCACGATCTGCGCCTGACCGAGCTCCGGCCGATCGACGATGACGATCCGCCGCTCGCCGGGCACGATCGCGGGGGGCGGCGGCGGGAGCGGCGGCGCCTCACCCGCGGGCCATGCACCGAAAGCCTCCCGCGCCCGGGAGAAAAAATCGTCGGCATGCACGTCGCCCGCCACGAAGAGAATCGCATTGCTCGCCGCGAAGTTCTGGCGGTGGACCTCGCGGGCCGCCGCGGCGTCAAAGCCCGAGACGGCCTCGGGGGTTCCCGCGAGCGGCCGGCCGAAGCGGTGCTCGGGGTAGAGGAGCTTTGCGAAGTGGATCCTGGCCAGCGCCGAGGGATCGTCTTTCTGGGACTCGAGGCCGGCCAGCTGTTCGGCGCGTGCGCGCTCGGCCTCCGCCTTGTCAAAGCGCGGCTTCAGCGTGACATCCCGGAGCAGGGAGAACAGGGTGTCAAAGTCGCGCGAGAGTCCGGACAACGTCACGCTCATGGAGTCCCAGTCCGCACTGACGTCGAAGCTGGCGCCAATGTCATCCACGGCCTGGGCGAAGGCGAACGCGTCGCGATCGCCCGCGCCACGCTCCATGACTTCTGCGGTGTATGTGGCAAGCCCCGCCCGTTCGATTGGATCGCTCGCGGCCCCGCGCCGAACCGCCACTCCAAGGGCCACCCGCGGCAGGCGAAAATCCTCGAGCACGATCACGTGGAGACCGTTCTCAAGGGTCGTGCGGTGGAGTTTGCCGGCTTCGACGATCGGCCCGTCGTAGATGGGCGGGGGCGGCTGCAGCCAAGCAGGCTTCGGGGCGAAAAGCGCGCACCCGCCGCCTAGGGCGGCCGCGAAGACGAGCCCGAGCGTCACCCTGTTCGGGAGCTTCAAGGCTTGCTCCGGGATGCGGGCGTACCTCGCCTCTGCCGGTGCGCGCCCTTCTGCGCGCTCGGCGCTTCCGCCGATGCCGGAACGAGGCGGACGACGCTGCGTTTGTCGTCGCCGAGGTAGGTCGTGGCGACGCGCTGAACGTCGTCCTTGGTCACCGCATCCAGTGCGGAAAGCCGCTCCTCGATGCTCCGGACACGGCCGAAGGTCACGAAATCGTCTCCGATGCGACTCGCCAGGGCTTGGGTTGTGGCGAGGTCGTTCACGAGGTCCACCTCGAGCTCATGCTTCGCCTTGTCGAGCTCCTCGGCGCTTACGGGCTCCGTGCGGAGCTTCCTCACCTCGTCCGCCAGCAGGACCTCGGCGCGATCGGGCGAGCCATCGGGACGCACACTCGCGTAGGCGAAGAAGAGCCCGGCTTCCTTCATCTCCCAGTAGCCGCCCTGGGCGGCCAGCGCCTGCTGCTCTTGATACACAAGCCGGCGATACAGGCGGCTCGAGCGCCCGCTGGAGAGAATCTGGCCGGCGACATCGAGCGCCGGCCCGTCGGGGTGACCGGCTGCCGGCGCGTGCCAGGCGGCGGCGACGGTCGGGCTGCGGACGTCGAATCGCACGATCGATCGGCGCTCGCCGTGCTGCTCGGGTTCCTTCGTCGGGTTGCGCGGAATCTCCGCCACGGGCTCGAGCGGACCGAACACGCGATCGATGTGACGCAGCGCCTCGTCGGCGTCGAAGTTCCCGACCAGCACGAGGACAATATTGTTCGGTGAATAGAAGGTCTGGAAGAAGCGGCGGCACTGCTCCACACCCACCGCCTCGACATCGCTGCGCCAGCCGATCACCGGCCACCGGTAGGGGTGTGCGATGAAGGTGAGCGCGAACAGCGCCTCGAACAGTCGTCCCTCGGGATTGTCCTCGGTGCGAAGCCGGCGCTCCTCGAGCACGACCTGGCGCTCGCTCGTGAGAGTCTTGTCGCTGATGTCGAGGTTCGCGACCCGTTCCGCTTCAAGATCGATCGCAAGCGGAAGGGTGTCAGGCGTCACGTCCTCGTGGAAGACGGTGACGTCGTTGGTCGTGTAGGCGTTCACCCGGCCGCCACGCGCCTCGAGCAGGCGCGCATGCTGTTCGGCCGGGATATGCAAGGAGCCCTTGAACATCATGTGCTCGAACAGGTGGGCGATCCCCGTATACCGGGTCTCGTCTTTGGAGCCGACCTTCACCCACATCTGCAGGGAGACGACCGGCGTGCTGCGATCGACCAGGGTGAGGATCGTGAGGCCATTGCGGAGAGTCGTGGTGTGAAGCGCCTGCGCAGGATCTTGGAAGGCTGCGGCGCGCCCGACACGCGCTCCGAGAGCGAGAACCAGGAAAAGCGCGGCGATGGTCATGAGGCAGGTCGGCGGTCCCCCGTGCCGCCGTGCGGGCTCCAGCATCGCGGCGTACGGTAGGTGGCGGACTCTCTCGTGTCGAGGAGGAGCTGTGCCGGTCGAAACGGATAAGGAGCTGCGGGAGATTCTCGAGCGGGTGCGAACGATTGCCGTTCTCGGGATGAAGGCCCAAGCGGAGGAAGACGCCTATCGGGTTCCGCTCTATCTCCAGCAGCACGGCTACCGAATCGTGCCCGTAAACCCGAAGCTCCGGGAGGTGCTCCACGAGCCGGCGTCCGCCACCCTCGCGCAGGTCTCCGTCCCCGTCGATCTTGTCGACGTCTTCCGCGCTTCGAACCACCTGCCGGCCCACGTCGACGAGATTCTTGCGATGCGGCCCCGGCCTTCCGTCGTCTGGTTCCAGCTGGGGATCCGCAACGACGCGTCCGCCTCCAAGCTCGAAGCCGCGGGCATTCGGGTCGTACAAGACCGCTGCATCATGCTCGATCACCGCCGTCTCGTTCCCGCAAGAATGAGCCGGGGCTCCTAGGCACCCCTACAC
The DNA here is from genome assembly GCA_035315025.1 of Myxococcota bacterium. GTDB lineage: Bacteria > Myxococcota_A > UBA9160 > UBA9160 > UBA9160 > UBA9160. The sequence goes on from DATFYN010000587.1 coordinate 9,647, forward strand.
CGCGGGCAGAGCGCGCACGCGGTAGCTCTCATCGAGGGTGCGATCCGGCGTTTCCCGGCGCAACAGAGCCGCGCGCTCGACGACCGGCGCAAGACGCAGCGCCTTCTCGCGCTCACGGGCGGGCTCCTGGTCCTGAAGCGAGGCATCACCTCTTTTGCAAGGAGCTCGAGCGACTCACAGATGTCCTCGTGCCGGTTCCGTCCGGCCTGAGACAGCAGGATCACCTGGTCGATCCCCGCCTGCTCGAAGCCTGCCAGGAACTCCGTGATCTGCGCCGGCGTGCCGACGGCGCCCCAGGGCTCCGAGTCCCTGCTCGAGAATCTTGGCGCCGAGGGGCTCGGGCGGGCCGGCGCGGATGATCTTGCGACTGAAGCCAAAGGCCTCCCGCCGCTGCTCGAACTCCTGCCAAACGTTGCTGCGACCCGGGGCGTGGTCTCCATACACGTAATAATGTCCAAGGAAGTCACCGAAGAAGTGCGCCCCGTCGATCCCTTTGTCGATCGCCTCTTGCTCGTTCCGACAACACATGAAGGTGGTCGTGATGGCGATGTTTGCATTCACGGCGTACCCGGCGGGGACCGCGGTCTCGAGCGTCTTGGAGTAGTCGCCGACCCACTGCCGCGCTTCCTCGGGCTGGATGAAGGCGAAGGAGAGGGCGCCAATTCCTTTCTCGGCGGCGAGGTGGATGGTCTCCCGGCGCGAGCAGGCGGCCCAAAGGGGGGACGATGCGGCTTTTGGGCCGGCTTCGGGACCCCGTTTCACGCGGGCATCTTTAGATACGGTGTGTCGCAGCCTGCGAAAGGGGTCTCGACCATCATCTGCGGCACGAGGCGAGCCATCTCCTCCCACATCTTCCGCTTCTCTTCTCGCGGGACGCCAAAGCCAGAGAGCTCCATCTCGGAAGACGATTCGCCGGTTCCAAACTCGACGCGGCCACCTGAGATGAGGTCCAGCGTCGCGATGCGCTCGGCCACGCGGGCGGGATGGTTGTCCTTCGGGGGCAGCCAGACGATGCCATGGCCGAGTCAGATCTGGCGCGTGCGTTGGCTCGCCGCCGCGAGGA
>DATFYN010000588.1:0-2252 GCA_035315025.1 Myxococcota bacterium
GCCCCGGCCCGTAACCCGCCGACCGACCGGCATCCCGCAAAGCATCCCACGCCTCTCCCGTCACACGACGCCGAGAGTCACTCCGCCATGCCCAGCTGGCACCACAACGCGATCGCCCACGGGTTCCCCGATTACTTACGAAACTTGATTAGGGCAGCTTGTTATCGCCTCCCGCTGGGCATCCGCACCGTACAGGAAGGCGGCCCCTGCCGGATTCCCTTGCTGTAGCAGGCGGATGACGGTCCGGGTAAAGCAGCCATCGAACGCGTCCCGTCCGTCGGCAGCAGTTACAAGCTCTAGGCGACCTCGAGTGCGGTTGAGTATCTCCGACCAAACCGCAGCGCCCTGCACCGCAGCCTCACCCGAAGCGCAGCTGTCGACCAGCAGTATCAGCCCATCCAACTGTTGATAGCTGTTCAGCAAGTCCTTGATCTGCTTAGTGATATCGACCGCTCTGCGGAAGTTGGGCGGGCAGACTGCGTTAAACGGCAGAAGGTAGAATTCCTTGGCAACAGCATCGCCGTGGCCGAGATAGCAGATTATAAGGGTTGCCTCTTCATTGTTGGCGCGTCTGACCGCTCGCTCCAGCGAGTCGTATGTTTCATCCACAGTAGGATTGGAGAGGAGTCCAATGCCGTCATCGAGGGCTGGACTGCAGCCACCGCATGTAGGGTCGATGAGCAGGCTGTAGAGCTCGTCGGCCAAGCTAATGCAGTCGAGGTGCCAGAGAGCCTCGCACTGGGAACCGATCACTAGCGCTCGTCGCTTGCCGTCCACCGTCATCACGTTCAACCTGACTAGTTCGTACAGATCAAGAAGGTTGCGGTTCCAGCCGGATCCTATGAGACGAACCACATCGCCGGGAAGGAGGAAAGATGCCAAGGATCGTGCTGGTCCATGGCATCGGTCACGAGCACCGCAGCGCTCAGCAGGCAGAGGCACTGGAGGCAACATGGCGCGGTCACTTGGCCGAGGGCCTGCGTCGCGGCGGATATGACGGCTTCGCGCAGGAACTATGCCGTGACGAGCGGACTCCAAGCGGCATTACGGTACGACTCGCGTTCTATGGCGACTGTTTTCGCCGCCCCGGGCAGATGGGCCTCGTCCCGGATCGGTTCGATGCGACTCAACTCGAGCTGGCCGAACATCTCGCACGCATCTGGCTTACCCAAGGCGCCGAGCGCGCCTCCGACCCTCGTGATCGGCAGCTTGCCGCGCGCGAGCTGAGCCTGCTTGCAGGGATGATTGGCCAGTCACAGGGGCCTCGCAGTGTGGTTCGGAGCGCAGTCGCGGGCCTTGCTCACCTCAAGTTCTTCGCCCGGGCTGGAATGGCGCTCTCCGAAAGACTCGTACTGCGAACACTAGCCCAGGTAACCACATACTTTACCGATGAGCAGGTCCGAACGACGGCACTGACCAGGGTGAAGGACCTGCTTGGCCCCGAAACCGTCGCCCTTGTAGGTCATTCGCTCGGATCCGTCGTAGCCTTCGAGGCGGCCCACCAGCTTGAGATTCCGCTACCACTGATGATCACACTTGGCTCTCCGCTCGGATTGCGTACTGTCATCTACGACCGGCTTCGACCTCAGCCGCCGACCTTCCCTCCACAGGTGCGCCGCTGGGTAAATGTCGCTGACCGCGATGATCTCGTCGCTGCTGAACCAAACCTAACCGGCCTATTCGGCGCGAGCGCCCATCCGCGAGCGGTGTTCGAAGGCGGGTGGACGGTCGACAACGGTTCGAGTCCACACGATGCAGGCTTCTACCTCGCTCGCGCCGAAACCGGCCGCCCAGTTGGCCAGACCCTCTCGCAGAGAAGGCAATTTTGAGCGCACAGACCTCTTGGTCTCCAGGATTGCCGAATACTTACCACTATCGTTAGACTCCAACAGAGTGGAGCGTCTTCCATTTGGAGGTTGACCGATGAGCAACATCATCCGCGTGGCTTGCACGCTCGAAAAGCAAGACCTCTTCGCTATCGTCGAGGAGACATTCAACAGCTCAGAACGTCGCTCGTCAGACGGTAACATCTTTCAACTTCGTTGTCATCTTCTCTTCTCCGAGGAGCAGCTCTTCAACTCTATAGTTGATCGCGATTTCGGACTTTTCTGCCCGAAATCGGAGCTTTCTCTTCCCAAGCTCAAGCGAATGTGGCAGGAGCAGCGTGGACAGCAGGAAGAAGCGATTGCCAACATAATGAGGCTTATTCAGGCCGTCCGGTAGAAGTGCAGGCCGATGACTGCTGAGATAGT
>DATFYN010000589.1:0-7456 GCA_035315025.1 Myxococcota bacterium
GCCCTTCGGTCGTGGTCGCATCGCGCTTCCCGCTGCCGCCCGCACGCTCTTCCTCCCGCAGAAACCGTATCTTCCGATCGCGACGTTGCGCGACGTCGTGCTCTATCCAGGAGGCGCACCCGACGGCGCGGGCGACGATGCGGCGATCCGCACGACGCTCGCGGCGGTCGGGCTGCCCGCACTCGCGACGGATCTTGACGAGGAAGCAAATTGGGCTCTTCGGCTCTCGGGGGGTGAGCAGCAGCGGATCGCGTTCGCGCGTGCTCTCGTGCAGCGGCCAGATTGGCTCTTCCTAGACGAGGCGACGAGCGCTCTCGACGAGCCTACGGAGGGGTGCCTTTACGGAATGCTGCGCGAGCGCCTGCCCACGACGACGATCGTGAGCATCGGTCACCGCTCGACGCTCGCGGCGTTCCACGACCGGCGTCTTGCGATAGAACCTGTGACAGGCGGCAACGCACGGCTCCTGGCCTTCGTGGATGCCGACCCGCCGAGCGCGTCAGGCGCCCTCACCGAGCTCGGGTAGGACTGGGTCTCAGCTCTCGAGAGTCCATGCTTCACGTCCGCGACGCGCCCACCGCGCGAGGAGGCGGCTGGCCCAGAACCAGAGCCAGAGCCCGATCAGGAGCGAGAGCATCGGATCGACCCAGCGCCAGCCGAAAAGGTGAATGACCAGCGCGCCCGCAAGGCCCACGATTGTCAGCGCGCCATCGGAGAGCTCGTGGGCGAGTGCCGCGCGGAACGACCAGTACTTCTTTGATGGCGCGGCGAAGAGGAAGGCAGTCGTTAGATTGGCTCCCAATCCAAGGACGGCGAGCCCCATCAACGCCGGATTCGGGGGTACCCCTGCGCTGGCGAACAGCCTGCGGCCCGAGCTCACGACGATGCCGAGCGCGATGAGCGCCACAAGTGCGAGGACGGCAAGCGCCACGAGTTCCTCCCCGCGCTCGTGCCATCGGGCGGCCGGGATGAGTAGCACGGCGAAGATCCCCAGATGCGCGATGAGATGCACAGCTTCGGCGAACAAAAAGAAACGCCTCCGTACCACGACCCCACGAACTCGACGCTCGCAGCGGCAAGCGTGATGACGAGAGCCGTGAGTACGGTGCGAGGGGGTACGTGGTGATGGATGTGGAGGGATTGGGCTTGTGTCATCAGGTTCCGGTCCAGCTGTGCGCGGTGAGTTCAGCTCTATGATCGAGGATCGCAAACGAAGACGCCCACAAGATGTTTTAGGTCCGCGGACGCTTCTCCGGCTACCGTCCTTGGGCATCACCTAGCAGGGTGCAGATACTTCATATAGGCTTCACAACGTGCATTTAGGTTCACGCTTTGTGCAAGCTTGCGACGGCACCTTCCGCTGGTCGCGGGGAAGACGGAACCTCCTTGCCGTCCTCGGCATCGGCGTTCTTCTCCTTCAGTTGCTTGCGCCTTCTCTTCACGCCTTCGCCGAGCGCTCTGCCTCAGGGGATTTGGTAGCGGAACGCTTGGCGCCTGAGGGTGCTGCCGGGTCGCTCGCCAAATCCGAAGCCGGGGCTTCCCGGACCGCGCCTGCGCCGGGAACTGCCACTCACGACCCGAGCCAGTGCGTGATCTGCAAGAACCTTGCGCAGCTGCGCGCGAATATCGTCACGACCGTTGCTGCGTTCATCCACACGCAGTCGCCTCAAGCGGTCGCGATCCCGAACGCAACTCCAGCAGTTGCGCCTTCAGGCCTTGATGAGAGTTCTTCTCCTCGAGCGCCCCCTTCTCCGAATCCCATCGCTGCCTGAAAATTCCGTTCTCGGAAATCTAGTTCACTGCGCTGCGGCATGAGGCCGCGCGATGGCGACGACCATCATCGTCGCCGGGTGCGGCCGTCCGAGATCCGAGCGCTGCAGCGATTGTGCCAAAGGGGGTTCTTGGTGAGGAGCCACTTCCGGTCGGTCTGGGTGGGTATCTTGATCTGCAGTCAGTTCCTTCTAGGAGGAGTTACGCATGCGGAGCCGGCAGCAGCCGGCAAGTCGGCGCGGGTTTCGGGTCGGACGAAAGATGCGCTCGATCGGCCGTTGACCGACGTGCACCTAAAACTCGAGGCCGCAGACGGGCGGACCGTGGCAGAGACGACAAGCGGACCGGACGGCAGCTTCCGGTTTGAGAACGTTCCGCCCGGCGTCTATTCCGTCGAAGGAGATAAGGCCGATTTCGAAAATGCGACGGCGATCGTGACAGTTCACGAAGGCGCGGACTCCTCCGCCGATCTCGTCCTCGCCTCCCACAATCCGCTCGACGTGAGCATCGTTGGGAAGAAGCTCGACGAGGCTCGCAACAGGATTACGCCGAGCACCGGAAGCAGCGTCTATCAGATCACGAACAATGCCATCCAAGCACAGCCCCAAGGTGAAAGCGCCCAGTTCAATCAAGTACTTCTGCAGGCTCCTGGAGTAGCTCAGGACTCCTTTGGACAGCTGCACGTACGGGGCGACCACGCGAATCTGCAGTATCGATTCAACGGCGTGCTGTTGCCGGAGGGAATCACAGGCTTCGGTCAGGTCGTCGACTCGCGATTCATCGACCAGGTGAGCCTCATCACCGGTGCGCTTCCCGCTCAATATGGCTACCGAACCGCAGGGGTGATTGAGCTCCAGACGAAAAGCGGGGCGTACGAACCGGGCGGCACCTTTGGAGTCTACGGCGGAAGCCATAACACGATCGAACCGAGCCTCGAGTACGGGGGCTCTACAGGACCGTTGAGCTACTACTTCGCGGGAGACTTCCTGTACAGCGGACTTGGTACGCAGAATTTCGGCATCGAGGCGGCCGCGGCCGGACTAAACCCGATTCACGACCGGAACAACCAGACGAAGGGCTTCGGCTACCTGTCGTATCTTCTCGATCCCACGACGCGCATTAGCTTCATCACGGGGAATTACCTGGGTAACTTCAACATCCCCAATCGTCCCGGCCAGGTCCCAGCTTTCAATGTGAACGTCGCAAGCATCAGCAACTTCGACTCGACAAATCTCAACGAAACGCAGTCTGAGTGGACGAGCTATGCCTTCCTGGCTCTCCAGAAGTCAATCGGCGACCTTGACTTCCAGGTCTCGTATTTTACGCGGTACGCGAAGACCAACTTTCACCCCGATCCCATCGGAGACATCATCTTTACCGGCGTCGCGAGCCACGACCTTCGAACCGATTTCGTGAACGGCCTCCAGGGAGACGGGAGCTACAAGCTTGCCGAGTCCCATACGCTCCGCGGCGGCTTCTTCTTTCAGAACGAGCACGCGATCAGCAACAACGACGTGACTGTGCTCCCCGTGGACAGCACAGGAGCCCAGACGAGCGATGTTCCTTTTTCCATCGGCAGCGGTTCCTCCATCGTGGGTTATCGCTATGGCCTCTACCTTCAGGACGAATGGCGGATCACCCCGCAGGTCACCCTAAATTTTGGTACGCGCTGGGACCGCGAGGCGTCGTTCCTTCACACTGGACAGATCAGTCCGCGAATTAACGTCGTGTATAAACCCTGGGAGGGGACGACGATCCACGCCGGATACGCGCGCTACTTTACCCCGCCGTCGCTCGAGCTCGTGGCGACAAGCTCGATTGCGAAGTTCACCGGGACGACCAACGAGCCGGCGGTCAAGCTCGATGCGGGCTTGAGGCCAGAGCGTTCGCACTACCTGGACGTTGGCGTGATTCAGCAGGTGATACCCGGCTTGCAGCTCGGAGTCGACTCGTACTACAAGCGCGCCTCAAACCTGATCGATGAGGGCCAGTTCGGAAACGCGCTGATCTTCTCTGAGTTCAACTATGCCCAAGGGTACGTGTACGGCACGGAACTGACAGGTTCGTATCAAGTGGGCGACTTCACGGCCTACGCCAACGCCGCGTACTCGGTGGCACGGGGTCAGAACATCGTCTCGAGTCAATTCCTGTTCGGACAGGATGAACTCAATTTCATCCGAGCTCACTATATCTACCTGGATCACGACCAGCGCTACACGACGTCTGTAGGGGTCTCATACCTCTGGCAAGGCACGCGTTTTTCGGCGGACATGCTGACGGGTAGCGGCCTGCGCGCCGGATTCGTGAATAGCGAGAAGCTGAACAACTACGAGACCGTGAACGTCGGGGTCTCACACCGTTTCGCATTCGAGGGTTTTAAGCCCGTTACGGTGCGATTCGACATCGTGAACCTGTTCGATCGCAACTACGAAATCCGTACAGGGACGGGGGTTGGTGTTGGAGCGCCGCAGTTCGGGGCGCGACGCTCGTACTATGTTGGCTTCTCGAAGGAATTCTAGGCGAATGGACAGCGGCCTTTGAAAGGCCGGGAGAAACTGTGGAGCACGGACTGCTTGAGTCAATCGCGGCGCTACGCGTCGGCGGAGCGATGGTCTACCCCCTCCTGGCTCTCGCGATTCTCGCGACCGCGATCTTTTTGGACAAGTGCTTTGTCTATTGGAGACGGACCCGCGTGCCGCCGCTCGTGGTCGAGACGGTGGAATCATTCGGATTTGACTGGGCGGAGCTCGAGAACCACCTCGGTGCGCTCGACCCAAGGAACTTTCTCGTTCGGTTCTTTGGCGTGATCCTGGCGAACCGAAGGCGGCCGGCGTGGTGGGTGGAGTCGCGTGCATCGGACGAGGCGCGCCTTATCGAACAGTCGCTCGCGCGCTGGCTCTGGGTGCTCGAAACCATCGTGACTGCTGCCCCGCTTCTCGGGCTCCTTGGGACCATCACAGGAATGATCCGGTCCTTTCATCTCTTCGGGGAGCAAGGCCTGGTGGACCCGCGCGGCGTGACGGGAGGGGTGGCCGAGGCGCTGATCGCAACAGCAGTGGGACTCTTCATCGCGTTGGCCGCGCTTTTCGCGTTCAACTTCGTTTCGCAGTGGCAGACACGGTTTATGGACCAGATGGAGCGTTTCGGGACACGCCTCGTCGACCACATCCGGCTCGACGAGCAGGGACATAACCATGCGGATTCCTAGAGTTCGCAAATCGCGGCGGGGGCGGATCGAGATCATCCCCATGATCGACGTCATGTTCTTCCTGCTCGCAACCTTCATGATTGCTTCCCTCACGATGCAGAACCTGCACTCGCTGCATGTGAACCTCCCACAGGGACGAGCGGAGCCGATCCAGACGCGTGTGTCCATCACGCTCACGGTGACGAAGGAGGGCAACGTTCTCGTGAACGAGGTTCCCGTGACCTTGGATACTCTGACGCCTGCGCTTCAGCCGCTGATCCCCGGGGCGGAAGCGAACGTCATTGTGGCCGCGGACGCTGGCGCCCCGAACGGCATCGTGGTTCAGGCGATGCTTCGCGCGCGTGAAGCGGGCGCGGAGCACTTCTTGATCGCGGTCCAGCGGAACTGAGTTTTCAAGCCCGCGGCGCACGAACTGTGGACAGTCCTTGGCAGCGGCTCCCGTGGACGCTTCCCGGTGCAATCCTCGTCTCGTTTGCGCTCCTCCTCGTATTCCTGCAGGTGATCGCGGGGCCAGCTCGCCCCGGCGTCCGCACGGCGCCGCTTGACGCTCGAATTGTGGAACTCCCAAGTCCGAGCGTGCCCCAAGAGGCTCCGCACGAACCGGTAACGGTGCCGAAGCCTCCCGAACCGACCCTCCAGCGCCGAGAGCGCGTTCGGCCCGCTCCTCCAGCGCATCCCGTGAAACCGCCCGAAGAAAGCGCGCAGAGCAAGGCATCGGAAAGTGCCGAAGCGCTGCGGTCCCGAGCGAGGCCGCAGCGCAGCCTCCCGCGACTCGCCTCGGCGGCGGCAAGCTCTCTGCACGCGCCCTTTTCAAGCCGCTTCCCGATCTTCCAGAAGATCTTCGGCGCCAGAAGATCGAAGTCGTTGCAGTGGCGCGGTTCGAAGTCGCAGCCGACGGGAGTTCAGTGGTCGAGCTTGTGCAGCCCACCGATAATCCAGCACTTAACCGGAACCTGATCGAGGCGCTGCGGCGCTGGCGATTCTTCCCCGCAATTGAGGAAGGAAGGCCGGTAGCTTCCTCGGTCGAGATCCGGATTCCAATTTCGGTGCGGTAGCCGAATCCACGGCAGGGGAGAGAGCGCATCGCGCGCGACTGCCCGGCGTCGCTGCTAGTCGTGCGTCGCTACGAGTGCGTCAAGCTGCATGGTGCTTCCGCGGCCTGAGACCGTCCCGAGCCATGCCGCGTTGCGGAACACGCGTGTTCCGGCGCTGGCCGTCCTAATGATGACCCCTCGCGATTGGGGTAGCCGGACTCGCGCTCCGCACGTGGTACGAGCATCGGAGCCCGCGATGACGGGCGTGGAGCGGGACGTGTGGCGGCTACGCCGCGAGAGCGTCCGCTTTTGGCGCGTCTCGAACGGGCGTACGTCGGACGCCCTGAACTGAACGCGCGGGTCGCGGCCACTGTGGTGACCTGCGACGTAGCGGCGGGCACACTGCACTGAGCGCTTGGCGTCGCACGATCTCGCGCGGCTCCACCCTCAGCGCCAGGTCACCCAGATGCGCCGTGACTAAGCGCTAAGCGCTTGGCCGCACGCGGGGCCTCTCTCGCTTCACATCGTCCCGAGCCTGAATCACACTCTCAGCGTCCTTCGCGAGGGTATGCTCGTCGCGATGAGCGGCGATTGGTTTCAGAGGACCTGACCTTGGAGGGACTGGCCGGTAGTGGATAGGTGTGGCAGCGCTCGGCAGAGCATGGCGGTCCGTCTACCAATCCCGTAGAGTGACTGCGCTCAATGCACAAGAAGAGTGCCATAGCGTTGCTTGTCGCAATTGCCTTTGTCGGTGCAACGTTCACGCCATGTCGACCTCTCCCGCTGACGTCCACTCCTGGAGTTCCCGAGGCCGCTGATCGTGACGTGCATAGGAACGCAGGCTCCGACCCAGCGCCCAGCACTGCTGTCGACCGTACCAGCACCCAACTGAATCGCGTGGTGTTAACAGCCCGTTGTCCGTGCGGCTGCGATGAGCGACCGCCTGTGGCCGGTAGCTCGCCCGGGGTTGGCATTGCACTCATCTCTCGCGCACCTTCCCCGGCATCGCTGCCTGGGGATCAGGAACTCTGCAGCGTGATCTCCTTCCTGCCGACTTCTCCTCCCTCCACCATCGATATCGTCCCCCGATCAGCCTGAATCATCAGTTTTTCTGGTGTGCGTGCAGTCGCTGGCGGGCTGTGGTCCGTTTGCGTCGGTGCGCAGGATCCGAGAGCCGCATGCGGACGGAGGATTCGCAATGCATCTGTCTGTTCTCCGATGGTTGGTCTCTGACTTAATCTCGTATCACGGTTTCGCTTCCCCCTGGTGGAGCACCTTCTCTCACCTTGGGACGCGCAGCACCATTTCATTGGCGGTCGTTTATTTCGCCTTGGGCGGAACTAATGCTGCAGCGCACGGCTTCGCGGGTCAGCGGTTCTTCCCAGCCACCCTCGTCACCGACGATCCCTTTGTGGCGGATGAACTCTCGCTGCCCACCGTTACC
>DATFYN010000590.1:0-8282 GCA_035315025.1 Myxococcota bacterium
GAGGATCGGCAAGAGGATCAGCTGAAGTTCAGCTGATTTCTGCCCCCCGTAGGGGGGCGCAAGGGGCCGCGAAGCGTCCCCGTCCAGCCGCTTTGAGCGGCTCACATTGATGCCCCCGGCTTTGCCGGGGGAGCAGTCACCCGTTTGCTGCACGAGGAGGTGCAGGCGCGGCCGCGTCCGGGAGAGGTCGGACAGAGGCACTGTAAGATACAGGCTTACCGACCGATCGTGCTGCGTGCGGCGGCGCGGCGAGCCAGGGACCGACGGGGAGAGCGTTCGTGCCCTTGGCATCAAGGCATCAGCTATGGTATGTCTTGATGCGTGCGAACGACCCTCACACTCGACGACGACGTGGCGCAGCTCCTGGAGCGCGCGCGCCGGCGGCGGGGGGGTAGTCTGAAGCAGCTCGTGAACGAGGCGCTCCGAGAAGGGCTCGCGCGTCTCGAAGCGCCGCGCACGCCGCGCAAACGCCACGCGACGAAGGCTGTCTCCCTCGGACGTTGCCTCCTCGACAACGTGGACGACGTCGCCGAGGCACTGGCCGCGGCGGATGGGGAGCGTTTCCACTGATCCTCGTCGACGCGAACCTCCTCGTTTACGCCCACGTTCAGGACTTCGCTCGGCACGAGCGCGCGCGCACCTGGCTCGACCAGCGATTGAACGGCACCGCACGAGTCGGGCTGCCCTGGCCGAGTCTGCTCGCTTTCCTCCGCCTGGTCACGAACCCGCGTGTCTTCGAGCGGCCCGCTTCGAGTCGAGCGGCCTGGCGTCAAGTCGAGGAATGGCTCGACTGTGAAGCAGTTTGGGTTCCCGCTCCGACGGATCGACACCGACAGGTCTTGGGTCGGCTTCTTACCGAGGCGACCGTGCGCGCGAATCTGGTTCCAGACGCACATCTCGCCGCGCTCGCGATCGAGCACGGCTTGGTGCTCGCATCAACGGACGGCGACTTCGCGCGCTTCCCGGGGCTTCGATTCGAGAATCCGCTTTCCGGACCGGCGGAGCCCTGAGCCATCGGCGGGGAGGGGATAGGAAAGACTGCGGCCTCGCGGTTGCGCAAGAACTTCGGCGGCTTCGGCGTCGATTCAACAGTCGATGCTTCCTCGAGCAATCGCGAATTCTCGATTGCGATCGGTCGCATTCGTGCTTACGACACGTCATCGGGCGAGAGGGTGCCCACCCATCGATACCCCACGCCAGGCTCCGTCGTGATCACTCGGACGCATCGGATCGCGCTCGATCTTGCGTTGTCAGGATCTCCGACAGGCTTCCGCCGACTAGGATCTTGAGCTCGTCTGTTCCTTCCTGGTCCTTGAGTTCTTTATAGACGTACGCATCCTCGTTGAAGAGCTGCTCCTCCCGGATGATGCTACGCATATTCTCGGTCTGGCTTTCGAGATCCCAGTTCAGCAAGATGCGGCGGGCCATGTCCAATAGGTCGAGCGATATCGTGGTAGCATCTTCCGGGCCGGCCCTATCGTCGTTATAGGGCTTCTTCGAGCCGGGCATAGGCTGACCGCCGACCAGCTGGACGGGCAATCTTTCGGCCGCCGCCACCTCCAGAGATCTGATCGAGATGCCCTTCGAGGTGCTCCGCTACGGAGCAGAAGAGCGTAGCTCCATAGTTGTCTGACCTATTGTAGTGCGTTCAACGTAGTTCCGTGTCGAAGTTGAACGTGTCAAGAACGCCAGGCCACTTAGGATGCTCGCCGCAGGCGCGTAGTCGAGCTTCCGCAATAGGGACCTGGTGCGAAGGTCGCCGACCTCGGTTGCCAGCTCGCGTGCAGGTGCGAAGTTCGCATCACCCTCGACCGCGGAGTAGCCTGCCGCAACGAGTACGCTCCTCGTGAGCAGAAGATCCAGCTCGAGCTCGCGTCGTTCGCGTGAATTCCACATCCAGCCCTTGACCAGCTGGAGCCGTTCAGCGCGAGTGTGGAAAGTCTACGGTGCCTGTATTGCCACCGTTGGACCCCGACCCATTGACTGGCCGGCGTATTACGCTCTACGCGGTGCCGCAGGCGAGCAACGGTCCCTCAAACAAAGTGTCTGGCCACCTGTTTGCAGCGGATGAGCAACAGCTTCTTGCGACTGTCCTTAGGCACATACCGCAAAATGCGTGGGATGCCGATGTTCTGCCTGTCGGTCGAGCCCTCAAGCTGCTAGACAAGCCGACGTTTCTCACGATGAATGGATTGAAATCGGGAGCGCTTCGGCTTCCGATTCCCTGACTGACGCTGTCTAACAAGCGCATTGGTTGGCGGGGCCAGCGTGTGCAGGCAGCCTCTCGTGCGGCGCGCACCGGCTAGCAGGGACCGGGCCGGCGCGCGTCGCCGTGGCCCGCGAGCACCGCGACTCCATGCCTCGCATTGCTACTTCTTGAGCTTGATCTGCACGCCTCCCGCAGCGAGGGAAATCTTTAGTTTAGGCCTTGGCTGGTGGAGACGCTATCGATAACGACACCGTTTTGGTTGCGCATCGTGCTGAGGCTACCGCCCCCTCCGACAGTCGCTCCAGCTCCCACTGCTGCGTAGTTGCCCTCGAAGTCCTCGACCTTCTTCAGGTTGTAGACCGATCCCGACGCCGTCGAGTCCGTTGCGCCCACTGAGCCGGCGGAGAGACCTGCCACCGTGATCGGATATTTCACGTCTTTGTAGGTAAGCGTCCCGCTCCCCCATGAGTAGCCGATACCGGCCGCGACCGAGCCACCGCTGAATTCCACAGTTGCATCGGGCTTCTTCGCCTGGTCTCCATGCGCGCTCACGACGAACAACGCCAATGCTCCAGCGACAGCGATGCTCATGATTTCAAATCGAGTTCGCATCATTTTCTTTCTTTCTCCCTCTTACACAACGGACCGGTTAGCACTTACTGCACCCTTTACCGAAACCACCCTGGCTCCGGGCAGGTCACCCGAACACCTCGCTGACATGCGCAAGCAGCGGAAGGCACTCGAGGCCTCGGGGGATTAGAGCCGACCCATCAAAAACATGACAATAACGACTGCCACGATGAGACCGCCAAGTCCGTAGAACATGATGATCTTCCTCCGTTGTAGATATATCCTAGTCAGAGCGTAAGGCGACTCCTATCCGCACATCCAGGGGAACGGCGCGCCGAAAGTGAGGATTTGAGACGGTCGGCGCCGCGCCGCACCGCCCGCTCAATCTTGTCTGCCGGCCTCGCCGTAGGATGGCGGATAGAAACGCAAGATGGGTCGAGCTGGCTGAGGCCGATGTTTCGCGAAGGGAAAGCCTTGCCCGGGAGTTTGAGGCGCTGAAAACCGCTGCCCAGGATGTTTGAATAGAAGCCGACACAGCGGGCGTACTTCGTGTCGACGTCTTCAAGACGACGAGATCTCAACTATGGGGATCGCGGCCCGCCGCGCTTGCGCGGCCCATTCTCGACGCGGCTCGCAGAGGCTACATTGCAGCTCCAGTTGCTGCGCCCGCTACGGCTCAGAGCGGATCGTCGAATTCACGTCGCGCTCTGACCCAGTGCTCGGGATGAAGCCGGAAGCGCTCAGGAACTGACCGGGGCAGCCTAGAATGCACGTTTCCGGCGCGCGGTTTCCCCGGATGCGGGGATACCGGCGGGTTCCTGCTCCGGAGTAGAGTGTGGTCTCCGCCTAGGGTCCTGCCGTCGTCCGATGCGACGGCGTGTCACATCGCGCGGCATCCTGCACGCGGCGCGCCACGCGGTTGGAACCACATCGGTGGAAACACGGCGCCCTCGATGCGCCTGGAGACGACACAATGAGTGGAAGGACGGATCAGTTGAAGGGACGAGTGTAGGAGGCTGCAGGATTTCTCACGGGTGACAAGCGGTTCGAGCGCGAAGGTAAGGTCGATCGCGCAGCAGGAAGCATCAAAGAGAAGGTGGGCGAAGTCGCTCAGAACGTCAAAGAAGACACGAAGACTCGAGAGAGGTGAGATCGGTTGGATTGTTCTTCCTTTGGCTCATCGGAGTGCCGATTCCTCTCCTCTTGGTCCTTTACGGCATTCGTGGGCGCACATGATCCGCGCGACGCTTCACGACGAGTCTGGTTGAGACGTCGCGGCGACCAATTCGGAGCGGTGACGAAACCGCAAGAGGCCTACTTGCTATGAATATCTATGCAGTCTGGAAAGGCGACCATCGGTCCGTGAAGGATCTCCTCGAGAGAATCGCGAAGACGACCGAGAGCGACGCAAATCGTTCGAAGCTCTTTGATCACCTCTACCACAGTCTCTCCGCTCACTCCGAAGCCGAGGAAGCAGTCTTCTACACCCCGCTTCGAGACCATCCCGAAGCCCACAATCTCGTGCTGGAGAGCTTCGAAGAGCATGCGGTGGTGAAGACCCTCCTTGGCGAGCTTCGCGCCCTCGCGGAGAATGATGAGACCTGGCTGCCGAAGTTAGCGGTGCTGAAGGAGAACGTGGAGCACCATGTCGAGGAGGAAGAGGGCCGGGTCTTCGAGCAGGCGCGGAAGATCTTCAGCCGGACGGAAGCAGACCAGATGGGCGAGCAGATGCGCAAGGAGGAAGACCGGCTGAGAGTCTGACGGGAGCGCAGCGGCGCTCCATGTCGAGTCCGGATCTCACATGTCAGCGGCTGCCCCGCGCGAGCATCACTATGGGTCGAAGTGGCTCTGCTTTGGGCGACGATGAAGCGGCGGCGGACGGGTGCGTGGAGGAATTTATGGGGTCTTCGACGGGTACGAAGGTGCGGGTCGAGCCGTCGCTCGGGCCGGCTCTCGAACGCGTGATCGATCTTTCGCGGCGCGTCGTGGTCGATCAGATTGAGCTGCTGCAGGTCGAGTCTCAGGATTGGCTGGTGGGGGCTGCAAGACGGGCGGCTCTCGTAAGCCTGGGTGCGATGAGTCTCCTGGTGGCATGGATCGTGTTGCTGGCCGCGGGGGTCGTGGCCCTGGACGGGTATCTCCCTCTCGGGGTGAGACTCGTCCTCGCGGCCGGAGTGGAAGTGTTGGTCGGGGTTGCGCTCCTCTGCTGGGGGATGCTCCGAGGCCGGGGCGCGCGATGAGCGAAGCGGAGTGCAGCCAGCTCAAGGGACGGATCGAGCGAGACGGGCACGCGTTGTGCGAGGCCTTCGAGTCGCTGCGCCGGGCCGCGGTTGCAGAGATTGATCCCCGGGAGCGAGTTCGCGCACACCCCATCGCCTGGCTCGCAGGTGCACTCCTGCTCGGCATGTTTCTCGGAACACGCCGCTGAACAAGACTGCGAACCCAAGCAGCACTGAGGAGAACAAGAATGAGCTATGCAAACGAACTCGAGCCCGGGACGTCTGCCGTACCGCCGCCTGCCGACCTGAAGGAGCCGTTGGGAGGGCTGCGCGCGACCCTCGAGGATCTGGACGCCCAGGCGCGTTCCGTTGTCAAGGAACGGCCGATGCTGGCCCTCGGGATGGCGCTGGCATTCGGATACCTGTTGGGTCGCGCGCTGGCACGAAAGTAGGCTGCGTCGTGACGAGTCAGTGGCAAGACGCCTCAGCCGCAGTCGAGGGGGTCCGAGAGCAGGTCATTCGGCGGCCCTATCTGACGCTCGGGCTCGCCGTGGGGATCGGCTATCTCGTCGGTCGCGGAGTGTCCATGAGCGTGCTGACGACGCTGCTCGGTGTGAGTGCCCGGGCGGCGGTGGGTTCCGCGGTCGAAAGCTTCCTCCGGGACGCATCGGCACCGGCGGACCGGAAGAGCTCTCGTAAGAAGGAGGACAGGAGCCATGCTCCAGGACATCGTGAAGAATATTTCGTCCCCTGATCGCAGCCTGCGCTCGGTCGGGCTCGTACGAGCCAGCCAGACGCACGGTGCGCTAAACGCCCTGTCGGCATTCGCGCTTGGCTTGGTGATCGGAGCCGGCCTGGCGCTGCTTTTGGCGCCGATGTCCGGGCCCCAGCTGCGTAAGCGCGTTCAGGAAGGCGCCAACGGACGCGACAACGCGCTCCTAGCACACTGATCTGCGGACCCGCCAGGGATCTTCGCGGGTTACGCAGGCTAGGTAAACTCCCACTTGCGCAACCCGCGCGCAAGTCTCGAGTTCCTACCGACGCTCCACTCGCCATGGTACGGCGATCGAGCGAGGCGCGGGCGTGGATGAGTGGCCTGTGAGGTGCATTTTGAGAATGCGGCTCGTGCTGTGAGAGGAGAAGGGTGGACGAGGCACGGCCCAGAGGTTTATCGGTTGTAGCGGCCGTCGTCATCGCGACGGCGACGCTGTATCTCGGAAAAGCGCTCTTCATCCCGCTCGCGCTAGCGCTGCTGCTGAGCTTCCTGCTCGGACCTTTGGTGACGCGCCTCGAGCGGCTGGGCATCGGGCGAATCCCTTCTGTGCTCGCGGTGTGCCTCTGCATCGGCGCGTTATTTGGCGGCATCGGATGGGTGGTGGGACTGGAACTCGGCACGCTCTCGGATCGAGCGCCGGAGTACCGCGCCCACCTCGAGCGGAAGATCGAGGCCGCTCGGGAGTCGATGACCTCAATCCACCACGCCAGCGAGGTGGTGAGCGACCTCGAGCACCAGATCCAGGAGAAGTCTTCGGAGGCCAGCAGCGAGAAGACCCGTCCGCCGGCCAAGGTGGAAGTGGTCGAACGCCGGACCGTCCTCGACCTGTTGAGCGGCCTCGTCGCACCGGTGCTCGGTCCACTCGGAGTCGCCGGGGTCGTCGGGGTGCTGACGATCTTCCTCTTGCTGCAGCGCGAAGACCTGCGGGATCGGCTGATCCGGCTGATTGGCATTCATGACCTGACCCGTGTCACCCACGCGATGGACGAGGCCGGCCGGCGCGTGAGCCGGTACTTGGGCATGCAGTCACTCGTCTGCGCGATCCACGGGACGATGGTTGCGGTGGGTCTCCTGCTGATCGGAGTGCCCGGTGCCCCGCTGTGGGGCGCGCTCTCCGCGCTCTTGCGCTTCGTGCCGTACTTCGGACCCTGGGTCGCAGCGACTCTGCCGATCGTGCTTACCTTTGCGGCATTCGATACCTGGATGCCGGTCGTCCTCACGTCTGGGTTGCTCGTCATACTCGAGCTTGTGACCGCCAATGTGTTCGAACCGTGGCTTTATGGAGCCAGCATCGGACTCTCACCGTTCGCGGTGGTGTTCTCCGCGGTGTTCTGGATCTGGCTCTGGGGGCTGCCGGGCCTTCTCCTGGCCATGCCGCTTACCGTGTGTCTCGTCGTGCTCGGGCGTTATGTGCCGGGGCTCGAATTCCTTTCCATCCTTCTCAGCGATGAGCCCGCGCTCGCTCCGGACGTGCGCCTATACCAGCGTCTCCTGGCGCTCGATGCAGCCGAAGCCGCGGCAATCCTGCGCAGCCAGAGCAACGACTGCGTCACGCTTTCCGACCAGCTGGTTCTCCCGGTCCTGCGCCGGCTCGCCGACGAAGGGCACAGAGCCCTCGGAGAGGAGGCGAGCTCGAAGATCCGGGAGCTGATGTCGGACCTGCTGGACGACCTCCCGATCGAGGGTTCCACGACGCTCGGAGAGGCAGCGGAGGCGCGTGGGCTGCGCGTGCTCTGGATCCCCGCGAAGGACGAGACTGACGCCCTCGGCGCCCGCTGGCTCGCGCGCACCCTGGAGGGTTGTGCGGTGCATAGCACGCTGGGGTCCTCGCACGCCCTCGCGACCGAGAACGTGGAGCGCGTCGAAGCGGAGGCCCCCGATGTCGTTTGCGTCTCGGCTTTCTCAGCGGACTCGAAGGCTCTCGCGCGTCACCTTTGTAAGCGCCTCGCGATAGGCTGCCGGGGTCGTGAGATTCTGATTGGGCTCTGGGCGGCACCCGCCGGCGAGGATGATCCGCCGGCCGAGGATGGAGCGCGAATCGCCTGGATCACCCAGGCGAGCGAGCTGCGCACAGAACTGGGCGGGCTCGCTGCACGGCTCGGAGTCCCTCCTTCCAAGGTTGGGGCGCTCCTCCCGAACGCAGACACAGGCCCGCCGGCCGTCCAAGCTTCCAGGGGTTGACGACTGCCCGGGACTGCGAGGGCGGGTATGCGGAGCGCGGCATTGACCTTCGGGATGCAGTGGTGCACTTCAGGACTGAGGTGCATCTCTCGTGGGCTCCAGCTGCAAAGATCCACAACCCCGAGCGGGAGTCCATAGAGTTAGCCCCAATCCGAAAATATCTGGGGTGATCGCGGATTACAATTGAGGCTCTTCGCGTGATCGTGTGGGTGAATTTCGGGGTTCAGTCATAGCTCAGGAAGCATGCAGGTGAGGATCTTCAGGCGTAGATACTCCTCGTCCCGCAGTCCGTAAGCGCGGCGCTGGAGGACGCGGATCTTGTTGTTGA
>DATFYN010000591.1:0-7703 GCA_035315025.1 Myxococcota bacterium
CCATCAGTACGAACCTGAGACCATGCTCGGAAGAGACCGACGCCGACCTTCCGCGCGACCCCAGCACCGCAGGGTGGTCTCGTCCATGCCGACGCGGAGATTCGGCGCCCACCGAGTGTCTACTTACACGCCGGGTGCACCTCCGAGGCTCACTCAGCAGCTAGGGCACGCCGCCCACGAGATACTAGGGCGGGTCGCCCGGGCGGCAGGTCAGCCCAGTTCGTTGGGCAGCACCAAGAAGTCGGGTTACCCTGGCGATCCATGCGAAACGAGTTCACTGCAATCATCGAGCGTGACGGGGAGTGGTTCATCGCCTACTGCCCCGAGGTGCCGGGCGCGAACGGACAGGGTCGCACGAAGACCGAGGCGCGCGAGAGCCTCGCCGGAGCGATCGCGCTCATCCTCGAGGATCGGCGTGAAGACGCGCTCCGAGGTCTGCCGCCCGATGCCGAGCGAGACACGGTCACGGTCGGATGAACCGGGGTGCCCTCCTGCGGCACCTTCGTCGCCACGGCTGCTACCTCAAGCGGGAAGACAGCTCTCATTCGTTGTGGTGCAATCCCGCGACCGGCCACGTCGAGGCCGTACCGCGGCACACGAGAGCCGCTGCCCACGCCGCCACTGGACGGCATTGAGTCGATCGCGCCATACCGCCTTCGCGAGGCGAACGAGGATCGAAATGGCCAAGAAGGAGCTGTCGCAGAGCTTGACTGGATCCACGCACAAAAGCGCTTCCGGCTCTCGCACGCCCATGTGCAGATGGCGCGCGAGCTCGGGATGAACCCGAAGAAGCTCGGGAAGCTCGACAACCACGACCAGGAACCCTGGAAGGCGCCGCTGCCACAGTTCATCGAACACCTCTACTTCAAGAGGTTCGGCAGGGAACAGCTGGAGGTCGTGATGTCGGTCGAGAAACGAGCGGCTGCGCAGGAAGCGAAGAGAGCTATACGGAAGGAAGCAAAGCGCGTCGCCCGCGAGGGCGCCAGGACGGCCGACGTCACCGGGGAGCGGGGCTCGTGAGTCGACGGCCGCGAGCCTCTTCGACGACCGTCGCACGCGAGGGCAAGGTGCTCGCCCAACTCAAGTCCGAGGAGGGCGCCGGCGTGCTGCGCTCCCTCCTTGAGCGTCACCCGGAGCTTGTCGCTGAAGCGGAGGAGATCGCTCGGGCGAGAGTGACCGACGTCGATCGAGACGCGGTTGCGGAGGACGTGCAAGAGGCCGTTCTTGACCTCGACATCGACGAGCTCGAAACGCGCGCCGGAAGCAAGACCTGGGGCTACGTCGAGCCTACAGAGGCAGCCTGGGAGCTTCTCGAAGAGGCGGTCCATCCGTTCCTCGAGGAGATGAAGCGGGACATCGCCCTTGGCTTCGAGGCGGCAGCCGCGGCAATGTGCGCGGGGATCGTGCTCGGCCTCTACCAATGCCGCGACAGGAGCTCCGATCAGCTCCTCGGCTGGGCCGTGGACTTCCCCGCGGAGACCGCTCGTCACGCCGTGGTGATGCTGGCGCGCGAGAGCAGGGCGAAGCACCGCCGGGGCTGGAAGCTTCCCGACGCAAGCGTCGATCAGGTTCCGGAATGGGCCGACATGATCGGCCGCGCATCGAAGCCGGCCCCAAGAGGGCGTTGACCGGGCCTTCCTCATCGCGGCCGCACCGACGTGAACCCCGGCAGGTCCTCCCTCCGCGCTTCGCCCGGGACGAAGGGGAGCGCATTCCGCCGGCCGCGGCGTCGCGTAATCTTCGTGGGCAGCGGACGGCGGGCCGTGGCGGCGCGCCGCCAGGACAGCGGCGATGAGCGCCTATCGACGTCTGAAGAGAATCATCTGCGAACACCAGAAGAAGCCCGGCGAGTCGCATAGGGTTGCCCTCGTGATATGCGACCGCGCCGCGTTGCCGGCCCTGAAAGCCGACGTGCCGATGGCCACAAAGGTCGTGCGCGCCGACGCCGTCATACGCAAGGTCCACCCGCGTTGGGCGCGTGTCGGGGCGCTGGGCGAGGGGGGCCACGTGACGTTCCCCTCAGGCGACATGTGAGGCGTCGTGCCTGTTGTGCCGGGTCACCTCGTCCCCCTTGTCATCGAGCGGCGTGGGGCATGGTGTGCTGGCTAGGCACACATCCGCTCGACCTGATGGGTTCGGCCGCAATCCGCCCCGCGTCGGTACACAGACATTTCTCTTGCGCGAGCCCAGGGTCCGCGATCTAATCCACCGGTGATGAGGGGAAAGTTGCATTGATGGGCGGCAGCCCACGCGAGACAGGTACCAAGGAGCAGCTGGTGCTGCCCGGCATGGAGCCCCTTCCGGGAGAGCAGCCGCCCAAACCTGAAGAATCGCCGGCCAGAGTCGAAGGACGAGATTTCTGGCTGGATCGGGTACGCGCCGCGCTGGCGGCACGCTCTACCAGTTCGCGCGCCATCGCTGAGGATGCGCTCCGTCACTTTCCCGGCGACGGAGAAATACTTCTGCTGGTGGCGCTGGCAACGCTGATGGCAAAAATGCCGGACCGCGCCCTCGTCTATCTGAAGCGGTACCGAAAACGCTACGAGGGGACCAACGCGGTGTCGCTGCTCACCGCTCTTGCACTGGCCCACCAAGGACACTTCCACCGGGCAGCGAGGATTCTCGAGGATCACGGCCTGCAGACGCTTCCCGAGGTCCTGGATTGGTTCGTCGGCGATGGCGCGACACTCGACTGGCTTCACGATTGGTGGGTACGCATTCGGCGCGAAAGTGTTCTCCAGCGTGCTCCCGCGGTCCGGACCAAGGCTAGCGATCGCAATCTTCCGACCTCGCGTGGAATGCGTGTCTCTCAGCCACCGCCGCAGGAACTCTCGTCCACTCTGGACGCGGCACCGACCCCGGATTTGGTCCGGCTTGATGCGACCTTCGATGTGCGATTCGAGCCCATCGATATGGAAGCCATCCAAATCGACGGCGAGAGCGCCGAGCCCCACTGGTTCCGGCTGCGCGGAGAGTTAATCCAGCTCAGCCTGCTCCAAGGCTTCGACGAGCTGCTCTGCCTGCCCGCGCTGCGGGGCGTCGAGACGCATTGGTACCAAGTCGAGACGGTTCGCAAGGTCCTGAAGCAGTTCCGCGGGCGGGTCCTGCTCGCCGACGAGGTAGGACTCGGCAAGACGATCGAGGCGGGGATGGTGCTCAAAGAGTACATGCTGCGAGGAATGGCAGAGCGCCTGCTTATCCTCACTCCCGCCGGGCTCGTGGGACAATGGCGAGACGAAA
Source organism: Myxococcota bacterium (assembly GCA_035315025.1). GTDB lineage: Bacteria > Myxococcota_A > UBA9160 > UBA9160 > UBA9160 > UBA9160. Next base: position 3,241 of record DATFYN010000591.1, read on the forward strand.
TGGCAAGTAAGTTCAGCATTGACTGCGCGACGAGCCATGATGCCCTCCTGCGTAGCGATCCGGCCTCCTTCTGGGCACAGCCGCGGGTGATCGCCTCGATCGCGGCCGCGCGTCGCAAGGAGCATGCCGAGCTGCTCGCACGACTCAGCTTCGATCTGGTGGTCGTCGACGAGGCACATCACCTGAAGGAGCAGTCGAGCGCGAGCTATCGGCTGGTAAACAGCCTGCAGAAACGGTTCCTCCTGCTCTTGTCGGCCACTCCGGTACAGAATAACCTCCTTGAGCTCTACAACTTGCTCACCCTGCTCCAGCCAGGAATCTTCAAGACACAGAAGGAGTTCAAGGCCGCCTATGTGACACCCGGAAAACCGCGGGAACCGCTGAATCGCGAGATGCTGCGCGACCTCATGCGGAGCGTGATGGTGCGCAATACTCGCGCTTTGGCTGCTCTTCGCCTGCCTCGCCGATGCGCCTCGACGCTGCGTGTGATCCCCACCGAGGCAGAAGCATCGTGCTATCGCGAGTTGACGGGGCTGGCACGCGAAGTCGCCGCAACCAGGCAGCACACGCTCGCGGTACAGCACCTGCTCGGCGCGGGAGGTTCGTCGGCCGCCGCTGCCGCGGCAGCGATCGGCCGCTTCGCCGCCCGCCATCCCGAGGACGAGCGGTGGACCGTCTTGCACGCGCGCTACAGCACCGTTTCGACCGGCGCGAAGGAAGCCGCCTTACTCAAGCTGCTGGCGCAAAACCCGACGGAAAAGAAGATGGTATTCGTTCACTACCGCGAGAGCATGGTCCATCTCGCGGCTTTGCTACGTGGGCTGGGGATTGTCTTCGTGACATTCGAGGGCGGAATGTCGGGACTCGAGAAGGACGCGGCAATCGACGCCTTCCGCGACGCCGTTCCGGTGTTGCTGTGCAGCGAGTCAGGGGGTGAGGGAAGGAACCTCCAATTCTGTAACACGCTGATCAATTTCGACATCCCGTGGAACCCGATGTCAATCGAGCAGCGGATCGGACGGATCGATCGGATCGGCCAGACGCGCGAGGTGTTCGTGTTCAACTTGGCGACCAGCGGCACCATTGAGGACCAGATCCTGCGCATCCTTCACGAGAAGATCAATATGTTCGAGCTCGTTGTCGGTGAGGCCGGAGCGATCCTGGGTGAGTTCGCGGAGCAGCACGACTTTTCCACTCTGATACTCGATGCATGGCTCAAGAGCACAGACGAAGCCCGCCAATCTGCCATCGCCACGCTGGAAAGCCAACTCGTCGAAGCGCAGCGACAGTATCAGGACGCCAAACAGCTCGACGCGACGCTCTTCGGGGACGATCTCGAGGCGATGTGAAGTGGGCCGTCTTCAACAATTCGCGGCGGAGTTGCTCGATCACAACGGCGCCGTCGTCGAAGCGATCGATCCCGATGGACTCGACGTATTGGCGCCGCCGCACGTGCAAGGTGCCTTGCAGATTCCAGAACTTTGCCGGCTCGGCTTTGGGCCGGTGCTGCCACCCGGAGCGCAGCGAGTTGGGATCGAGGCCGATTGGCTCGATCGGTTCGGTCGCCTGATCGGTGAGCGTGGTCGCTGCATCCGGCGCGTGGTGCAGGCGGACAATCGTCCGGTATCGGATCCGAGCCGCATGCTGGAACACGAGCTCGAGCTCGCAAACGCACCCTTCCGACTGCTCGAGGTGAGTCCGGCGTGGACGCGCTATCTGATTCTCGATTTCCGCCTCACGGCTTTGTCGGATGAGAAACGCGACGGGTTGCTACGGCTGGGCGTCAATTTGGCGACGAGCGCGATGCTGGACGGCGTGCTGGAGGAGATGGCGCCGTGGCTCGTCGGCACTGGGGCCGACGCGGCGCTGCCTCCCGGGACCGAACTGCCGCCGTCCTGGGACCGCCAGGAGCTTCTTGCTCTCATCCACCGTGCTCTGCATTCACGCCTCGAGCGGCTCGTGGAGCCGTTCGCAAGTAGCCTTCGCAGACGGTTGGCACGCGACCAGGAGCGCCTGTACAGCTATCACAACGAACTGTACTGCGAGGCGATGCGGCGCATCGCCATGCTGCCCGATGGCAATGATGCGCACCGCCGCGAGCAGCAGCGGAGCGAGGCGATCGCCCGCGAGTACAGGGCCAAGCTCGACGACCTAGCTCACAAGTACGCGATGCGGGTCACGCTCGAATGGGTGCAAACCCTCGATCTTGCAATGCCCGTCCAGCGCTTCACGGTGCTGGTCCGCCGTCGGAAGGCTGAGCGCGTGATCAAGCTGGATTGGAACCCTCTCGCGCGCCGGTTAGAAAGTCCGCCCTGCGAGTTCAGCGGTGCCGCAGAGCGGCCCCGCCTGTTGTGCGACGACGCCCTCCATCTTGTGAGCCCGCCCGGCCTCGCCGGCTGTCCGGGTTGCGGCAAGCCGTATTGCCGCGCCTGTCGCCCGGATAAGTGCCCGAGATGCGGCCACACCGCACACGTGGCGAGGAGCATGTGGGTCTCCAAGAGGCCCCATGAAAGTGCACCGAGCGAAAGCGCTCGAGGAGCGCCTGCTCGTACGATCGCGTGACTCGGGCACTTTTCTCGTCCGCCTGGTGAAAGCCCGGGCTGACGAGGAACGGCACTTCATCTGCTGACTGTTCTTCGTGCCGGAAAACTCCTGTCTGTTCTCACAACTCGTCCTCGTCACAAATCTTGCCCTCGGTCGAGCTCACCGATATCTAAGCGGCTTCGTGCCAGACATAGCGAAGATGAAGACCGCCCACGCGGGGAAGTCCGACAACCTTGGCACCGACCGAGGGTCGAGGCTCAAGCGGTCGGTTGTGAGGTGCATCTCGCAACCGAGCATGAACTCGTTCACCGTTGTACAACCGTGCGTGCACGCATCTCGCGCTCGACAAGGACGCTCCGGAATCGCGGCGCCTTCAGGGCAGAGACCTCGGATGGGTGATCGCCTTCCCGGAGGTCCAAGGACTCCACCACCGATATGAACGAGTCGCAGCGTAAAGCGTGATCGAGTTGTCGGACAACTGCCCGCTTGATTCCCCGCGCATCGGGGCATCGGGGTGGGCGCTCGCCCTCCGAGTCATTTGATAACAGAACGCCCCTTCTCGGAGCCAAAGAGCGAATTCCTGCTTGTTCGGACTTCCGTTATCTGCCGCTCCGCTGTTCAGACTACCCGAGATATCGGCAGAATCCCGCTGTCGCCGGTGGGTTGGCGGCTAGGCCCGCTGCGCCAGCGCCCCGCAAGACGCCAGCAGATCATCGAGACGCGTCGCGGCGAGCTCGTGGATACGATGCCAGTCGAGGGCGCCGTAGCGGTGGGCGACCAGGTTGCGCATTCCCGCGGCGGCTGCGAGCCGCCCGGCAAGCTCCTGACCGATGATTCCTCGCTCGCCGAGCCGCCGAAACACTTCGGCGTAGCTCTGCGGCACGTCGAGACCGGCGTCTGCGAGCCAGTGCGCCGCCAGGGCAAGGCAGTCCCTGGAGTGCGACGAAGAGATTCAGGATCACGATCTCGCGCCGTGTCCGATCCGCGAGCAGCGCGTCGCTCGTGGGCGGTAGCACCTCGCGGATGCGCGCGACGGCGTCGCGCACGGAGGCGACTTCTAGGCGAGGACGGCCTATCGACCGCGGCGCGCCGCCGCGAGCGCGCCGCGGTCGCAGAGCTCTTCGATCGGCTGGAAGTCGAGGTACTCGAGGATCGCCTGGGCCTTGCGCGCTGCTAGGGCGGACGAATCGCGGACTGCCACCGCCTGCCCGTCGCGAAAGATCCGGAGGCGAGTGCGGGCGGCGCCTCGTCGAGCAGGACCAGGTCCACCGGTCGTCCCGCAGCTTCCTCGAGGCGCGCGGCGAGTGCGCCCATCTCGAGGGTCCCGAGCGTGCTCCCGGCGGAGAGCTCGAGCGCGACATCGAGGTCGGAATTCGGTCCGAGCTGCGTCCGGCCGGCGGATCCGAAGACAACCGCATAGGCGAGCCGGGGATCGTCGGCCAGAAGCTTCGAGACGGCGTCGAGCACGGGAGCATCCTACCCGGGCGCCCGGCCAGCGCGCCACGGCGCGTACTCGGCACTCGCCCGCCGGCCTTTCTGATCCGGCTCCTCCCGGCGTGCGAGACCTTAGAACATCACGAGCCGGATCTGAGGCGCGGGCTTGAAACGCCGAAGTCTTCTTGCCGCTCAATACGATGCGTAGTCAGCGAGTTCATCGCTGCACGCGAGGGGCCGTCGCCTCTGCATCGTTGTGCTGCATGTCGCGGTAGTGCACCAGACGCAAGCTCACGCCCCGCCTCGCGGCTTGAGCGGTTTGCGGACCTAAAGGTCGCAAGTTCGAGTCTTAATGGGGTGAGCGTCGGCGCAACCGCCGAGAGGTGCGGAGTAGGGGCTCAGCCGCGCGGGCGCACTTCCGGGGCGCGAGATCGGTGAGGCAGTGTCCCCCGTCCGGGGCTGATACCCGTCTACAGCGGTGATCG
>DATFYN010000592.1:0-3983 GCA_035315025.1 Myxococcota bacterium
GACCCGATGCCCGAGATTCGAGAGCTCGCGAGCGGCCTGCGCTTTCCCGAAGGCCCGGTCGTGCTTCCCGACGGGAGCATTCTTGTGGTCGAGATTGCGGGTGGCGTTCTGACCCGCGTCGCGAAAGACGGGAGAAAGACCGTCGTTGCGAAGCCGGGAGGCGGTCCGAACGGCGCGGCCATGGGACCGGATGGGAAGATCTACGTCACGAACAACGGTGGAAGCTTTTCCTGGCACACCGTTGGTGGGCTCACCGTGCCGGGTCCAACGCCTCCCGATCACCGCAGCGGCCGCATCGAGCGCATCGACATCGAAACGGGAAAGGTCGAGGTGATCTACGATTCCTGTGACGGTCGCTCGCTGCGTGGGCCTAACGATCTCGTCTTCGATTCCACGGGCGGGTTCTGGTTTACCGATCACGGTACGACCCAAGAGCGCTCGAAGGACCGCACGGGTGTCTTCTACGCCAAGGCGGACGGCTCTTCGATTCGTGAAGTCATCTTTCCGCTGGACTCGCCCAATGGGGTCGGGCTCTCCCCCGATCAGCGGCGCGTGTACGTCGCCGAGACGCATACAGGACGCGTCTGGGCGTGGGATGTGCCAAAGCCGGGCGAGATCGTTCATGCGGCCGGCTTCGGACCTTCTGGCGGTACGCTCCTCGTCGGGCTGCCCGGCTTCCAGCTCTTCGACTCCCTGGCCGTCGACGCCGAGGGTTGGGTGTGCGTGGCGACGCTCGTCAACGGCGGCATCACGGCTGTTTCACCGGACGGCGCCCGCGCAGAGCACACCCCCACCGGGGATCCGCTCACGACGAACATTTGCTTTGGTGGGCCAGGACTGCGCACGGCATACCTCACCCTCTCCGGCACGGGGCGCCTGATCAGCGTTGAGTGGCCGCGTCCGGGGCTCAAGCTGGCCTATTAGACCTGAGCTGACTTCGTGCCAGGCGCGGGAAGCGAGCTCCTTGATGCGAATCGGCGTGGTGAGCGACACGCACAACCATCTGCGCAACGTCGAGCGCATCGTCGAACTCTTCCACGCCGCAGACGTCGAGCATGTGATCCACACCGGCGATATCACACAGCCGAAGACCCTCGCCGCGTTTTCGGCATTGCGGATTCCGCTCTGTGGCGTCTACGGGAACAATGATCTTGAACGGGAAGGCCTCGAGCAAGCAGCACGCTTGTACGGGATGACCCTGCGTGACCCGCCTTTCGAACTCGTCCTAGCATCACGCCGGATCGTTGTCGTGCATGACCCTCGCGACCTCGAGCGGCTTGCGGCCGGTTCGTATGACGTGGCCCTGCACGGACATGTACACCGCCGCGTGATCGAGCGAACGGAGGGGCGGCTCGTCTTTAACCCCGGAGAATGTGCCGGACACCTTCGAGGCCACAACGCGGTCGGAGTCGTCGATCTCGCGAGTCTCGACACAGAGGTCCTGAGATTCTGAGCGGAGACGCACCCCCGCAGGCGCTGAGGTAGGCCACACTCGGAGTGGACCGCGCACGCGGATCGGAGCCCACGTGCTTCTCGTGAACAGGGCCTCGGCGCACGCCCGAAGGCCCGTCCCCTGAAAGATCCGTCCGACGGGCGCTCCCTGAGCCGCCTCCTGAGGCACGCGGGCCCCCGGGGCCGAACGCAGATCCGAAGCCACGGCCGGGCTTCGACTCCGAGGCGCCCCGCGCTGCGGGGCAAGCGATATGCCAAGGGATTGTGCGCCGCATCCCATTTCCCACCCCGCTGCGTGTCGAAGAGCCTTTCGCCGCGAGCGGGCTCCGCCGAGGAGGGCGAGCACCGCGAAGTGGGCGGGGCCCCGGCGTTGCGCAGGAGGTTGAGAAGAGCGCCTCGCACGCCGGGAGACAACCCGGACGGGTCCCTGGGTCAAGAATCCCCCCGTGTCCGGCCGATAGGCCCCGGGGATGGCCCATGGGCCGCGAGAGGAGAGCCGCGCCGTGGCCGAGCCGACGAGCGGGACGAACCGCGAAGCAGGGGGTATGCGCGAAGCGGCGGGGGAGCCGCGAACCGCTCTCTCCCTGGACGAGCTCCTCGAGCTTCTCCAGCGCGAGCGGCTCATTTCGGGGCCGGCTGCGGAGGATGTGACGTCGCGCGCGATCACGCTGCGCAGCCGTGTGCTGAAAGAGCGCGTAGGCTCCGTGCGCTCCCAGACCGCCGCCCGTTACGACGTTTCACCCGCTGAAATTGTATCGGCTGCAGCGCTTGCGCATCCCGGCCGACCGCAGCGCAAGCTTGACGAGGAAGCGATCGCCGAGTGCCTCGCACAGGCAACTGGGCTCGCGTACCTGAAGATCGACCCGCTTCGCCTCCGGAGCGACCTCATCACGAAGACGCTCTCCCGTCCCTTCGCCCGCCATCACGTCGTGATCCCGGTGAGCGAGGAGGGGGACACCCTGACGCTCGCGATTGCCGACCCCTTCGACAGCACGCTGCGCGAGTCGCTCCAGGGCCTGGTCCGAAGGCCGCTCCGTTACGTGGTGGCCTCGAAGCGAGACGTGCTGGCGGTAATCGATCGCGTCTACGGCTTCCGCTCGAGCATCTCCGAGGCCGAGCGCAAGCTTGGACCGGGCCCAGGCGGAGCGCTGGTTGAGCTTGTGCAACTGCGCTCGAACGATGAGCTCGCGACCCAGAACGACCAACATGTGATCGCGGCGGTCGACTACCTGCTGGGCTACGCCTTCGACCAGCGCGCCTCGGACGTCCACCTCGAACCGCGCACGGGCGATGGTGTGATCCGCTTCCGGATCGACGGGATCCTCCACGACATCGAGGTCATTCCGCTCCCCGTACACGGCGCGATCACCTCACGGGTCAAGGTGCTTGCGCGGATGAACATTGCCGAGCGCCGGCGGCCCCAGGACGGACGCATCAAGACGCAACGCGCCGACCGGGAGGTGGAGCTGCGCGTGTCGAGCCTCGCAACTGCTTTTGGTGAAAAGGTCGTGATCCGTGTTTTTGACCCGAGCATCCTCGCCGCCGATCTCCACGACCTCGGATTCGACGTGGCCGAGCGCGAACGCTATGAGCGCTGGATCACCTCGCCCTCCGGACTCATCCTGGTGACCGGTCCGACCGGTTCCGGGAAGACGACGACACTCTATTCGACGCTCCGCTACCTCTCCGGCCCGGAGATCAACATTACGACGGTCGAGGATCCGATCGAAATGATCGATCCTAGGTTCTGCCAGGTACAGGTAAACCCACAGATCGATGTCAGCTTTGCTTCTGCATTGCGTTCCATCCTGCGCCAGGATCCCGACATCATCATGGTGGGTGAGATCCGGGACAGCGAGACGGCGCACATGGCGGTGCAGGCCGCGCTGACCGGTCACCTCGTGTTTTCGACGGTGCACACGCGGGACGCAGCCGGTGCGGTGACACGCCTTGTGGAGCTGGGCGTTGAGCGCTTCCTGCTTTCAAGCGTGCTGCGTGGCGTGGTCGCGCAACGTCTGCTCCGCAAGATCTGCATCCATTGCGGCGTCGACACAACGCTCTCTCCACAGCAGGTCGCGGCTCTCGGGCTCAAGGTCCCGGTCGAGCGCCGCGAGCGGCTGCGCGTTCGCTTCGGCGAGGGTTGTGTGGAATGTCGTCACACCGGACTCTACGGCCGCACGGGCGTCTTTGAGATGCTGGACGTTGGTCGTCGCGTCCAGACGCTCATCAATGAGGACAAGGGCGCTACGGAGATAGCCCACGCGGGTCGCCTCGAGGGCATGGAGACGCTACGCGACGGCGCGCTCCGCAAGCTCGCGGAGGGCATCACTCCCTTCGAGGAAGTGATCCGCGTGACGGCGGACTGCGGGTGAGCACACGCGCGATGGATCCGGCCGAGGAGCTCGCCCTCCTGGTTCGCACGGGGTGGCGTCTCATCGTCCTTGACACATTCGAGGAGGAGCGGGCGCTGCGCATGCTCGAGCGCGTGGCCGCTGCCTGTGAACGCAGGCTCATCGTGTGGTCCATCGCCT
>DATFYN010000593.1:0-3758 GCA_035315025.1 Myxococcota bacterium
GCGCTTTGCCGTGTCCCAGGCTACACGGCGCCGCATCGAGCAGATCGAGCGCCGTCTCGCACGCGCTGCCTGACACCAGACTCCGCCTCCATCCCGGTCATTGCCACCGAGATGCGACGATTTATTGTCGGATTGGGGCTAACGGCGCTACCCCATTCCCTTCCAAAACCTGTCGCCGACCGCGAGCCGGCCTCTCGCAGGACCGCTCGCGGGTGGGGCCCACCGAAGGGTCCGAGTGCGCAATCGCGTGCCCGCTACCAGCGGCGAGACGGGACCCGAGATCGGGGAACCGGGGCTTACAAAGTTTGTGAACGTTGGTGGCGTGGCCGGACCGTGCCGTTCTCGAGCGGGCTTGAGCCTCATCCGGTGACGGCCACGCGTGGCGGTGCAGGCCCGGGTCCGGGTATCCTGCTGCTTCCCAGAGACCTCGATCTTGGCCCAGGGATGTCCATGTCGATCGCTGCGAAGCCGTTTTCGATGGATGCGAAGATCATCTCCCTCCGGATGCCGTACGAGCGCTACATCGACGAGAGCTTCATGCGGATCTTTCGACCGCTGAGCATCTCCCTGCGATGAAGATGCTGCGCCGATTCTTGCCCTTCGGTGCGGTGGCGCTGCTGATCGGCCTCTGGTGGCGTGCGGCCGCCAACAGCCCGATCTTTCCTACGCCACCCGCGGTGGTCGCCGGCATCGTCGAGCTGGCACGAGACGGGACCCTGATCCGGGACATCTTTCACTCGCTCTCCCGCGTCGCCGTCGGATACGGCCTCGCACTCGGCCTCGCCATCCCGCTCGGGAGCCTGATGGGCTGGTACGCGGGCGTCTTTCAGGCCTTCAACCCGATGATCCAGCTGCTGCGACCGATCTCACCCATCGCCTGGATCCCGTTGGCGATCCTCTGGTTCGGCGTGGGAGATACCTCGCCCACGTTCCTCATCCTTCTCTCATCATTCTTCCCCATCGTGGTGGCGACGACCTCCGGCGTCCATCTGGTCGAGCGCCAATACGTGCGCGCCGCGCAGAACTTCGAGGTCGGGGGGCTGCGGCTCTTTCGGACCGTGATCTTTCCCGCGGCGCTCCCTCAGATCATCACTGGCATGCGTGTCGGGCTTGGGGTCGCGTGGCTCGTGGTCGTGGCTGCCGAGATGGTCGCAATCAACTCCGGGCTCGGGTACCTGATCATCGATGCTCGGAACGCCGGCTCCCGCTACGACTTGGTGGTCGCCGGAATGGTCGTGATCGGCGTGATCGGTTTCCTCCTCGATCTCCTGATGCGCCGCTTGGAATCGCTCAACGTGGTACGCTGGCGGTACAACAATGCCCGATAAGGTCTCGATCCGAGGCGTCTGGAAGTCCTTTTCCACGGATCAGGGGCAGCTCTCCGCTCTAGAGGACATCGCATTCGGTATGGCGGAGGGGGAATTTGTCTCACTCGTAGGACCCTCCGGCTGCGGCAAATCTACGCTCCTGAACATCCTGACCGGTTTCGAGCGTCCGGACCGCGGGAAGGTGCTGGTAGACGGGCGACCAATCGAAAGACCGAGCCAGCGCGGCATCCTGATCACCCAGCGGGGATCGGTCTTCCCGTGGATGACCGTGCGGCGCAACCTCCTCTTCGGCGCCGACGGGCTCCCCGAAGGCGAGCGCGAATCCTTGGTCCGCCACTACATCGATCTCGTCGGGCTTGCCGGCTTCGAGGACAGCTTCCCGTGGCAGCTCTCGGGCGGCATGCTGCAGCGCGTGGAGGTGGCACGGGCTCTCATGGCAAGACCCGAGCTCCTCTTCATGGACGAGCCGTTCGGGGCGCTCGATGCGCTTACGCGGATGCGCATGCGCTCAGAGCTCCTCCATATCCTGTCTCGCGACCGTCACACTTGCCTGCTTGTCACGCACGACGTCGAAGAGGCGATCCACCTTTCCGACCGCATCGTGGTGATGACGCCGCGTCCCGGGCGGATCCAGTGCATTGTGGAAGTGGATGCTCCGCATCCGCGTGTGATGTCGAGCGCAAAGCTTGTGAATCTGAAGGAGCGGGTGCTCCGCGAACTCGGGCTGAGTGCGAGCGATGTCGAGCGTGACACGGCGCCTCGCCCGCTGCCCGCCAGTCCGCGACCCTCAGTGGCGCGGCGTCGGACAATGCGGAGGGGAGCGCGGGCAGGCCCTGAGCCTGTGCAGGACAGCGAGCGAGTGGACGTGCTGGTGATCGGCGGGGGGCCGGGCGGAGCGAGTGCGGCGACGGTCTTGGCCGACAACGGCTTGCGGGTGCTTGTGCTCGAGCGGGAATCCTTTCCTCGCTACCACGTCGGCGAGTCGCTGGTCCCCGCGCTATGGGAGCTCTGGGATCGGCTGGGCGTTACCGCGCAGATCGAAGCGGCCGGCTTCGTGGTGAAGCAGGGCATCAGCTTTGGGATGTTCAGCGATCCCGAAGATGTCGTCCTGCTGACCGCGGAGTACCCGGCGTACTTCCCTCGGTCCTATACCTACCACGTCGATCGGGCGCGCTTCGACGCAGTGCTCTTAGACAATGCCCGCAGGAAGGGTGCGGAAGTGCGGGAGGGCTGGACCGTTGCTGACGTGGTCATGCGGGACGGGTGGGCGACGGGCGTGCTCGCTGCGCCAAACGGTGAAGCTCCGAGGCGGATCGCCGCCGACGTCGTGGTCGACGCCACGGGCCGAGACTGCCTCGTCGCCCGGAAAATGGGATGGCGAAGGCCAGATCCGGCGCTCAACAAAGTCGCGCATTACACGCAGTTCGCGGGCGGCTGCTCCCGAGACATCAGCGAGCTGATCCCGACCGCCGACCGGATTCCCGGCTCGACCACCACCGACGTCCACACCATCGACGGGGGCTGGGTCTGGTACATCCCTCTCTGCGGTGACACTGTAAGCGTGGGCGTGGTGCTGGACGCCCACCACGCCGGCAAGCTCTCCGGCGATCCGGAAGTGGTGTTCGACCGCGCGCTCACGGGATGTGCGAAGGTGCGCGCATGGCTCGACGGCGCCCGCCGGACCATGCCCGTGCAGACTGTCTCCGGCATCTCGTACATCAACGATTCCTTTGTGGGGAACGGTTTTGTTCTGGTCGGCGACGCCTCGATGTTCGTCGACCCCATCTTCTCGGCCGGGGTGACACTGGCCATCCGGGGAGGCGTCTACGCTGCGGACTGTATCTTAGACGCGTTCCAACACTGCGACTTCAGCGCGGACCGCCTGAAGCCCTACGAGAGCCGAATTCGCCAGCCGATGGACCGGATCTTCCAGATGATCCGCCACTGGTACGCAATCCTCGAGGGCGGGCACACGGACAACATGATTCGCCGTGCCCGCGAGATCCCCTGGCTCCGAGAGCGGCTGATCGTGCTGCTAAGCGGCGGCTACGAGAAGATGGATCTCGAGTCGTTTGTGCGGTCGGTGAAGGCGGCGTCCTGACCCCGGATCCCGCGATCCCCTCGACCAGGTGTGACCTCGCGCGCACTTGCTTCCCGAGCTCAAGGCCGCGCTGACCCCAGCGGGGGGGCCATGAGGAGGCCGCCCGCGGAGGACCGCGCGAGGGCCTCCGGCTTCCTCATCGGCAGGGGCGGCGAAGAATCCCTGATGAAGTCCCCCCACGATCTCGCGCGCGCGCTCGCCGCGAAGCTTTGGCCCTAAGCGTCTGTAATGAAATAAGTTGACTATTTCGCGTTGCCGCGGGGAGCAATGGTGTAGTTCCAATCGCCGTGAAATTTGTCAGGCTTCAAGTGGATGGCCTTCATTTGTTC
>DATFYN010000594.1:0-7102 GCA_035315025.1 Myxococcota bacterium
CGACCTATCTCTTTCTGGCTCCCGGGGCTCTCTGCATGCTCCTCGGCATCGTGCCGCTCGTTGTGCTCGGTTCTGGCCCGCGCGTCATCGGTGGGATCGTCTTTGACGTTCACTACATGGTTGTCGGGAGTCTGCTCACCATCCTCGGCTTCCAGATCATGACGACGGGCGTCTTCGCAAAAGCCTACTCCCAAGCCTCGCGCCTGTATGCACCGGACCGCACACTGACGTTTCTGTCCCGGCACTTCAACCTCGAGCGCGGGCTTTTGATCGGGGCGGTGCTCTTCGTGGCCGGGTTCATCCTCGACGCGATGATCCTCGCGCGATGGCTTGAGAGCGGGCGAGGAGCGCTCAATGCCGTGCGTCCCGCGATCCAGGCCTCTACGCTCATGGTCATCGGCACGCAGACGATCTTCTCGTCGTTCTTCTTGAGCATGCTCTCGCTGCCGCGTCGTGATGCGCCTCTTCCGATGATGGAAGACCCGGCTTGACATTGTTCGCCCAGCCTTCCATCACCGTTGTGATCGTGAACTGGAATGGGGGCGATGGTGTGCTCGCTTGTCTGGAGTCGGTCCGTGCCCAGTCGAGGCCTGCCAACGAGATTGTTGTCGTCGACAACGCCTCCCGCGACGACTCTCCGGAGTGCATCGAGCAGCGATTTCCCGAGGTTCGGATGGTTCGGCTGGGCAAGAACATCGGCTTCGGCCCAGCCGTAAATCTCGGCGTCGAGGTCACCCGAGCCGAGTGGGTGGCGCTGCTCAACAACGACGCAATCGCGGATCGTGAGTGGCTCGCCGAGCTCGCGCGCGCGGCCGTCAGTGCCCCCGACGTGGGCATGGTGGCGTGCAAGATCTACCTCGACCTCCAAGGGCTCATCCTCGACAAGGTCGGGCACCGGATTTCAATCGACGGCCAGAACTTTGGCCGCGGACACGGCTGTCCGGATCACGGACAGTACGACGGCCTCGCTGAAGTCGCCTGGCCGGACGGCTGCGCGAGCCTATGGCGCCGCGACGTATTCCGTGGGGTGGGTGGCCTCGACGAGGAGTTCTTCGCCTACGCTGACGATGCAGACCTCGGCATCCGCTTCCGCCTCGCGGGTTGGCGCTGCGCTGCAGCACCACGCGCCATCGTGGAGCATCGCCATTCCCAGAGCTTGGGCGCGTTTTCGCCGAAGAAGCTTTTTCTGGTCGAGCGGAACCGGATCTGGCTGGCGGTCAAGTACTTCCCGTGGCCGCTTGTGCTCCTGAATCCATTCCTGTGGCTGTATCGGGCAGTGTTGACGCTTGCTGCCGCCCGAAACGGCGAGGGGTCCTGGAGTTCCGTGTCCCCGGAGAGCCGACTGGCTGTGGCCCGCAGCATCCTGCGTGCGCAAGTCGCCGGGTGGGCAGGCGTGCGACGCCAGATTCGAAAGCGTGCGCGACTCGGGGAGGCTTGCTCGCAGGCATGGCCCTCGCGGCTGCGGGTTCTGCTCCGCGAGGCTCATGTTTCGATCCGCGATCTCGCGCGAGGTCAGGTCGAATGAGCTGCGGTGGGGGGGGTTGCCTCGAGGCCCGATTCGTCGTGCCCGGATGGCTGCTCTCGGCCGGCTCAGCGCGCAGGGCCGCAATCTGCGGCTAACTGCGTGACCCCTATGGGCTGCAAGGCCGCTTCGACGACAACGCGCTTTGCGCTCGATCGGCGACGTCGAGCGGGCGGCCGGCAATTTCCAAGCCTAGCCTGCGGATTGGATCAACATGCGGAATCCGCTGCGTAGGGAGCTCTCCTTGGCGTACCTTCCATACACGCGAAATTGTACCTAAAACGCTGACTGAGGCGATCCGCGCGCCCTCTCGCGGGGGGCAGACTTGAAGCCGGCTACGCACACTTCGCTGAGGTCGCTCCCGCGGCTCAAGAACCGCGAGAACGCCGCAAGCACTTCGGTGCCAACACACGGCATCTCGTCGAGCGCAGGCTGATGGTGAGGGTGAAGCAACAGAAGCAACTACCCGAGGTCAGGCACGCGCACTACGAACCCACCGCGTCGGGCGACAAGACGATCGAGGAGATTCTAGATTACTGGGATAGGGCCGAACGCGACGATCGTCGCGCGGTTGCGCCGACCGCCATTGAGCTGAGCGGCCGGGGGAGACCGCTCGACGTGCCGTGAGCGAGGTGTTTCACCCGGGCCTTAAGGTGACAAAACCCGACTGATCTATTCATTCATCCCAAGCCCAGCACAGCCCATGGACCGTACGACCGCCGTCCTCTGAGTCATTCAGATTGAAGCCCTCCGGACAGGGCCTCCCTAGCGTCTGACGGTCTTCGAAGTTGCACACCGGGCGACCATCGTGTCCGGGTCGGGAGGTCCAGCAAACGACGGTGCCGCGATCGACGAAGCCGGCGGCCTTTCGCCTCATCGCGCGTAGGTCTGTCGCAAGCTTTAGGGCGGCGGCGTTTAGATGCGAGTGATACTGGGTGATCGCGTCCCCCCACGAGGGCGGGGGCGGCCATTCGGGGTTGCCCTTCTTCTGCTCCTCTCGGTTGGCGCAGGCCCAGAGGGCCTCGGGGGCGTAGGGAGTGCTGATGCCCGAGTCGATCTGGCACAACATCATCGCCATCCCGAAAGTTGTCCCCCTTACGAAGTTGAAGTCGTCTTTGTAGTTCGCGGACCAGATCGGCGGCCATTCGCGGCGACCGGCCTTCTTCTCCTCTCGGTTGGCGCACGCCCAGTGGTCCTTGGCGATGAAGGCGCCCTCTCCGGTCTGCAGATAGCAGAGCTCGACGTTCTGCCCGAAGACGACCCCGGCGAGGAACTTGGCCTCGCGTTGCGGGTCCGCCGCGTCCTTGGCTTCTTGCGCCTTTTTCTCCGCGTTGAAGGAGTTGAGAGAAGCCTTTTTCTCCGGCGTCTGCGGTGGCGTCTTAACTCCGACCGGCGGGCCATCGCGCCCTCGGGCCAGCTCGCGCAGGACAAAGCCGGCGCCGAGGCCCAGCGTAAGAATGACGACCGACGCCGTAAGGCTAGGTCTTTTCATTCCGAAGGTCCCCCGAGTTTCCTCGAGTGCCCGTCTCTTCTATGCACTCTGAAGCGTCTCCTGAGCCCAATTTCGCTTCGGTATTGGGGCCTTATGTGGCGCCCCCGGCAAGACTCGAACTTGCGACACGCGGTTTAGGAATGCGCACCGCTCTATTGCAGCGAGTGTAACTGAGTGGCCCGGAGTGAGTAAAATCAAGCAGTTAGCGGCGTGCGCAGCCTGAGCCCTGAAGCCCGGTTTGGATCGTTTGGCTGAGTTGGCACACAACCGGCACACGGATAACACCACATTGCGTAGGATGGCCGGACGTTTCAGCCATCCCCGAACCGTGGCTTCATTACTCCCAATCCACGCGGCGATCTTGCTGGCGGTCGCCCCTCGCCATGTTCCCTTCGACCCGCTCTCCCATGACTGTGTGGTGGTCAGAGGGAAACCAACCTTGGCAGCGAACTCTACAACAGTAGTCGATCCGGGTCGCGCGACACGTTGGACTATGCAACGAAGTTCGCGCCTCCTGTCGTGGTGAATGGAAAGGTATTCGTTGCCTCTATGAGCCAACTGGCAGTCTTACGGTCTATTGCCGTAGGCCGCGCGGGATCAGGATCGCGGGCGGCCTCGAGAACAACTCACTCTCGAAGCCATCGCCACCCGAGGTCCCCGGGTCTCTATCCCGCGCGCGGCGAGCCGGCGATGGAGCTGCAGCGGACTGATGCGCTGCCGCCGAGTCCGCTGCGCTCCCCGGTTACATGCCCAACCGTCGCAAGCGGCGGAGGGCAGCCAGGCCGGCGAGCAGCGCCAGGGGCTCGATCCCGAGAAGGCCGCAGTAGGGGGTAACCGTGACGGTCACGGTCTCCTGGGACTGGCAGCCCTCTGGATTCACCACCACGACCGAGAGGGGTGTGCTTGTCTGGACTCCTGACGGAACCATCGCGGATAGGCTGGTGGCACCGAGGGTCTCGACAACTGGGGAGCGCACTCCGCCGATCCAGACCTGGCGGTTCGGGCCGAACCCGGTGCCGTTAATCCCCAGCATCTGGCTGGGAGAGGCGCTCGCACTCGTCGTGCTGGTGATGCTCGTCGGCTGGGCAAATCCGATGCAGGCAGCCTGACACACGTCGCCGACGCCGTTGGCATCGGTGTCCTTCTGATCCGGGTTGGCCTTGCTCGGGCAGTTGTCGCACACGTCGCCGACGCCGTCCCCGTCCCCGTCGGCTTGGTCTTTGTTCGCGGTGCCCGGACAGTTGTCTTTCCCGTTCAGAACCCCGTCGAGGTCGCGGTCGATGCCGATCCGCACACCCGAGCCCGGGGGCACGGCGGTGTAGGTCAGCTCCTGGCCCGGCGTCGCCGCTTGGGCCCGCAGATTTGTATCTGTGACGTTCACGCTGCCGTCATCGGGCTGGAAGGTCCCGGCCGCAACCCGGACCCAGCCCTTCGGCACGCCGCCAATCTTGCCTTTCACCACGAGATCGCACTCGGTGGTGTTTCCACTCACGGCGTTTCCACTCGCGAACTTCGAGGCGAACGTGGTCGCACACCGCTGGATCATGAGGTCGATGCGCGCGCACGTCGGGTCCGTGGACGATCCCGGTGTGCAGTTCGAGAAGTTCGCTGTGCTCGTGAGGGTCACCTGCTGGCCCACGATCGGCGCAAAGTCGGAATCAAAGGCCAGAAGAAACTGCTCCACCTGTTGGCGGGTCGCATCCCCGGTAGCGGTCCCGAAACCGTTATTGAAGACCGTCGCCTGCAGGAAGCGGAAGAGCGTATCCACGCTCCCGTCGTGCAGGAAGCCAAAGCCGCGGATCTGAGGGCCCTGGAACCCTTGCTGCAGCGCGTTGTCGAAGGGCACGTCGGCCATGCCGAACATCCCCACCTTCTGATACAGGTTCCTCAGGTGCGGGATCTTTACGATCTGCGTCTCCTGCTCAAAGCTCCACTTTCCGCCGGTACCGAAATGACCCGACGCCGGCGTTAAGTCATGACACCCCTCGCAGGCGAACCCGGCTGGCTGACCGTTGAAGTTAAAATTGACCCCGTCCGCGACTGCCGGGTTGGGGGACTGGCCCAGGAAGAGGCCTAGACCTGCGGCTTGGTCCGGGGTCCGTGAGTTGTCGAGGGCGCGGATCGGGTTCGGGGGGAGCGCGATCTGGAGTGCGAAGTCCGTAAACGCTTGCATCTGGGAATTCGAGAGCTGGGTCTTGTTCCCGACGAGTCCTTGGAAGGCCACGTTGAAGTTGTTGAAGCTGCTCTGTTCGCAGTTGTCATTCGTCGTACTTGAATCCGGGCAGGTCGCACCGGTGGCCAACGGGAAGGCGCGGTCTCCGCGCCAGTGCATGGCGCCGCTGTTGTCGAGTCCGCGAAGGGTCTGGGTCGTCATCGGACCCTTCATCGGATGGAAGTCCTTCAGATTCCCCGAACCGTTGACCTTGGGGGCCGTTTGGTTCGTGCCCGTGGGGGGGATGATGGGCAGCGTGACCTGCCCCGCCACGTTCGAGAGGTTGATCGTCAGGACCGGGGTATTGGCGGGCGGCGGCCCGGTCGGGTCTGGGTTCTGCGTGACGGGGTTGTCCGGGTTTCCAAGGTCCCAGGCCAGGTCGTCCATGTTGCCGAAGATGTGGCAGCTCGAGCAGGAGGCCTCGCCGTTGCTTGAGAAGTTGAGGGCGTCGTAGAGGAAGGGCCGCCCATTGACCACGCTCTTGGGCTCGGGGTTGTGCAGCCCCACGTGGAGAACCTCGGAGCCCGAGCTCGCCGTCAGGTTCACGACCGAGATCGAGTTGTCAAAGCGCGTGAGGACATAGAGCCGTTTGCGGGCGCTGTCCAAGACGAGGCCGCTCGGTCCACACACAAACTGCGCGTTCGCCCCACCGTCCTGTGGGCAGGCTCCGAGGCCCGTGAGCGGGATGTAGTTGGCGCTGGCCGTCGCCGACGAGAAGTTGGTGCTCTCAAGGTTGGCGATATTGAGGACACCGATCTTGCTCGAGCCAAAGGCGGCCACGTAGAGCGTCGTGCCGTCTGTGGCAAGCCCGGTCGGGGTGGCGAGGCTCTGCTGCGCCACGCCCGCGGGCGCCTGCGCCTGCAGAAGACTGTAGTTGATGTGGTTATTCAGGTGGATCATGGTCGAAGTCGACCCGGAGAGGACGCTGATATTGGCCTCAGCGAGGTGGCCCTGAACGGTGCAGGGGGTCGGCACTCCCGGCGGGCAGCCGGAGCTACCGGGGCCCTCGCGGCGCACCTGGTTGTGGGCGTCCGTGTTGGAGACATAGACGTCTCCGTTCGCGGGATTCACGGCCATGTTGAAGAGCGTCGTACCGACGCCGGTATAGACGGTGCCTTGCGCCAAGGTCGTCACGTTGTTTTGCTTAGTGATGTTGATGGTGAAGACGTCCTGGTCGGGGAGGCTAAAACGCACGACCGGACTCCAGTCGCGACCGAGCTCGTCCAGCCACTTGCCGCTCGCGGGGTTGAACTTCACGATGAGGCCGACCTCGGGCGCCTGATTGCCCGCGGAGTTGGTGGCCGGTCCCGGGTTCCCGCCCGGGCTGACGAAGCCCTGGCTGCTCGCGCAGCTCGCTGCGGTCGTGAAGCCCGTGCAGACCAGGCCCTGGGAGACGGTCGTGGTCTGGTTGCCGGAGTGGAAGATCGCGGCATAGACGGTGTTGCCATCCTTGCTGACGGCGAGGGCGCGCGGCGTATCTCCGAAGAGAGTCAGGATCTGGAACGGCGTGCCGCCGATCGTCGTGCCGAGATTCGTGGCATCGAAGACCCACACGTCCGCGCGGCCGACGCTCGGGGTCGTGAGCATGGGATCGCCTGCCCCCTTGACGGAGACGTTCGTGCGCTGCTGGCCGCGATGGGCCGTGGTGATGAAGGCCAGGTTCCACGGGGCGGCGAAGACGATGTCGCTCGGCTCATCGCCCACGAGGAGCGTGCGGGTGACGCGAGGCGGCGTCGTACTCACGTCCACGATGCTCACGCTGTCGGAGAGGTGGTTTACGACCCAGACTTCACTGTTGTTGCGGGCGGCGACGGCGACCGGCTCAAGACCCACGGGCACGGAGGAGACTTTGGCCACGCCTCCCGCGCCCACATTC
>DATFYN010000595.1:0-3786 GCA_035315025.1 Myxococcota bacterium
CTCCGGCGGAATTGCATTTACTCCGCGCTTTTGCAGGACCTGCAGAGACTGGGTCCTTGAGCTCATCACGCTAGGCTCATGTCATGGCGAGGCGTAAGCGTGCGTCGGATCCGCTCGGGGGACGTCTCGCTCGGCTGGCCGCATTGCGCGAGAACCCGACCACGCCGGCGGCCGTCACGGAGCTTCGCGCAGCGCTGGCCGATCGCTCGATGCATGCGGTCGCGAAGGCCGCCGAGATCGCGGGCGAGTTCGAAATCACCGAGCGCGAACCCGAGCTCGCTGCATCTTTTGGACGCCTCATGATCGATCCGACTGAGACGGACAAGGCCTGCGTCGCAAAGGCAGCCATCATCGAGGCGCTGGTCCGGCTGGGCGCTGAACAACCGGACATCTACCTCGCCGGCGCACGGCACATACAGCTCGAACCCGTATGGGGCGGCTGCAAGGACACGGCCGGTGGATTGCGGGGGGCCTGCGCCATGGCGCTCGTGCGGATCGCACACGCGCAGGCCTACGAGGTGCTGGCCGACCTCCTTGCAGACCGAGACACGGCGGCGCGCGTCGGGGCGGCCGAGGCTGCAGGGCACGGAGCCCCCCATGTCGTGGCTCCCCTGCTTCGGCTCAAGATCCTGCTGGGTGACGAGGAGGCACGCGTGCTCGGTGCGTGCTTTGGCTCGCTCCTCCGGGTCTCGCCTCGAGAGTCGTTGACCTTCGTCGCCGGCCATCTCGGGGCTCCATCCACCGAGGTACGGGAGGCCGCGGCCTTTGCCCTTGGAGACTCACAACTCGCTGCGGCCTTCGATCACCTGCGCTCGTGGCGAGAGAACAGCCTCTCACGGGAGATGAGCCGCGTGGCACTCCTCGCGATCGCACTGCTCCGGATTGATGAGGCCCTCGACTATTTGATCGAGCTTGTCGGCAGCGCACCGACCCTGACCGCGCGGCAAGCGCTGGAGGCCGTCTCTGTCCACTGCGAACGACCCGTCGTGCGCGAGCGCGTGCTGCGGGCAGCAGGAAGGCGCGCGGACCTCGCTCTCCAGGCCGCGGAGTTTCTACCTCGAGTTGGTGAGGGCTCGGGACAGGTCGAGGATTCGTGATCGGCCAAACGGCTCTCGGAAAATCTGCCTGGTCCTGCGGGAAACAACGGCGCAGGGTGAGTCTAAGTTTCGCGCGCGGAAGGATGGTTGCCATGCGCGGTCGCGCCGTCCCCTGGGCCCGCGGAGGTGTGGATCAAGGCCAGCTCAGTGGCGCAGGAGCCGCTCGTCGCGTCCGACCGGAAGCGATTCTTCGTACTCGCTCGCCTGGGTCACAAGGGGTGGATCGGTGTGCGCCTCGATGGCGGGATCGATTAGTGCGCGGTGCCGGATCTCGCGCACGAGGCCTTCCGGATCACCGCTCCAAGGACCCTCGCCGCCCGCCTCGAGCCGGACTGGTCGCAAGCTTGTCGGGACCAAACCCGATCATCGTGGAAGTGAGCAGCATCGCCGGCACGCAGCGCAGTGTGAACGACCCCGACTGCTGCATCCCATTCCGGATGAAGTTCAGTCACTTCCGCGAGATGAAAACGCTCATCAAGGGCGGGCTAGGATGTCGGGGGGCCTCTCACCAGCGCTCAATGCCAGATGGCGTCCACCATGTGGCCAACCACCGCTCCGCCGAGCCACGAGCCGACGCCGATCAAAAGCATGAGACCGAAGCGCGCGACCTCTGGTGTGTCGATCGGCCATTCGTGCACCGAGGCGATGCGATGTTCATAGGCAACAAGTCCCGGCATCCGCATGGCTGCCCTAGCCGCCTCGGGCGCCGCGCTGAACAAAGCTTCACGATCGCGGTCGATTGCTTCGCGCACACGTTCGAGTTCAGCTTCCTTCTCAGCGCGGATTCGATGGTGAAGTCCGCGAAGGGGCACCAGGAATGCAATCGTTCCCATTGAAACCGTGCCGACGATGACAAACCCAGACAGCCAGGAGAACTTTTGGTTCACGAAGATGATCGAAGCGATCGAGCTGCCCCCGATCCAAAAGAAGGCAGACCGCAGTCCCCGGCGCCCGAAGCGAGTGAGCCGTTGCGGATGGAGGAGATCCACACGACGCAGCGCCCCCTCCATCTGGGCGAAGATGGCGTTGCTCTCGAATGTGCGGACCACTTGCCATCCCATGTTTGCGAACAGGAGGACGTTGGACCCGAGAGCCCACACGAGGGCAGGATTCCAAGGCTCATCGCTCATGAGGTACGGCATCCATGGGCTCTTGTTTGTGACGACGAGCAGGCTGAGGGTGGCGGCAAGGACGCCGCCGATCCAGGCTCGAGAGTGAATTGGGTTTCGCAGTCGGTCTACGAGGGCGGCATGCTGCTCGGGCGAGGCGCGAAAAAAGGAACCCAACGCTTCGGCATCCCGGATGGCCTCGCGGCGGCCGTAGGCGGATGCTCCCACGACGAATCCGGTCAGCAGGATGACGGTCAGTGCGATCCGTGGGCCGATCATCTCAGGGTCCGTGAACAGGTGCTCGGCGTCATAGCGGAGGTGGCCGAAGGCGGACTCCCAGAGCAAGTAAAGCGTCGTGAGCCCCGCCGAAACGAAGCAGCCGAGAGCCACCGGATAGATCGACTTCGCTTCAGCTGCTCGGGACAGGCGCGCGATCCGCATGCGCCCGGTCACTTGGTAGCTGCTCATCGCAGCAATCTAACACGTTGCCGGATGCTGTCTGTCGCCGAAGACTGGCTTCGGTGCGCGGGTCGCATCGGTCGTGGTTGCCCTTGAGTCCTGGCGGAAGCGGGTACCTTTGCTTTCTCCTGCGTATCCGAATAGCTCAGCGGTGAGACCGGAGTAGGGGAACAGGTGGCCGCGGACGGCACGCGTCAGCACGAAGCCGAAGAGCTCGGTCTCGCGTCTGCGCCGATTGAAGCGGTAGATGAACTCGTCCAAGTACCGAGGCATGTGCCTTCTGCTGACACCCCGGAAGCGGGGATCGCAGCTACCGTAGAGATCCCGATCGCTCACCATGGTTCTCCGTCGCCGGCTAGGGGTCTCGCTGCGCGGCCGATGCGCGGACCAAACCTCTCGTCGTGAGCAGTCATTTATCGTGAGGCCAGAGCGCACGCTCGAACAATTCAATCCTGAACGGCGCCATCGCGCCGCTGCGCAATGTGCCACAACACGCCGCACGGATCGAACAAGTAGGCGACGCGCATGCCCCAGGACTGCACCGCTGGCGGTCGCGGCGGCGTAACGCCAAATTGGCCAGGCAGGTCGAGACCCTCAATGTGCTCCCACCAGGCGTCGAGATCGTCGACGATGAGCTGCATCATGAAGTTCTCGGCCCATTCCTTTTGATAGGAGTGCTGCAGGATGAAGCCTCCGGAACCGGCGTTGAAGATCGCGACGTCGCTGTCGAGCACCTTCGTGAAGCCGAGCGCTTCGTAGAAACGCTTGGAGAGCTCGAAATCCTTCGCCGGCATGAATGGACGCGCCAACTCGGTTCCACTCGGTAACTGGCTCATCAAATCCTCGTATTTGAGAAAAACGTGACATTCGACCACCGGGGGCGGCAACAGCCGCGGTCAACCGATCCGGCTGTTCGGGCGGGTCCGCACGACCAGCGCAAATTCGCCAACCTGTGGTTCGCGACCCCCGCTATCTGACGAAGCCCTCCGAATCGTGAAGATTCCGAGGGCTTCTCTCTCCGGCCGCTTCCAAAGGAGGGGACCCGACGAGTCGCCCGAGGAGGCCTGCTGCGCACGAGCGGCACCTGGTACCGGCACGAATCACTTGCGGCTTGCACGGTG
>DATFYN010000596.1:0-3301 GCA_035315025.1 Myxococcota bacterium
CGGGATACGTCGGTTTGCCGCCAGCTCGGGGTGGCCAGCCGTATGGAACCAAGCGCGGCGCTGCGCGATGATCAACCCTCATGAGAGAGACTGTCCTGATCGTGGATGATCACCCCAGCTTCCGCGCCAGCGCGAGGCGCATGCTCGAAGCCAACGGCTACGCCGTCGTTGGGGAGCTCGACAACGGTGACGGCGTGGTGGCTGCCGTGGAGAAGCTGAACCCAGAGGTTGTGCTACTCGACGTGCACCTACCCGACATCGACGGCTTCGAGGTTACGCGGCGACTACTCGATGCGAACGGCGCTAGCCCGCAGATAGTGCTTGTCTCGAGCCATGACCTCACCGACCTTGACGAGGCGGTGGGCGCCAGTGGCGCGCGCGGGTTCGTCGCCAAGAGCGAGCTGAGCGCGGAGGCGATCTCTTCACTCATCCGCTGACCGCGTCGCGACGCACCCTGATCGGTCTCGCCGGCTTGGCGTTGCTGATGGGCGTCGCCGCGTTCGTGGTCATGCTCAATGGCGAGCACGACGTTCACCGGGGCGCGTTTGCCGGTTTGTTCCTGGCCACCGGCTGGGGGTTCGTGGGAGTCGGGCTATGGGTTTGGAAGCAGCGGTCGGCCGGCAACATCGGTCCGCTGATGGTCGCGGTCGGCCTCAGCGGCTTGCTGAAGGGGTTGGCCTTTTCCAACGACAGCGTCGTGTTCGCGATCGCCTCGGTCGGGGAGGTGCTGATCTACGCGGTGCTCATCCACCTGCTGCTGTCGTTTCCCTCGGGGAGGCTCGAAACCCGGCTGGACCGTCTCCTGGTCACCATCGCCTACGTCAACACGACGGTGGTGCAGCTTGGAGTGTTCCTGTTCACCGACTCAAAGGCGGGCTGCACCCGCTGTCCCAGTAACCCGCTGCTGATCGGACACTCCGAGGCTGCCAAGGTACTCGAAGCGGCGCAACTAGACATCTCGATCGCGTTGCTGGGTGCCGTGGTCGCGGTCCTCTATCGACGCTGGCGAAGCGGCACCCCAGGGCGAGCGAGGGTGTTCGCCCCGATCGTCGCCGTCGGCGGGCTCACGTTTCTGCTGCTGATGGCCGCCCTCGTCGTCGAACAGGCCGGCCTGTCGAGCGACATTTCTGACGCGCAGACGTTGGCTTTGTTCGCGTCCATCGCCTGCCTACCGTTTGCCTTCTTGGTGGGCCTCCTGCGATCCCGGTTCAGCGAAGCCGACGCGATCAGCGAGCTCTTGGCCCAGCTCGGTGAGGGTGGTGGCCGCGGAGCGTTGCGCAACGCGCTCGCGGACGCGCTCGGAGACCCGACCTTGGAGCTCGCCTATTGGGTACCGGACCAGGACGCCTACGTAGACGCCGCCGGTCAGCCGGTTCGGGTCGATCCCGCGCCGGAGGGCAAGGTCTCCACCACCATCGAGCACGAGGGCGAACGAATCGCTGCGATCGTGCACAGCCCGGGCCTCGCGGAGGAACGCGAACTGGTGCAGACAGCGGGCGCCGCCGCCGGGCTGACGCTCAGAAACGAACGGTTGGACGCCGAACTACGGGCGAAGGTTGCCGAGCTTCAGGCCTCGCGCTCACGCATCGTGCAGGCCGGCTATGAGCAAAGGCGCCGACTCGAGCGGGACCTCCACGACGGCGCCCAGCAGCGACTCATGGCCCTCGGCATCGACCTACGAATGGTAAGAGAACGCATCGAGCACGACACACTAGGGGCGGCGGAGCTCCTCGACGAATCACTCCACGAGTTGAAAGAGGCGACCGCGGAGCTGCGCGAGCTCGCACGAGGGATCCACCCGGCCGTGCTCACAAATCGCGGCCTGCACGCAGCACTCAAAGGCCTCGCCAGCCGCTCCCCGGTTCCTGTGGAACTGCTCCAGACGCCGGCCGACAGGCTCCCGCCGTCGGTCGAGTCGGCGGTCTACTTCGTCGTCGCCGAGGCCCTTACGAACGCGGCCCGCTACTCGCGCGCGCAAACGGTAACGGTGGGGGTCGTCCGCGATAACGGCCACGTCGACGTCGAGGTGAGGGACGACGGCGTCGGGGGCGCCGACGCCGATCAGGGCTCGGGGCTGCGAGGGCTTCAAGATCGGGTCGCGGCGCTCGACGGCCGCCTCGAGCTGACGAGTCCGCAGGGGTTGGGCACCATCCTCAGGGCGACGATCCCGTGCGCGTGATCGTCGCAGAGGATTCCTTGCTGCTGCGGGAAGGCATGGTGCGGCTGCTCGAGGAGGCCAAGTTCGAGGTAGTCGGTCAGGCCGGGGATGCCGAGGAGCTGCTGCGAAAGGCCAGGGCGCACAAGCCCGACATCGCAATCATCGACATCCGCATGCCGCCCACCCACACAGACGAGGGGCTGCGTGCGGCGCGCGTGATCCGGGAAGAGATGCCGGACACTGGTGTGCTGGTGCTCTCGCAGTACGTCGAGGAGGACTACGCGCTGGAGCTACTGGGAGACGACGCCGCCGGCGTCGGCTACTTGCTCAAGGACCGCGTCTCGGACCTAGAGCGCTTCGCCGATGCGATCAGAAGAGTCGCCGAGGGAGGCTCCGCGCTCGATCCCGAGGTCGTCTCAGAGATGCTGGGTCGCAAACGCACAGACGATCCACTGAACGTGCTGACCGCGCGGGAGCGCGAGGTGCTTGGCCTGATGGCAGAGGGTCGCAGCAATAAGGCAATCGCCGAGATACTCGTGATCACTGAGCGCGCCGTCGAGAGGCACGTCACGAGTATCTTCGCGAAGCTCAACCTTGCCCCGGCGGCCGAGGACCATCGCCGCGTGCGGGCCGTCCTCGTGTTCCTCGGTACGTAACCCAGTTGCGGCGCGGCAATTCGTGACGCGTCGCATGACTGGTGTACATGGACCTTAGTGGTCACCACTCCAACCCTCCAAAACCCCTGGAGTCTTTGCTCGAGCCTGCACGCGCGGACGACAGCTCATGAGTTCTCGGGCGGGCCGGGGGCACACGGGGAGATCTGAGCATGTCGGGCGACGCCGCCGTCGCTGCTGCTTTGCGAGACATCCAAGCGTCTCCGCTGCGACCGAGCTCACGCTCGCTTGGGGCGAACACGAGGCGTCTCAACTGCCCTGGCCCTCATGCCTGCTCGGATATGGGGATCGGGTCCTCCCGAGCCAGCAAGATGATGCTGCTCACCAGAACGACGACCAGAAGAAGCACGAACCCGATCAAGTCCAGCACCAACCCGAACGAGGCGATGACGCCGCCGAGACCAAACCCCTGAAGGAAGAGCAAGGTGCCCGCGAGGATCGACACCCAGCCGAGCCAGCGCGGCAAGAC
>DATFYN010000597.1:0-7112 GCA_035315025.1 Myxococcota bacterium
TCAGTCCCGCACTCGAACAACGCCTCGCGCGGCTTGCGCAGCGCGCCTTCGACGCCCTCGAGTGTCGCGATTTTGCGCGCACCGACTTTCGGCTGGATGCCGCAGGAGAGCCGCGCTTCCTCGAGATGAATCCCCTCCCCACATTCTCGCCGGACGGCTCGTTTGGGATCCTGGCCGAACTCCTCGACCGTCCTTTGCCTGACCTCCTGGCCGAGGTCATCGGGGGCGGCCTCTCTCGTCTCGGACTTGTGCCGTGAGAGGGAAGCACGCCCGGATTCCCGCCGGCGTCTCGGCCGCGCAGTGGACGGACTGGACCTGGCAGCTTCAGCATCGCATCCGCACGGCCGAGCAGCTCTCCCGCTGGGTGCGACCGACAGAGGACGAGGTCCGGGCCATCACCCTGCTTGCAGACCGCTTTCACTTCGTGATTACGCCCTACTACGCGTCGCTCATGGACCCCGACGATCCGGAGTGTCCGATTCGGCGCCAGGTGGTGCCGCGCACGGCGGAGCTGAACGATCCCGCGGGGTTGACCGATCCCCTGAGCGAGGTGGACCACTCCCCGGTCAAGAACGTGATCCGCGCATATCCCGACCGGATCGCGTTCTGCGTGAACAACGAGTGCGCGCTCTACTGTCGCTTCTGCCTGCGCAAGCGCATGGTGGGCGATGAGGAATGGGCGATGAAAAAACGCGAGCTCGAAGAGGGTCTCGCGTGGATCGAAGCCACGCCCGAGATTCGCGATGTGCTGCTCACGGGCGGGGATCCACTCATCTTCTCGGACGATCGCCTCGAATGGCTGATCGCGCAGCTCCGTGAGATCCCGCATGTAGAGATCGTGCGACTCGGCACAAGGCTGCCTGTTACTTTGCCTTTCCGCGTGACTCCGGCCCTCTGTCGCATGCTGGGGCGCTACCACCCGATCTGGGTGAATACTCACTTCAACCATCCAAGGGAGCTAACGGCGGAGGCGGCGAAAGCGTGCGATCGCCTGCTGCGGGCGGGGGTGCCGGTCGGAAACCAGAGCGTGCTGCTGCGAGGCATCAACGACGACGTCGATACCATGAAGCGGCTGTGTGAGGGCCTCGTTCGGATGCGGGTGCGACCGTACTACGTCTACCAGGCGCAGCTCTTGGAAGGGACTGCGCATTTCCGTGTACCGATCGAGCGCGGCGTGGAGATCTTCCGTGCGCTCCGCGGCCGGACGAGCGGCTTCGCGATCCCCATGTACGTGCTCGATACTCCCCATGGCAAGGTCCCGCTCCTGCATCCCTATCTTCGCGGACGCGAGGGCGAAGACGTGGTGGTCGAGACGTACGAGGGGCGCCTCTGGCGCGAGCCCAATCCACAGTGATCGAGGGCCCGCTCTGGGCACGGGGTTCGACGCTCGGGCAGTGCCCGGCCGCCTGCCCGCGGGAAGCCGAGTAGCTTCGTGGCCGCGGCGCCCGAAGAGCCGACTGCGCTACCGCTGCGCGCGCCCTCCGGGCGCTGGGCGCTGCTCGTCGGTGCGGGGATCTTGCTCTCGCGCCTGGCCGGCCTTATTCGCGAGCGCGTGGTGGCCCACTACTTCGGGAACTCAGGCGTCGCGGATGCATTGCGCGCCGCGTTCCGCATTCCCAACCTTCTGCAAAATTTATTCGGCGAAGGCGTCCTTTCGGCGTCGTTTATCCCCGTCTACGCGCGCCTTCTTGCCGGCGATAACGAAGTCGAGGCGGATCGCGTGGCGGGAAGTGTCGGCGCAGCCTTGGCGCTGGCGATGGCGATCGCCGTCGCGACCGGCGTAACTCTCGCACCCTGGCTCGTCGATCTGATCGCGCCAGGTTTCGAGGGCGCGCGGCGCGCGCTGACCGTCTCCATGGTGCGAATTCTCTTTCCGGGTGTCGGACTCTTGGTGCTCTCGGCCTGGTGCCTCGGCATTCTGAATAGCCACCGACGCTTCTTTCTCTCCTACGCCGCGCCGGTGGTCTGGAACCTCGTGATCGTGGCCGCCCTCATGGCCTTTGCCGGGCGCCGGGACGCGGAAGGACTGGCACTCGCGGCGGCCTGGGGTGCCGTCGTCGGGAGCGCGGCCCAGCTCGCGGTGCAGCTTCCGACCACACTGCGACTCGCGCGCAATCTTCGTCCGGCGAACCTCGCCTTTCGTGATAAAAACGTAGGGACGGTCTTCCGAAACTTCATGCCCGCTTTCGTGAGCCGCGGCGTCGTGCAGATTAGTGCCTACGTCGATCAGCTGCTGGCGAGCCTGCTGCCGATCGGGGCGGTCGCGGCGCTGGGCTACGCCCAGACTCTCTACACGCTTCCCGTGAGCTTGTTCGGAATGGCGATCTCGGCGGCCGAGCTTCCCGCCATGTCGAGCGCGCTCGGTGCCGAGACGGAAATCTCTCGACAGCTCTACGAGCGGCTTCACACCGCACTGCGGCGGGTGGCCTTCCTCATCGTGCCGTCGGCCGTGGCTTTCGCGGCGCTGGGCGATGTTGTGACTGCGGCGATCTACCAAACCGGGCGCTTTGGTCGCAGCGACGTCCTCTATGTCTGGTCGCTCCTTGCAGCCTCCGCGGTGGGTCTCCTGGCTTCGACCCTCGGACGTCTCTATGCCTCTACCTGGTACGCGCTTCGGGACGCGAGTCGACCCTTGCGCTTCGCCCTCGTGCGGCTCGCCTTCGGCACAGCCTTGGGCATCGTCTTTGCGTTCCGTGCGCCGGGATGGCTCGGCCTTGACCCTCGCTGGGGCGCCGCCGGCCTGCCCCTCGGGAGCGGGCTCGCGGGCTGGCTCGAGGTGGCCCTGCTGCGCCGATCGCTCGTAGCGCGTGTGGGGCGGGTCGAGATCGGGATCGGATTTGCGTGCCGGCTCTGGGGCGCGGCGCTCGTCGCGGCGGCGGCAGCGCGGGCCGGGAAGCTCGCGGCGCCTGGGTTGCCGCCGCTTCTAGGGGGAATCGCGATTCTCGCGCTCTATGGCGTTCTCTACTTTGCCGGGTCCGCTCTGCTCGGCATTCGCGAATCGCATGCCTTCCTACGAGGTCTTCGAGCGAGTGTGACGCGTCGGCGCTACACCCCGTGATACCTTCGCGCCCATGACGATCCCGCGCCAAGCAGAGCCTCGGCAGCCCGCCGCCGCGCAAGACCCCATGATCCTTGGTCCCGAGCGGCTGGGCGGGCAAGGCCTCGATCCGGAGCAGGAGGATTCTGGGAACCGCGCCATCTTGGCGCTCCTCACCGACCCAGAGGTCCGCGACCAGGTGGACCTCGTTCTCACCTGGCGTGCATCCCATGGCGACCGCTGCGCCGCCTACGAGGCTTGGTCACGCCGCGGTCTTGTGCGCTTTGTCCGACGCGGCGGGCGCGACGGTCGGCTTGCGTTCGAAGTGGTCGAGCTCTTGGGCGAAAACCCGCTCGCCCGGCAGGAAGAGGCCGCTCTCCGCTCCGTCCAGGAAGAGATCGCCGCGTCGCGGGCATCGGGTTTCGACGGGGAAGACGCCGCGCACCGTTTTGTGCGCTCCCAGCACCAGAGTTACCCGTTCGCGTATGAGCGCGTGGCCCAGCTCTTCGACTCGCCACACGCCCCTGACCTTGCGATTTCACCCGAGGACTGGGCGCAGGGCATCCAGCCCGGAACTCACGGCGCACTGAATGTCCGTCAATCTCGCGCGTCGCTTTGGTTCGCCGGACCCTGCGTGCGGCCCGGACATTACGACTTTGCGGCGAGGGCCGTGGACATCGCTCCCACGCTCCTCGCCGCATGCGGCTTTCCCAAGATCGACGGTTGTGATGCCACGGGGCGCACTTCTTCCGAGCGCGGGGTCGCTCCGGACGTCTATCTAAAGCGCCAAGATGGCCGTGTGCTCACGGAAATCCTGAGTGAGCGCGCGCCCGCCGCATCCCGCGTCTACATCTTTCTCCTCGATGGTCTCTCCCACACAGAGCTCGAGCGTCGCCTGGCGGGCGACCCCGCTGCGCTCCCCGGTCTGCGGCGCCTGCGCGAGCGTGCAGCGGTCCTCGCCTCAGGCTCGATCGTGAACTTTCCTTCGATCACATGGCCCAGTCATACGACCATCGGCACAGGCGCTTGGTGCGGTCACCACGACGTGGTGAACCCCTCCTACTACCTACGTGAGAAGGGTGAGCTCGTTTCACCCCAAGGCCAGCAGCTCCACACCGAATGCTTCGTGAGCGCTGGGGTCGAGACGATCTTCGAGGCATTTCACCGCGTACGCGGACCAGAGGCACTCACCGCGAGCATCTACGAGCCCCTCGGCCGCGGCGCCGACCACGCCGTGCTCGAGGGTCGCAACCTTGCCGATCGCGCCCGTCTGCGCATGCTGACCGCCGAGCTCATGAGTGACTGTGATTCGCGTTGGGAAACCGACGGCCAGAGCGGCGTCGCCCGCGAGTCGTTGGTCGATGCGCGCGGCGTCGCGCAGGTCATCGAGTTGTTTAGCCGGCCTGATCTTCCGGCGCCTCATTGCGTGTTCCATGAGCTGACCCTCACCGACGGTGCTGGCCACGACTACGGACCCCATCACGGGGGCCTTGTCGCCGCTCTCGATGAGACGGATCGCCGCATCGGGCGAGTCTTGGATGTGATCGAACGGCGGGGCCTTCTCGAGGAGACCCTCTTCGTGGTGACGGCCGACCACGGCATGTCACCGCAGGACATCGCTCTGCGCGCGAATCCGGCACGTCACGTCGAACGGATCGGGATGGCGACCGTCGTCGCGGAACCCATGATCTGGCTGCGCGATGTGGCTGTCGCCGTAGAGCGCGCCAATGACGGACGCACGGCGCGGGTCCTGGTTTCCGAGAACGACCCGCTGGCGAGCGGTGAGCGCCTGCCCATCGAGGGCGCCGAGGTGCTGGTGGAGGCGCACGCGACGCATGCGGAGGGTCAGCCTCGCCGCGTGGCGCATGGCAGGACTGGTTCCGGGGGCGTCTTTGGATTCGCGACCCCGTCCGATCTGACGCCCGACCAACTCGCTGTCGTCGTGCGCGCCGAGGGTCGCAATCCTCGCAGGCTCCGGCTCGACGGGCGCAGCCTCTCGCTCGACCTTCGCGCCGCGTTGTACGGTCGCGCGAGTCGCTGACGCGCTGCACGTTGCCTGGGATCTGGCAGTTCTGGCTCGACCGGGGGGGAACGTTCACCGACTGCATTGGCGTTTCACCCGATGGCGCGGTCCACACCGCCAAGCGCCTCTCGACGGACGACGCTGGCCTCGCCGCCATGCGCAGCATTCTCGAGGGTGTGGCTGCCATAGAACCGGGCCATCCCTTGCCGGCATGCAGCGTAAAAATCGGCACAACGCTTGCGACGAACGCACTGCTCACGCGTCGGGGAGCGCGCACGCTCATCGTAGCGAACGCGGGACTGGGCGATGCATTCGTGATCGGGACGCAAGAGCGGCCGGACCTCTTCGCACTGCGGATTGAGCGACCGCCGCCGCTCCACGAGCGCACCCTCGAGATCGAGGGCCGCTGCGCCGCAGACGGTACGCTCGTCCACCCGCTGAACGAGGGTGCCCTGCGCACGGGCCTGGCGGCGGCGCGGGCGGACGGCATCGCTTCGGTTGCGATCGCGATGATCCATGCCCACGCCTACCCGGAGCTCGAGACCCGGGTGAAGGAGCTGGCGAGAGAAGCCGGCTTTCCTCACGTCGTAACCTCCCACGAGATTGCACGCGAACTGGGCCTCCTCGCTCGTGGCCAGACCGCAGTGGCGGACGCCTACCTCACCCCGATCTTGCGGCACTACACCGCCGTGCAGGCTGCGGCGCTCCCCCAGTCGTCCCTGCGCTTCATGCAGTCCTCCGGAGGACTGACCGACGCAGCGCACTTCCGCGGGCCGGCCGCACTCCTGTCAGGTCCCGCTGGTGGCGCGGTGGGCGCGGCGTGCGTCGCCAGGGCAGCGGGTTTTCGCGAGGCGATTGCATTCGACATGGGCGGGACGTCAACGGATGTGTCGCTGGTGGTCGAGGGTGAGGTCGAACGTGTCTTCGAGACCACGATCGCGGGGATCCGCGTGCGCTCGCCTGCGCTGCGGGTGCATAGCGTCGCAGCGGGGGGAGGCTCGCTTTGCCGGTTCGATGGCTTTCGCTTGACGGTCGGGCCCGAGAGCGCCGGCGCCGATCCCGGACCCCTCTGCTACGGCCTGCGCCAAAACAGTCACGCCCAGACGGGCGAAGGGCTCACGCTGACCGACGTCAACGTTCTGCTCGGCCGCCTGCCCGCGGACCGCTTCCCGCTCGCACTGCGCCTTGAGCCCGCACGCCAGGCACTCGAAGCGGTGGCGTCGACCCTGCGCGCGGCGGGCCATGCTCTCTCCGCCGATCACGTTGGAGAAGGGTTCATCGAGATCGCGAATGCGAGCATGGCCGAGGCGATCCGGCAGGTATCGGTGGCGCGCGGGGTGGATCCCCGCGACTGCGCGCTCGTGGGCTTTGGCGGCGCCGCAGGTCAGCACGTCTGCGCGGTTGCGCGCGCGCTCGGCATTCGGACGATCCTCCTTCACCCCCTCGCGAGCCTCTTGTCTGCCTATGGCATAGGCGTCGCGCCGCAGACGTGGGATCGACAGCGCGATGCGGGCCGCTTCCTCCTGCCCGCTGCGCCCCTGCCGCTGCCGGAACCCGTCTGCACGGCGTTTGCCGAGTTGGAGGCGGAGGGCCGGAGCGCCCTTGTGGCGGAGGGTGTGCCGCAAGATGAGGTGCGCATCGTGCGGCGCCTCGACCTCCGCTATGCGGGGACGGAGAGCGCCCTCACGGTCCCCGAGACCGAAGACGAGGACTGGCCCACAGCTTTCGAGCGGGTCCACCGAGCGCGCTTTGGCTACACCCGAAAGGGTCGAGGCATCGAGATCGTCGTCGCACGGGTTCAGGCCCTGCAGGCGAACGGCGCGATCGGCCTCGACCTTCAATCCATGGCTGCAAAGGGCGCCCCCACCCCCGCCCGGCCGATTCGCTACGCGGAGGTGCTCTTCTCGGGTGCAGGTCGCCGCGAGACCCCGTTGTTCGCCCGGGAGGACCTGGGGCAGGGCACCCGACTCAGGGGCCCCGCTTTGGTGGTCGACGACACCGCTACGGTCGTGATCGATCCCGGCTTTGAGGCCGAAATCGATCCGCTCGGCG
>DATFYN010000598.1:0-12469 GCA_035315025.1 Myxococcota bacterium
CGCCATCAGTCGGCGCACGCGGGCGGCTCCGCCCGGACCTCGACGGCGACGCGCATCTCATGGCCGCCGCCGCCGAGCCTGACGCCCTTCACCGGGCTCACGTCCTCGTAGTCGCGGCCCCATGCGAGCACGACGTGTCCCTCGCAGGGCACGAGATCGTTGGTGGGATCGGCGTCCACCCAGCCGTTCTCCGGACAGAAGAACGAGACCCACGCGTGCGACGCTTCGGCGCCGACGAACGCGCCATCGGCCGATTCCTTCGCGCTCCCCGTCTCGCTCGGTGGGGGCGCACTCCGCAGATAGCCGCTCATGTAGCGGGCTGGGATTCCGAGCGAGCGCAGGCAGCCGATCATCAAGTGCGCGAAGTCTTGGCACACGCCGTGCCGCTGGCGCAACACCTCCTCGACCGGTGTCGCGAGCTGCGTCGCCGCCGGATCGTAACGGAATTCGGTGTGGATTCGGTGCGCCAGCTCGATCGCGCCGGCCGCGAGCGGGCGGTGTGACGCGAACGACGGCCGCGCGTACTCGGCGAGCGCCTCGGACACCGGGACGTAGGTCGAGGGGAAGACCATCTCGAAGGCTTCGAGCCAGGCTGGGTCGCGGTCGCGCCGGACGCGCGCCGCGACGGCCTCCCACGCCGGCGAGCGCTCGGCATCGATCGGAGCGGGCCCACGCAAGTCGATGCGGCTCTCGGTGCGGAGCACGAGCCGCTCGTGCGGCTCGTTCACGGCAATGAAGACGACGTCGTTGCCGAAGTAGTCGCGGTGCCACGCGACCGTCTCCGGCGTGGGATCGCAGCGCAGCTCGAACTTCGCGAGCGACTGGCGGGGCAGCGCGCGCGGCATCAAGTGCACTTCGTTGTGCGATGTCGCGACGGGCTCGCTGTAGAGGTACAGCGTCTCGTGGCGGACGCGGTAGATCACGCGCGCGCCTCGCCGCGCGGACCCGGCGCCTGGCGCTTCGACACGGCGTGCGAGAGATAGGCGTGCGAAAGCGCCGCGAAGATCGCCGGCACATCGCGCCTGACCTGCATCAGCAGCGCTTCGAGCGCGACACGGCGGCCGCCGTCGTCCAGCGCCGCGAGCTCATCGAGCGGCGCGCGCCGCACCGACGCAAGCAGCCGCGTCACCGCCGCACGCGGCGCCTTGTCGAGCGGCTCGAAGTGACGCTCCAGGTGCGCGAGCTGGAACGAGACCGAGCGCGGGTTGGCCTCGTCGCGCAGCAGCAGGTCGAGCACCAGCGGAGCCTGTAGCGACGTTTGATAGCGCGACCGGTACGTCATCACGCTGTCGGCGACCTGGAGCAGGTTCTCGAGCCGCCGCCACTCGCGCGACCCCGGCTCGACCAGCCCGTGCAGCAGCAGCTCGACCATCTGGATGGCGCGTTCGAGCCGGCGGCCGATGTCGAGGAAGGTCCAGCCGAGCGCGCGAGTCATACCTTCCATCACGAGGCCGGTGAACGCCGAGAGCAGCAGCAGCGCGCCGTCGAGCCGGTCGAGCGCCGCATTGACTCGAAGGGCCGGGTGCAGGCCGGCGGGCTCCTCGAAGTGCTCCTCGAAGCGGCCGAGGATGCGCCACGCGTCAGTGGAGATCCGGTCGCGTACCAGCCATGCCAGCCGGTGCAGCTGGCGCGCCGCGCTGCTCATCGAGTCGGGCCGCTCGCGATCGAAGATCGCGGCGACGATGCGCTCCGCGAGCGGCGCCTCCTCTTCGTGCGCATCCAGGCGATAGCGGCGCGCGAGCAGCTCCACGGCGTCGGGCAACGTCGCGTCCGCGGCGCGCAGCGGCTCCTCCGCCAGCCGTCCGAGCGCGCTGCGGAACAGCCGGACGCCGGCCTCGACGCGCTCCGCCGTGCGGCCGAGCCAGAGCAGGTTGTCCGCGACGCGGCTCGTCAGCGCGAAGCCCGCGCGGCTCACGTCGATCGGCGCCCGCACGCGATCCATCAGGCTGACGACCGGCACCGGCGCGTCGGCGAGCACCCAGGTGTCCTTGCTGGCGCCGCCGCGCTGGCTCGACACGACGAGATCGTCCGCGGATGCGGACACGCGCGTCAGGCCGCCGGGCATCACCGACCACGAGCCGTTCGACGCGACCGCGAACACGCGCAGCACCAGATGGCGCGGCGCGGGGCCTTCGCTCGCAGCGGCCGGCACGGTGGAGAGCGCCACCTGCTCCTGCGCGACCCAGCGGTGCGGGTCCGCGCGCAGCCGCGCGAGGAAGGCGGTGCGCTCGTCGCCGGCTAGATGCGCGCCGAACACGACGTCGGGCGCGGAGCTGCGGAAGGTGTTCTTCAGCACGAGACCGTCGAGGTGGGTCTCTACGTAGTCGAGCTCGCGCTGCTGCCCGCACCACCAGGTGGCGACCGACGGCATCCGCAGCTCCTCGCCGAGCAGCCGGCGGCAAAGGCCGGGCAGGAACGCCATCACGCCGGGCGTATCCACAAGACCGCTGCCGAGCGCGTTTGCCACGGCGACGTGGCCGGCGCGAACCGCCTGCACGAGACCTGGAACGCCGAGCGCCGACTCGCCGAACAGCTCGAGGGGATCGCACCAGCGATCGTCCTGACGACGCAGGATCACGTCCACGGGCAACAGGCCGTCGAGCGTCTTCAGATGCACGAGCTCGCCGCGCACCGCGAGGTCAGCGCCCTCGACGAGCGTCACTCCGAGGTAGCGCGCGAGGTAGGCGTGTTCAAAGTAGGTCTCGTTGTACGGGCCGGGCGTCAGCAGCACGATGCGCGGCGAGTCGGTACGCACGGCCGCGAGCGCGGACAGCGAATCGCGCATCGTCTGGAACCAGCCCGCGAGTCGCGGGACGTGGAAGCCGCCGAAGACCTCCGGCAGGACGCGGGTGGTGACGACGCGGTTTTCCAACGCGTAGCCCGCGCCGGAGGGCGCCTGCGTGCGGTCGGCGAGCACCCACCACTGGCCGTCAGGTGAGCGCGCGAGATCCGCAGCGTACAGATGCAGTCGCACGTCGTTCGGCACCGCGAGTCCGTGGCACGGTCGCAGGAAACCCGCGTGCGCGAACACCAGCTCCGCGGGGAGGTGCCCCTCGCGCAGCAGGCGCTGCGGTCCGTAGAGATCGGCGAGCATGCGGTCGAGCAGCGTGGCGCGCTGCGTGACGGCGGCCTCGATCGCGCTCCACTCGCCAATCGGGAGCAGCAGCGGCAACGGATCGAGCTGCCACGGGCGATCCATGCCGAGCGGATCGCTGTAGACGTTGTACGTGACGCCGTTCTCACGGATCAGCCGCTCGGCTTCACGCCAGCGCCGCTGAGCCTCGTCGCGGCCGAGCCCCGCGAGCGCGCCCATCAACCGGCGCCAGTGCGGGCGCAGGTTGCCCGACGGTAGCGCCATCTCGTCCCAGTGGCCCGCAACGCCCGCGTAGCCGAGTGCGGAGGCCGAACTCACGAAGCGGTCCGGCGCAGGTCGAGCGTGAAGGGCAGCACGGGATTCGGCTCCTCGGCCGGCAGAGAGACGGAACCCGGAGTGTGGCCGAACGGCTGGAAGCGCGCGCCCCTGCGCGCCTCGGCCTCGTAGGCGTTGACCGGGAACGTCTCATAGGTGCGGCCGCCGGGATGCGCGACGTGATAGGTGCAGCCGCCGAGCGAACGGCCTGCCGCCAGGTCCACGAGGTCGAAGACCAGCGGCGTGTGCACGGCGATCGTCGGGTGCAGGCACGACGGTGGCTGCCACGCGCGGTAGCGCACGCCCGCCACGCGCTCGCCGTGCGTTCCGGTCGGATGCAGCGGAAGCCGGCGCCCGTTGCACGCGACCGCGTAGCGATCGCCCGGAAGCCCGCGCACGCGCACCTGCATCCGCTCCAGCGACGAGTCCACGCGGCGGACGGTACCACCGGCGCCCGGTTCCTCGCCGAGCACGTTCCACGGCTCGATCGCGTGGCGCAGCTCGATCTCGACGCCGCCGATCACCGTTGTGCCGATCTTCGGGAAGCGGAACTCGAAGTGGGAATCGAACCAGCTGCGCTCGAACGCGTAGCCGGCGCCGGTGAGATCGGCGAGCACCCCGCGCAGGTCCTGGTCCAGGAAGTGCGGCAGCAGGAAGCGGTCGTGGAGCTGCGTGCCCCAGCGCTCGAGCGGGCGCTTCCACGGTTGCCGCCAGAACCAGGCGACCAGCGCGCGCAGCAGCAGCTGCTGCACAAGGCTCATGCGCGCGTGCGGCGGCATCTCGAAGGCGCGCAGCTCGACGAGGCCGAGCCGCCCCGTAGACGTCTCGGGCGCGTAGAGTTTGTCGATGCAGAACTCCGCGCGGTGCGTATTGCCCGTGAGGTCGGTCAGCAGGTTGCGGAACACGCGATCGACCAGCCACGGCGGGCACTCGCCCTTTCCCGGCTCGGGAATCTGCGCGAACGCGATCTCCAGCTCGTATACGCTCTCGTGACGAGCCTCGTCCACGCGCGGCGCCTGGCTCGTCGGCCCGATGAAGAGACCCGAGAACAGATACGAGAGCGACGGATGGTTGAGCCAATAGCCGACGAGGCTGCGCAGCAGATCGGGGCGGCGAAGCACCGGACTGTCGGCGGGCGTCGTGCCGCCGATCACAACGTGATTGCCGCCGCCGGTACCGCTGTGCCGGCCATCGAGCATGAACTTCTCGGTGCCGAGCCGCGACAGACGCGCGATTTCGTAGAGCGCAGTCACCTCGTCGACCAGCTCGCGCCAGCTTGCTACCGGCTTCACGTTGACCTCGATCACGCCGGGATCGGGCGTGATCGCCAGCTTCTCGAGACGCGGATCCGTGGGCGGCAGATAGCCCTCGAGCGCGACCGGCGCGTCCAGCTCGCGCGCCGTCGCCTCGATCGCCGACACCAGCTCGAGATAGTCCTCCGCGGTGTGGAGCGGCGGCATGAAGACGTGCAGGCGTCCCTCGCGCGCCTCGACCGCAAGCGCCGTGCGCACGACCCACGTCGCCGACTCGCCCGTCTTCGGGATGCGATCGGGATCCACGAGCTTTTGCGGATGGATCAGCGCCGGCGGCGTCGGATGCCCGAGCACCATGCGGTGCGGCGGGTGCAGCCGCGGTGACGCGGCGCCCGGATGCGGCGGCAGCGAGCCGCGCGGCGCCATCGGGTCGAGCCCCTCGACCCAACCCACCGTGTCGGTCTCCTGCCACGGCAAGCTCGGCAGCGGTAGCCGCAGGCCAATCGGCGAGTCGCCGGGGATCAGCACGAGATGGCGCGATCGCATCATCCACAGGCCCGTCTGCCACTCGGCGCCGTGCGCCGCGCTGACACGATGCAGCGGCAGCACGGTGCCAACCGGCGTTGCGAGGCCGCGCTCGAAGACGCAGCGCAGCCGCTCGCGCGTCTCGGGGTCGTCGAGCTTGTTGTCGTCCGGATCGACGTTGACCGGGAGGTGCCCCTCTTCGCGCAGGTAGTGCCAGGGGTCTTCGTAGGCCGGCACCGCGTGCAGCGGATCGACGCCCAGTTTTCTGGCGAGCGTCTCGGCGAAGCGCTGCGCGTCGTCGGGTCCGTGTCCGCGCTGCACCTCGGTGCTCGCAATGAGCTTCGGATCGAGCCAGATCGGCACGCCGTCGCGGCGCCAGTACGCGCTGAGCGCCCAGCGCGGCAGCGACTCGCCCGGATACCACTTGCCCATTCCGAAGTGC
Source organism: Myxococcota bacterium (assembly GCA_035315025.1). Classification (GTDB taxonomy): domain Bacteria; phylum Myxococcota_A; class UBA9160; order UBA9160; family UBA9160; genus UBA9160. The sequence goes on from DATFYN010000598.1 coordinate 5,630, forward strand.
AGCAGCGCGCCGGGCGCGCCGCGCGCGACCAGCCGTTGCAGCAGCGCCTCGGCGAGCAGCCGCTTGGCGGGCCCGAGCGCGGCGTGGTTCCACTCCTCGCCGTCGCGATCGTCGATCGAGACGAAGGTGGGCTCGCCACCCATCGTGAGGCGCACGTCGCCGGCTTCGAGCTCGGCGTCGATTCGCTCGCCCAGCGCATCGATGCGCTGCCACTGCGCGTCGTCGTACGGATGCGTGACGCGCGGATCCTCGTGAATCCGTTCGATGCGCATCGAGAACTCGAAGTCCATCTCGCACTCGTCCACCGCGCCGCTCACCGGTGCGGCCGAGAACGGATCGGGCGTCGCGGCGAGCGGGAGATGTCCCTCGCCCGCGAACAGGCCCGACGTCGGATCGAGTCCCACCCAGCCCGCGCCGGGCAGATACACCTCGGCCCACGCGTGCAGATCGGTGAAGTCGTGTTCAGGGCCGGACGGCCCGTCGAGCGACTTCTCGTCGGGCACGAGCTGGATCAGGTATCCCGAGACGAAGCGCGCAGCGAGCCCGAGATTGCGGAGCACCTGCACGAGCAGCCACGACGAGTCGCGACACGAGCCGCTGGCGCGCGCGAGCGTCTCCTCGGGCGTCTGCACGCCCGGATCCATGCGGATCTCGTAGCGGGTCTCGTGCGCGAGGCGCTTGTTCAACGCCACCAGCCAATCCACGCTCGCACGCGGGCTGCGATCGACCGTTGCGAGCCACGCGGCGAGCCGCGGTCCCACGGGCAGCGTCTCGAGATACGGCCGCAGCTCGCTCTCGAGCCACGATTCGTAGGAGAAGGGAATGCGCTCGGCGCTCTCCTCGAGAAAGAAGTCGAAGGGATTGATCACCGAGAGCTCGGCGAGGAGATCCACTTCGAGCTCGAACGAGCGCACTTTCTCCGGGAAGACGACGCGCGCCAGGAAGTTGCTCTGCGGATCCTGCTGCCAGTTGAGGAAGTGTCCGCGCGGCTCGATGTGCAGCGCGTAGCTCGAGATGGGCGTTCGGCAGTGCGGAGCCGGGCGCAGTCGTATGATCTGGGGTGACAGAGTGACCCAGCGGTCGTAGCGGTATCGGGTCTTGTGGTTCAAAGCCACACGAATCGACATGTCGGCTCATCCGCGGAAGGACAACGATCGGGCAGTAGAGTGTGCACATAACGACACACGGGCCCGTCGGTACGATCAAGCTATCATAGCGCAAAGCGATGGCCCGGTCGCCGTCCACGACACTAGCACCGAAGGTCCGAGCGCCGCGCGCCGACGCGCGCATGGCCGCGCGCTCCGCAGGTCTCTTCAACGGCTACGAGCTGCTGCCCGATACCTTCGACGAGTTCTTCGCTGCGCGCGGCCGGCCCCATGCGTATGCCAAGAGCGTGGTACAGCGGCTCGATCTGCTCTCGCGCACCGAGTACCGCACACTGCACACGCTCGCTGACAAGACCTTCCTGCGCAGCGGCGTCACCTTCTCGGTGTACTCGGGCCACGCGGATCCCGATCGCATCTTCCCGTTCGATCTGATCCCGCGCATCGTGTCTGGCACCGAGTGGCGCAACATCGAGAAGGGACTCGTGCAGCGCATCCACGCGCTGAACGCGTTCCTGCAGGACGTCTACGGGCCGCAGCGCATCCTCGACGACGGCGCCGTGCCGCGCGAGATGGTGGAGAGCTCGAAGGCGTTCCTGCCCGAGATGTGCGGCGTCGTGCCGCCGCGCGGCGTGCACGTGCACATCGCCGGCGTGGACCTGATCCGCGATGGCGACGGCCGCTTCCTCGTGCTCGAGGACAACATTCGAACGCCGTCCGGCGTCTCGTACGTGCTCGAGAACCGGCTGATGATGAAGAAGATCTTCCCGCAGATCTTCGGCGAGTGCGCCGTCGCGCCGGTCGAGATGTATCCGGCGCGGCTGCGCGAGGCGATGGGCGCGGTGGCGCCGAGCGGCGAGGCGGCCGAGCACAACATGGTCGTGCTGACGCCGGGCCCGTTCAACTCGGCCTACTTCGAGCACAGCTTCCTGGCGCGGCGCATGGGCTGCGAGCTGGTGCAGGGCAGCGATCTTTTCGTCGAGAACGACTGCGTCTACGCCAAGACGACGCAGGGCCCGCGCCGCGTGGACGTGATCTACCGCCGCCTGGACGACGGCTTCCTCGATCCCGATGCCTTCAAAAAGGACAGCATGCTCGGCGTGCCGGGCCTCGTGCGCGCTTACACCAGTGGCAACGTCGCGCTGTTGAACGCGATCGGCAACGGCGTCGCCGACGACAAGGGCATCTATCCCTTCGTGCCAGACATGATCCGCTTCTACCTCTCCGAGGAGCCGATCCTCCCGCAGGTGCCGACCTACGTTTGCATCCGCGGGAACGACTGCCGCTACGTGCTCGATCACCTCGGCGAGCTGGTCGTGAAGGCCGTCAACGAATCGGGCGGCTACGGGATGCTGGTCGGCCCGCGCTCGACCAAGAGGCAGATTGCCGAGTTTCGCGGACTCGTCGCGAAGAACCCGCGCAACTACATCGCGCAGCCGCTCGTGCAGCTCTCGGCATGTCCGACGTGGACGCGCGAGGGCATCGCGCCGCGCCGCGTGGACCTGCGCCCGTACATCGTGACGGGCGCGTCGAGCTGGGTGCTGCCCGGCGGCCTGACGCGCGTCGCGCGCATGAAGGGTTCGTACGTCGTCAACTCGAGCCAGGGCGGCGGCTCCAAGGACACCTGGGTGGTGGAGGACGGAGCGTGATCTCGCGCGTCGCCGATAGCTGCTTCTGGCTGACCCGTCACCTCGAGCGCCTCGACACGCTGGCGCGCCTGCTCGACGTCAACCACGCGTTCCAGCTCGACCTCGACCTGCCGCAGGCCGAGCGCTGGCGGCCGCTCGTCGTCGTGACCGGCCAGGAGGCCGACTTTCGTACACGCATCGGCGACGGCCGCATCGACAACGGCGAAACCGTGCAGCGCTATCTCGCCTGGGATCCGGAGAACGTGAGCTCGCTCTTCGCCTCGGTGCGCGGCGCGCGCGAGAACGCCCGCACGATCCGCGAGTGCATGAGTGTCGAGACCTGGGAGGTCGTGAACGACCTGTGGATCTGGATCCGCAGCCGCTCGGCGCAGACGCTGTACGCGAAGAGTCGCAGCGCCTTCTACGCGCACCTGATGCGGCAATGCCAGCTCTTCCACGGCATCAGCCACAGCGCAATGCTGCACGAGGAGCCGTTCGTCTTCATGAAGCTCGGCCGCGCCGTCGAGCGCGTCGGACAGTCGGCGCGCATCCTCGACGTCAAGCACTACAGCCTCGGCGACAAAGCGAGCGACCAGGAGAGCACCGCTGACGCCGCGCAGTGGCTCGCGATCCTGCGCTGCTGCTGCGCCTTCGATCCCTTCTTCCAGCGCCCCGCCAACACGCTCTCGGGTCCCTCCGTGCTCTCGTTCCTGCTCTTCGATCGCGCCTTCCCGCACTCCGTGCTGCACGGGATCGACCAGACCTGCGAGCTGCTCGCCCAGATGCGCCGCACCGACCCGCCCGGGGTCCGCCGCCGGTCCTGGCGCCTCGCCGACCGCTTCCGCGGCGAACTACTCCAGATGTGCAACCAGGACGTACAGCGGATCGGTGTACACACCGTGCTGACGAGCATCGTGGACCGCACCACGGCCCTCTGCACCGCGATCCACGAGGACTACCTCGATCCGCCGGAAGACGAGCTGCGCCGTCTGGCGCGCGTCCTCGAGCCCATGCAGCGCGCCGCGGTCGCGACCGGGTCGGCGACCGCGGCCTAGCGACCGCTCGAAGCTCGCGCGTTGTCAGCCTTCCGTGCGCGTGAGCAGGATGTCGGCGTACCACGCGCAGTTCAGCCCGAGTGCCTCGGTGCGTGCGCGCGTCCGTGAGGAAGTAGCCCTCGCCCTGGAAGCGCAGGCCGAACGAGGACACGACCACGCTTGCTCCACGACCGGCAGGTGATGCAGCGTGTCGTGGAACCCGAGCGGAAACCCGACGATCAGCAGCGAGCTGCCGACCGCGACCGATTCGGCCTTGCGAGCAGGCGTCTGGGCGCGAAGGCGGCGGCGTCCTTGCCGATTTGCGTACGGCCAAGGGATTCACGCTGCGGCAGGTCGAAGAGGCCACGGACAATGCGAACGCCTACCTGACCCAGCAGGGGAAGGTTCAGAAGCCCTCGCCCAACGTGCTGCACAGCCTGGCCGAGGTCTACGCCGTACCTTACGAGTCGTTGATGGAGAAAGCCGGATGCCGTCCGGGAGTGGCGGGGGCGGGCGTCGCCGAAGGTTGGCTGCTTTCGCGATCGACGATTTGACCGCCGAGGAAGAAGAGGAACTCCTCAAGTACCTGGCGTTCATACGGTCCCGCAAGCCAACGCCATGAGTCCGACGCGGAAGGCGGTTGCCCCGGAATCGGGCTCCGCTGCAATGCCCTGTGCGGAAGGCGGGGTGGAGGATCCTGCAACAAGCGGCGTCCCGCAGAGTTAAGGGATCCCTGCTGTGGGCTCCTGCGGCACCTGGCGAAAACACTCGTCCGTATCGATGGTGCGGTCACTACGTGGTCGGGACCCGGCCTGAGTTTCGAGTCGCAGCTCGGTGGACGCTTGCGTAGGATGTAAGGGCGAAACATACCCAGACCACGCGCAAAGACGTCGGCGGTTGGCGAGGGGCGACCTGGCGCTTGCGGGCGAGATCAAGGAAATTGGCCAGCGCGAATCGAACGTGGTGCCGATTGAGAAGGGAGCGGCGGGCATAGGGGCGCTATAAATCCCAACTTAATTGAAGCCGGCCGCCGGGCGGGGTTGTCTTGCTGCGCTGAGCCGCCGAGAACGTGGTGGAGCTACGGCCGGTCGAGACGGCGAGCGCGTAGCGCCACAAGCTGACTTGACCGCGTTTCAGCACCCGGGTTAGGCGAGCTGCGCGGATTGGATTCGGCATGAGCCTTCTCACCGTACAGCACGTCACCATCTACCGTTATGCGGACCCGGTCGGGCTGGGCGAGCATCGCATGATGTTCCGGCCACGCGAGAGCCACGACCTCCGCCTGATCGCGTCGCGGCTCGACATCGTGCCGCAACCGGCGCAGCTGCGCTGGGTGCACGACGTCTTCGACAACTCGGTCGCCGTCGCGACATTCTCCGGGCGAACGACCGAGCTCCGTTTTGAGAGCACCGTCATGCTCGAGCATATCGAAACCGAGCTGCCCGACTACGCCCTTGAGCCCGAGGCGGCGACCTACCCCTTCACCTATGCGCGCGACGACCTGCCCAACCTCGCTCCGGCGCTGCAGCGGCAATCCCCCGCCACCGACATCGATCGCTGGGCGGCGAGCTTCCTGGCGCCCTCCGGCTCGAGCGACACCATCGCCCTATTGCGCGCGATGACGGTCGGCATCCGGGAGCAGCTCGCCTATACGCGCCGCACCGAGCGAGGCGTGCAGACGCCGAGCGAAACCTTGCGGCGCGGGAGCGGCTCCTGTCGCGACTTCGCCTTGCTCATGATCGAGGGAGTGCGGTCCCTTGGCCTCGCCGCGCGCTTCGTCAGCGGCTACATTTTTGCGCCGGATGCCGAGCCTGCGGGCATGTTCGGCGGCGGCGCAACCCATGCCTGGCTGCAGGTCTACCTGCCGGGCGCGGGATGGGTCGATTTCGATCCGACCAACCGCATCATCGGCAACCGCAACCTCATTCGCGTCGCGGTGGCCTGGGACCCTGCTCATGCCCTGCCGCTCTGGGGCAGCTTCTACGGATACGCTTCCTCCTTCCTAGGCATGGAGGTTGCCGTAAGCGTCGTCGACAGGACGTGATCTGCCACATAGGCGGCGCCTAGGCCGTCGCATCCCAAGGGGCCATGATGCAGATCCGGGTCGGCTACGAGCTGGTGTACGAATGTCCCCAGCCGACGCCCATGATACTGACGCTGAACGTTCACTATACGCGCGCCTCCGACATCGTCTTTCCCGACCATCTGAGAACCGATCCTGCGGTACCGGCCTCGGGCTATCGCGACAGCTTCGGCAATTGGTGCACCAGGATCGTGGCTCCCAAGGGCCGGATCCGCCTGTCGAGCAGCGCCGTGGTGAGGGATAGCGGCGCGCCCGACCCGGTCGTCGCCGCGGCGGACCAGCACCAGGTCCAGGACCTGCCGGAGGAGACCCTGCTGTTTCTCCTGGGCAGCCGGTACTGCGAGACCGACCGCCTGTCCCAGACGGCCTGGGACCTGTTTGGCCACTCGGTGACGGGCTGGGGTCGGGTTCAGGCGATCTGCGATTTCGTGCACAACCACATCACCTTCGGCTACGAGCATGCGCGTCCCACCAAGACCGCATGCGACGTGTTCAATGAGCGGACCGGCGTCTGCCGAGACTACGCGCATCTCGCCGTCGCGTTCTGCCGCTGCATGAACATTCCAGCGCGCTATTGCACCGGCTACCTCGGCGACATCGGCGTCCCGCCGCCCTATGGGCCGATGGATTTCGCTGCCTGGATGGAGGTCTATCTCGGCGGCACGTGGCACACCTTCGACCCCCGCAACAACGAGCCGCGGATCGGCCGGGTGCTCATCGCGCGCGGCCGCGACGCGGCGGACGTCCCGATTAGCAGCACCTTCGGCCCGGCCAAGCTGCTGAGTTTCACGGTGGTCACCGACGAGATCAGGGGCACCGGCGCACCATGACCGTGATTGCTTGGTGAAGCCGGACCGCTGCAACGGCCCTCGTCCTCACGCCGCGCGCCAACGGGCCAGCTCGGCCTGATAGGCGAGCGGCAAGGAGGCGGCGACAGCGGCGGCGAGAATGCCTTCGAGATAGCCCGGGAGCGGCTTTCCCGGCGTCGCATC
>DATFYN010000599.1:0-8561 GCA_035315025.1 Myxococcota bacterium
TATCACGATGCATCCTGGAATGCAAGCGGAAAGATTGAATTTACATGGGAACATTCAGCCAGCGTGCAAGCGCGAAAAAGGCCCTGATCTCGCGGGCATACGCGAAATCAAGGCCTCAAATCACGGGGAACTTCGGGCTAAACAGGGAGCAGTGTCGGATGGAGAGACAGCGCTCCGTGTCAGGAGCCCGGCCCAAGCGGCGGCGGGGGGCGGCCTCCCTCGCTCGCTGAGCTCGCTCGGGCTCGGGGCAGCCGCGCACAAGGCGCGGTCCCAGCGGGCCCCTCCTCGGACCTCCCGCCGTGCCCGCACCTTGCAAGAGCGCTGTCCGATAAGGCAGTGCCTTATCCGACCTGGCCCTGGCCGTCCCCGCCTGGGGCCTCGCTGCGCTCGGCCTTGACAGAACAGTCATTCTGTCAACTTGGGCGGCGCATCGTCGCAGCCTTCCGCCATCTGTCGCACCTTCATGCGACAACTTGCCCGCTGCTGAGATGAGAATTCCCGGCTGGTTACGACTGCACAATTATTGGCCTCAGGGAGCAAAGCCTCGAATGCGCCATATGATTAGCGACGCCAACGACCCGATTAGCCACGATTGTCCGACAAGAAGACCCAAAACGACCACAACTACCGAGCGAACTGTGCGCCCTTTCGGTACCACAATCGCGATCCCCAGAAGGATACTGACAATCGCAAGTGCTGATAGTGCATGGAAATACCATCCCACCATCCACAGCTTCGCTTCGACAAGCCATGTCAATACAATCGACAACAAAAAAGCTGCCCAAAGAGCTGTCCGCGTCCTAGCGCTCATCTACGGAACATCCATATGGCCCTATTTCTGAATGCTTGAGTGTCTGCTTCCGTTCCAGGCCTTGGTGGCAGGAGCCAAAGTCGCGGATCATCGGGCAGGGCTCTCAAGTCGTCTACCAACCCGTGGTCGCAACGTTGCTTGCATTGATTCCCACAACGACCAACGCATCGATCCTGCTGGTCGCAAGTGCCATAACACTTGTCGTGATGCTCGTAGCATTGGTCGGCACTATCTGTCGGTGGAGCGTCACCCATTGGATTGCCGCCACAGGAATATTTTCCCCCACTCCAGCATTGTCCGCCCCAGTTGCCGTTGGTCGGCCCATAGAGCCGACTTCTACCACCCGTCGTGTTGTTCCAGTCAGTCGCATCCAATCCTTCTGGATCAACCCACCTCGACGGGCTGTCATCAACGTACGTATAAAGGTTTAAGCCTCCAGGCAACCTAGTTGGATCGGTTAAATCACTGCTGATATCCATCGGGTCAGCCTCCAAATACCTTCCCGCCGCGGAATCATAGGTGCGGAAGTAGTTGTAGTGCAGCCCGCTCTCCGCGTCGTAGACCTGCCCCGGGAAGCGGAAGTCGAGATTGAAGGCGCCGGCGCCTGAGGGATTCGTATTCGGCGTCGCGAGTCCGAAGGGTGCATAGGTCGCGGTCCAGACGAGCTGCGCGCTGCCACTGCTCGGTGTATTTGTCACGGCAAGCGGCTTACCAATGTAGTCCGTGTGCACCCACGAGAGCGTGGCGGGCGGGGGCCCCCCGCAGTTCGCTTCGAGAAGAACTAGCGCGAGAAGTGTGACAGTCGCGGTTCCGGCAACGGGTCGTCTGGAAGGCCTGGCGACGAGCAGGAGCACTGCGCCCGAGCCCAGGAGGACGAGAAGCCACCCGGCAGGCGGCAGTCGCTTGGGGATCCCGCGCACAAGCGGGAGCGTCTCCGCACCGACGTTTTTCGCCTGATCCACGACTCCCACGAGCTCGTCTTCGATATAGATCGCGTCGCGTACGTTGTTCGGGTTCGCGCTCGCCGTCACCGTTTCAAGGAGATGCCCAGCGAGATCGTAGAGGTAGAGGGTGGTGACCCCGCTCGCGATCTTCCGGACGCGCCGCCCAAAGGCGTCGTAGGTGTACTGACCGAGGACAGTCGTCGGATTGGCAGAGCTGTCCACCTCGATCAGGCGGTTGCTCTCGTTGTACTTGAGAGACGGCGTCCCGGAGTAGGCGGCGGTCCCCGCCCAGATCCGGTTCCCATAGGCATCGTGCGCGTATTGCAGCGCCTCGGCCCCCGTGGCGGAAGCGATCCGGTCCGTGCCGCTTTCGTAGCTGTAGGTCGTGGTCCCGTCGGGAGCCACCTGTTGGCTGCGGTTTCCCACGGCGTCGTAGGTGTACGTGTAGATCGGGTTCCCCGAAAGGTCCGAGGCTTCGCTCAGATGATCCAGCGGGTCGTAGAAGAAGAACTGGCTCTGAGCGGAATTCACGGTGTCCATGAGCTCGTCGAGATTCGGCCCCGGGTCATTCGGGCCGGGAGCCCCAGCCGTGTAGTTGTAGGTGTAGCTCTGGTTCACGTAGCTGCCCGCGGTTGAGCTCACCTGAAGTCCCGTCATCTGGTAGCGCAGGTTGTACTGGCGCCGGCTCAAGACGGTGCCATTCCCCGAAGAGTTAAGTGGGGGGAAGTCCGCACTCGTACGCGGCCCAAAGGGCAAGAAGGCAAGGTTCTGGATGGTGGCCTGGTTAGCAGTCGCCGCGATCGACACCTTCTGCGGCCGGCTTCCCGAATAGGTGTAGGTGGCGCTGGTCGCGCTTGGCGTCTGGATCGAGAAGAGATTCCCGCCGGCGTCGTAGGAGTACAGGACGCTGTACTGCTTCCCGCCGATGCTGGTGCGCTCGGCCAGCTCCTTGCCGCGAGCCGAGTACTCGAGCTCAGTCGTCACGATGCCGTTGGTCACGGAGGCGAGGCGACCTATCTGGTTTGTCGACTTGCTCGTGTCGTATGTGAAGACCCACGCGGGGTCCGTGGGGAACTGCACCCCTGTCAACCGGTTGAGACCGTCGTAGGTATAGTTCGTCGTGCGTCGGCTCCCGGTGAAGTCCTCGATCTTGGTCACCAGGTTCCCCGCGGCGTCGTAGAGGAAGAGCGTGGTCCCCGTGTCCGGGGAAACGACCTTTACGAGTCGGCCCAGGTCGTCGTAGGTGTAGTCGGTCTCTTTGTTCGTGGCATCGGTGACCTTCGTCACATCCGAGAGGGAGTCGTAGGCGAACCCCGTGGTGAAGGTGCCGGTTCGGACCTGCTGGATCTGCGTCAGGCGATTAAGGGCATCGTAGAGCAGGTTATCCGTATGGCTGTTCTCATCGGTCACAGAGACCGGATTGCCGTTGCCGTCGGGTGAGAACTGCGTGGCGATCGAGTTGTTCGTGAAGAGCGGATTGAAGGCTTGCACGAGGCGGCCGGCCGTGTCGTAGGAGAAGGTGCTGTCCCCCACCTTCGTCCCGCGTGATGTCAGGCTCACGAAGCCCATGTAGAGCGACTTCTCGGTGGCTCGGCCGGCGGTGTAGTCGTACACGATCGCGTTCTGCTGGGCATCGGTGAGGTAGGTGAGCCGGCGCTTCGTGTCATAGCCCATCGTCAGGAAATACGGGTTCCCCAGCGTGTCCGGCGGGAAGTCCACGCGGACCAAGTCCCCATCGACGTCGTAGGTGAACGTGATGGTCGTATTTCCCGATCCCTCATTGGAAGGGTAAGGAGGCGTCACGGTCTTCACGCGAGAGAGGATGTCGTAGGTGAAGCTCGTGACCTGGCCGTTGGGATCGGTCACGGTCTGGGGATTACCGAGCGCATCGAAGTTCGAGTAGGTCGTGTCGAGGTGCGCAGAGCCCGAGCCGTTCAGATACCGCTGGACCGCGGTGCGGTAGCCGGTGGTGGGATCGTACGTGTACGCTGTGTAGTTCGCGGCTGCAGGGCCGCTCACCGAAGTCACTTGGCCGTTCGCGTTGTACGTGAACTCAGTCGTCGCACTGAGGGCCACGGTGACGCCGCTCGCGTCGAGCGTCTTTCCTGTGGCGGTCTTCATGAAGAGGTGGGTCGTGGGGTTCGCGTTGGGGGTGAGCGGGTTATAGCCGGGTGCCGAGGGGTCGTCGTAGTCGTACGTCGTGACCTTGTCCCCAAAGACTCCGGTCACCGCAGACGCCTCCGTGATCGTAAGCGGAGTCTTGAGCACGGGGTGATAGGTGTAGGCGCGCTGGCGGACGAGGTTCCCATGTGAATCGCTCTCGACAATGGTGCCCGGGTTATCGAAAGCGTCGTAGTTCGAATAGCTCGTGACGTTTCCGTTCTTGTCCGTCTGCGTGAGCCAGCGATTCTCGAAATCGGTCGTCGCCGACGCGAAGGGAACCGGAACACCTGCACCCCCGGGAACGGGATTTACCCCGTTCGGGTTGGGATTCGCCGGACCCGAGGGGTTCGTCACGCTCGAGATCGCCCCGTCCGATGTGGCGAAGATGGCGAGTTGGTTCGAGCCAGCACTCACCGTCGTGGTGAGGGCCGTCCCGGTATCGTTCGCATAGGAAAAGGTGAGCGGCTGGTCCAGCGCCGGCTCGTCCGCCATACCCACCCGGGTGGGGTACCCGGAATTGGGCGTCCAGGTCGCGAGCGCCTGGGTCAAGTCGCTTCGATTGATGGCTGTGATACCAGACGTGCCGTAGCTGTAAGTCCAGGTGATGGTCCCGCCCGTGGTGCTCGTCGGGTCTGGGCCGGTCACGGTCTGCAGATCGAGGTTCGAGTCGTAGGTATAACTCCAGCTCTGGCCGCCGCCTGTCACCGTCGACACAAGCCCTGCGTTGGCACCGCTCGCATAGCTGGTGATGACGATCGACTGCTGCCCGTTTGAGAAGGTCTGCGAGTTGGTTCCATAGCTCACGGTGATGAGGGGCTCTCCTACCGGCTGGAGGGAGATCAGCTGGTTGGAAGGCGAAAACGTGGCCACGGTTCCATCCTCTCCCGTGTAATGAACCGTCCCATCGGCATCGACGGTGACCGCGCCGTCGCCGCGTTGACTCGGCAGGTAACTGCTTCCCGTCTGCGGCTTCACGAAGACCGCGGAGGAGCGGAAAGGCGCTTGGATCAGCAGCAGAGAAAGCTGCAACCCGGAGAGGTCTGTGGGTCTTTGAAGGTTCCACTGGAGGCTGTGCTCCCAGCCGAGACCGATCGGCACGCTGCCACCCGCCTGAAAGGCGGCGGCCGAAAAATGACGCGCGAAGCGGAGACCGTGACCCAGGTTCAGGTCAGTTGGCGTGATGCTCAGCAACCCGGTCGCGACGTTGACCGGGTCACCCACTTGGCAGCTTGGGTCTTGCGCGGCGGTGTCGGGGAGGCTGCTGCCGTTTTTGCAACCAGGCTTCTGCTGACCAAGGTTACATTCGTTGATGAGAATGGGGGAGAGCTGGGGTAGGTTAGAGCAATACTGTCCCAGCGTGAGGCCCGTGAGGGCAAGCACCTCCTGTGCCGTCAGGCTGTTTGCGGGTGGGCCGCCAGTGCAGGAGAAGGCTTGCGCCTTAATGGAGGTGAGGTACGGACCGCTCTCACCCTTACACCCAGTCGTGCCTTCGTCTAAATGTTGCGTCATGACAATCTCTTCCCAGAAAGGCAGCCCCGTCACCACCTGGCTTCTCGCTGGAGCTGCGAGCAGCAGGCAGAGAAGGGGAAGACTCCACAGCCGAGCCCAAAGAGGGGGGAGGGGCTTCGTTGCTAGCGACGGTCCGCTTTTGGCGCTCCAGGGAACAGTCCGCACGGCGAGTGGGAGTGAGCGCGAGATGCAGCGGATCGAGGGAAGGGCAGTCATCCGTCAGCGCTCCTTTTCTCGTCGTCGAGCGAAGAGGGAGAGTGGCAGCGCATCCTCGTCGTAGATCTTCGAGGGTGTCAAGGCCAAATCGCGTCATGTTTTGATGAGATGATGTGCATTCACCGTCGGTGACAGTGAAATGAAACGTGACTCGGGAATCTGCGAGCGTTGTCGTCGGATGTGCGGGTCCCCGTGTTGCCGTCGCTGCCGCCTGCAGCCTGCTCGCAGCAGAAGATCTCCAACCTCAGGTTTGCTTCCTTCGCGGCGGAGTACCTGAGATCCGGAGACGCCGAGCAAAATCAGTCGGACGGCGCCCAGCGTCCAGCGGCGCGTGCCAATCGGGTCGCAACCCATACCGTGATGCGGTCATAGAGCCACCGCTCGAAGTAGTGGTCCTGCGCGGCGAGAGCGGCCTTCAGCTCCTCTACGGGATAGAACCTTCCGTCGGCAAACACAGCCTCGAGGCTCTCCAGGGCACGGAGGTCCCGGGTGGGGTCCTCCCGAAACACCAGGAGGTCGGCAGGAGCACCGGGGGCAAGCACGCCGAGCTGTGCGACACCGAGCGCGAGCCCCGCGTTCCGTGTGGCAGCGATCCAGGTTTCTTCCGGAGTGAACCCAATCTTTTCAAGGAGGCGCATCTCGCGATGGACGCTCGCGCCGGGAACCACGAAGGGGTTCGGGGGATCGGTGCCGACCTGGATCCGGGCTCCAGCGGCGTGGAGCCGGCGCACCGCCTCGTGGATCCTCTCGACCATCTGGAGCTGGGCGCCGTGGTAGCTCCCTAAGGCGGCCGCCGGGGCGGGTGAGAAGCCCAGGGCGAAGGCCGGATTCCATAGCACGTCGCGCCAGAAGCGGGGCAAAAGACGAGCCACGGGCTGTTCTCGTCGCTCGTCATAGTCGAAAAAGCCTCCTTGGCCTTCGTACACGACGAGCGTTGGGGTATGTGCCACAGGCCCGGCGACCGCGGCGCGAACGAGCTCCTCGATCTCGTGCTCTCCCATCTGCCAGCAGCGGGGATCGCAGACGTGCTGGATTTCCTGGATGCGCGTCTCGTGCCAGGGCGCTGATGCAGGGAGGTGGCCGATCACAGGGAGGTGCTGCCGCTGGGCTTCCTCAGAGACGCCGGCGAGGGCGGCCTGGGAGAGATTCCGATAGACCTTGATGCAGTCCACGCCGGTGGTCGCCAGCTCGTCCACGACGCGGCGTCCTTCCTCGGCGGTATGGACGACACGCGCCCGCGGGAACGACGGCGGATCACCATCAAGAACGGGACCGCAGGCAAAGACGCGCGGTCCTGCCAGAGCACCGGAACGGACGGCTTCGCGCACCCGCAGCGAGCTCCCGTCCAAGGAGCCCACCTCCCGGATCGTCGTCACGCCGTGGGCGAGGAAGAGGAGCATGAAGCGCTCGAGCTGACCCGCCGCCCAGTGTGGAGGGAGATGGATGTGAACGTCCACGAGGCCCGGGAGGACGAAGGCACCCATGAATTGTTCAGCGCCGGTGGACGGGCGCTCGTCTGACCTCGTCGGATGAATGGCGCCAATGCGGGCGTCGTGGACCGTCACGGTTTGTGCCGAGAGTCGCATCTGCCCGGGGTTCACCACTGTGACGCCCACCATCGCGAAGTCGCGCCGCGGCGACACGAGGAGTCTGGGTGGATCGCACAAGGCGAGCCAGAGGACGATGAGTGCTCCAAGGAGGAGGGTCCCGAGAACGAGCCCGGTGACCGCCAGCCGACGCACGCCGCCGGGTAGCACCGGACGCACTCCGGGTCGAGGGCAAAAGATCGTCGCGTGTCTCCGACTGACTTGTTCTGCGCGTAGAGGCGCAGTCACGGCAGCTCATGATGGAGACCGGCCTTCGCGGAGCCCTTCGGTTGTTTCAACCGTCCTCCCCGGTCGATCGGTCAGGAGCTCGCGGTCCCGCTGGGAAGCGGAGAGAGCGCGTGGACCGGGTTTTTTGGTTGCGCCGGGCCTCAAAGCTGGCTTCGAGAAGAGCCTGTTTCCACAGGGTCTGCTTCCTCACCCGGGGCCCACAGCGCCTCAGCCCGCGCCGATTTTTCATCGTAAAGTAGAGGCGCGCGCGCTTTTCCTCGCGGTAGGCGGCGCGGACCGAGGAGCACGGACCTGGCGTTTTCTCGGTCCGAAAAGCGATCTCTTTCAGGAAGTCCTGCGAGCCGTTGGCAGAGAACTCGAGCGCCTGACAGTCGCGATCGCCACGCGCCCCCGCTTGTTCGTCGAGGCACAAGTCAAGCTCACACCACACTCGCCCGCGGCATGGTTACCGCCTCTCCGCGGAGCCGTCCGCCATCCAGGCGGAGCCGCTGACTCCCGGATCAATTGCTCGACCGACCGACGAAATTGGGCTGGTCCACGCGATGAAACGAGCGGGCTCGTGCCGCGGGAAGCTCCACCAATGGCCTCAGGCGCGGTCGAGCAGCCGGCTCGTCGTGAGGTCCCCGATGCAGGCTGACGTCGCGTGCTGGTAGTAGTCCAGCGTAATCCCCGCGAGGACACGATCTCTGCACAGCTTGCACAGTCGCGGAGCAAAAG
Source organism: Myxococcota bacterium (assembly GCA_035315025.1). Classification (GTDB taxonomy): domain Bacteria; phylum Myxococcota_A; class UBA9160; order UBA9160; family UBA9160; genus UBA9160. The sequence continues at coordinate 8,196 of DATFYN010000599.1, forward strand.
CGGAGTGCAAGATAAAGCACGTCCGTAGTGTTCTCGCGATTCCCGAGCGATCACGCGGATGTCCAACCGGATGTTGTGACACGCGGCGCGGTTTTCTCCGGAGGAAAAACCAAGATCGCCAGACACGTCGCTGAGTTGGAGCCGGAGGGTTCGACATGGACTACAAGCTAACACCGCCTTGATTCTCCGATTCCTGAATGCACACGATCACTTTCGTTCGGATCTTCGCCGCATCACTCCAGCTTGCGATCGATCGGTAGTTCCGCTTGGGGCACGCCGTCTCGGCGCGGCGTCCAGAATGGCCGGCCTGAGAAGTCTCGCTCTCGGCTCAGGGATGGTTCTCAGAGCGGCGAGATTGCCCTGAGA
>DATFYN010000600.1:0-9241 GCA_035315025.1 Myxococcota bacterium
GGCTGCTCGACATGAGCGCCTTCGCGCTTTTCACAACGCTTGTGGCGCGGATGGGAAACGTCTCGATGGCCGCGAATCAGGCGATGTTGTCGCTGCTTTCGCTGTCGTTCATGCAGGCCGTCGGGATTTCCCTTGCGGCGATGACGCTCGTCGGACGCTACAAGGGTGCGCGCGATCTCGACTCCGCGGCACGCAGCTTCCGCTCCGCGGTGAAGCTCGGGCTCGTGCTTGCAGCGCTGGTGGCCGGGCTCTTCGTGAGCGCGCCAGAGTTTCTGCTTCGGCTTTATGTCGCCGACACTCAGGTCCTTGCGTTTGGGCGACCGCTGCTCGCGCTTGGGGCAGCGTTCCAGCTTTTCGACTGCATGGCGATCGTCGCGGTGGGCTCGCTGCGTGGCGCCGGCGACACGCGTTGGCCTTTCCTCGTCCAGACGAGCCTCGCCTGGACGGTCCGTCTTCCTTTGGCCTGGCTATTTGCAGTCACGCTCGGAGGAGGCGTCGTCGGAGCTTGGTACGCGGAGTTCGTGTTTGTCGCGACGCTGTCCGCCGCCTTCGTCTTTCGTTTCCGCTCCGGCGCCTGGCGGCGGGTCGCGATCTAGGCCGCCGGAAGCTCCACCTGCGCCAGCACGGGAAGGTGATCCGATGCGCGGCGCGCCGCCGCCGTCGCGTGGGCGTGCACTTCCACGATGCGCGCTCCTCGGGCGTAGACGCGATCGAGGGCAAGCACCGGCGCGGCGGCGGGAAAGCTCGGCGGCCATTCGAGCTCCTCGTTACCCCGCATTGCGCCTTCGAGCGCTCGCGTCGCCTTGCAGCGGCGCCACGCGTTCATATCGCCCAGCAGGATCACCGGGCCGGTCAGAAGTTGGGGGTGTTCGAGCAGTTCGCGAACCTGGCGGTGTCGCGTTCGGTCCACGAGCGCGAGGTGAGTGGCGACGACACCGAGCGACCCTTGACCAGCTTCGAAACGCGCCGCAACGGCGATCCGCCGCTCGAGGCGTGAGAAGGACAGGTCCAGGATCGAGACGTTGAGAATGGGTGAGCGCGAGAGAATCGCGTTTCCGAGTTCGCCATGGCGGTGCATGCGCGTCGCAGCAAACGCGAGATGAAAGCCCATCACGTCGGCCAGGCGCTCGAGGGGGTCTTCACCCTGGAGCGGCCGCAGTACCTCTTGCAACGCGATCACATCGGCGTCGAGCTCTGAGATCACGAAGCAAGCCCGCGCGGGATCCGGATCGCTCCGGCCATTGAGACCCGTCCAGCGGTGGACATTGTAGGTGGCTACTTGGATCTGGCGTCCCATCGCGCAGGGATGGATCGGCACAGCGGGCGCCCGAACCAAGCACAATTCGCGCAGGGCGACCTGGCCTAGGAGGCGGCGACCCTGCGGCGCTAGGCCTGAAGGCTTAACACGCTTCTTCGTTCGCGCGCGTTTGGCAACGAGCTTGCGTGCGTTTTGCGCACGGGATTGGAAGCGCTGACGAAGGTTGGACATGCGGCGGATCTGGCTTGCTCCGGCTAAAGGATAGCCGAAGCTGTTGCCGGCGCGCGGGTCGAAGCTGCGCGGGTCGGGGACCGGCAGCCCCTGCACCACCCTCGGTACCAAGACGAGCAAATTTGAGCCCACCCAAGCGGCGCGAGAAGCTTGCCGATACGCTGGACATGCCCCGCAAAAGGAGCCCGCTCACATCGCTGCTGGACGCCCCGCCCGTCCGAGCCGCCGCACGCGCGCTGGTCGAAGCCGTGGCGCACGAGTCTGTCGCCCGCGCCCTCGATGCCAAAGCCTATGAGCGTGCGCTTCGCGAGGTGGGACGCTCTCGCGGGCGCCCGCTCCTTTTCCCAGCGCTTCTAGCAGGGTCGGGCGGCGGAGCGCGCGTCCGCCTCGCGAGCGGGCGCCTGCTGCTCGATTTCATCGGTGGAATCGGGGTCTACGCTTTCGGTCACTCCGAGCCTGATCTGCTCGAGATCGCGGCCGTGGCCGCCGCCGCCGACACCGTTTTTCAGGGACACCTCGCGCCGGGCCCCGAGTACCTGCGACTCTCCCGTGCTCTCTTGCGACATGCGGGAACGCGTCTAAAGCACGTGTGGCTTGGCACCTGCGGTGCGATCGCGAACGAAAACGCACTCAAACTGATCTTTCAAAAGCGCGCACCGGCCGATCGCATCGTGGTTTTCGAACACGGCTTCGCGGGACGCACGACCACACTCGCCGAGCTCACCGACAAGCCGGGCTTCCGAGAGGGACTCCCGTTGCGCGGCAACGTCCTCCACGTACCTTTCTATGATCGCAGCGATCGGCAATCCACCACTCGCAGCGTGGCGGCGCTCGATGCCCACCTTGCGCGGTATCCCGGGCAGATCGCGGGCATGCTCTTCGAACTGGTGCAAGGCGAGGGCGGCATCTGTACCGCACCGCGTTCGTTCTTCGTCGCGCTGATGCAGCGCTGTCGGGCGGCCGGAATTGCCGTCTGGGTGGACGAGGTGCAGACCTTTGCGCGTACCGGCGAGCTTTTCGCGTTCCGAACCTTCGAGCTCGAGCCATGGGTCGATCTCGCGACGGCCGGTAAGGTCCTCCAAGGCAGCGCCGTGCTGTTTTCCAAAGAGTACAATCCGCGCGAGGGTCTCGTCGCGGGCACCTATGCGGGTTCGACGGTGGGCATGGCCGTGGGCGCGCGGATCATCGAGCGGCTCGAGGCGGAAGGCTATCTCGGTCGGCGCGGCAAGCTCGCCGCCCTGGGCCGTCTTGTGACCCGGCGCTTCGCCGCACTGCGCCGCCGCCTCCCGGTCGCCCTCTCCGGGCACTCGGGCATGGGCGCCATGCATGCGTTTGTACCGTTCGACGGGAGCCGAGACGTCGCGATGGCGGTGCTTCGCGCATGCTTCGACGAGGGCTTGTTTGCCTTCAGCGCCGGCGCGGGTCCAACGAAGGTGCGCTGGCTGCTTCCGGTGAATGTGACGGACGCGGAGCTCGACACTGGCTTTGCAATTCTCGAGAAGGCGTTGCGCCGGGTCGCGCATGAGTGGGGTCTTCCGTGCTGATCTTGCGGCCCGTCGAAGCGCGCGACCTTCACGACCTGGTTGCGTTGGCGCGCCAGCTCGACTCCATGAACCTACCCGGGGATCCCGAGTTCTTGGAACGGCAGATCCACGCGTCGCTGGCCTCGCTGCGTCTCGGCACTGCGGAGCTGCGCCGAGGGCGCGCAGATCACATCTATGTTTTCATGCTCGAGGACAGTGACGCCGGCCGCTGCGTCGGTAGCTCGCAGATCCTCGCCAAGCATGGCACGCCGGATTCGCCACACTACTGGCTCGAGGTCTCGGCCGAAGAGCGCCACAGCCGTGACCTTGGCAGGCGCTTCGTCCACACCAAGCTCCGGCTGCGATCCAGCGAAGATGGCCCGACCGAGATCGGGGGCCTGATCCTCGATCCCGCTTACCGGAGGCATCCGGGGAAATGGGGCAAGGCTCTTTCCATCGTGAGATTCGCCTACATGTCCGCGCACCCGGAGCGATTCGAGCGCGAGGTCATCGCGGAAATGCTCTCGCCCTTCGAGGCGCCCGGCAAAAACCTGCTCTGGGACGCGTTTGGCGCCCGCTTCACTGGCCTTTCCTTCCGTGAGGCGGACCACCTTTCCGCGCGCAGCAAGCGCTTCATCGCAGATCTGTTTCCCCGAGACCCGGTGTATGTCTCGCTTTTTTCCGAACCTGTGCAGGCGATGATCGGGACGCCTGGCGAAACCGCAAAAGCGGCCGTGCGTATCCTCGAGAGCGTCGGCTTTCGATACCTAAACCAAGTCGATCCCTTCGATGGGGGACCCTATTACGGCGCGGCGCGCGACGCCATCTCCTCCGTGCGCGACCGCCGCGAGCTCGTGTTGCCTTGCCTTCCCGAGGAAGGGGGCGCCGAGATGGAGGGCCCGCTCGCGCTGCTCTCGACCGAGGCTGCCCTCGGCTTCCGCGCCACGGTGGTCCCGCTTTCCCCGAACGGAGCGCCCGTGGTCTCCCGCGAGTGCCGCGAAGCTTTGGGCGTCAAGGCCGGCGATCGCGTCGCCGTGACACCCCTGCCCTGATTGCGATGTCCCACGTCCTAAGAAGCTTCTCGCCTGCAGACCCGAGAGACGAGATCGGCACATTCGCGGTCGCGGATGAGGCCGCCGTACACCGCGCCGTGGTCCGTGCACGGGCTGCCTTCCCCGCTTGGCGCGACGCGGGACTCGCTTCCCGCGAGAAGGTGCTTCGACGCTTCGCGGCGGTCGTAAAGAACCGCTCCGACGTACTCGCTCAGCTCCTCGCCCGCGAAGTCGGTAAGGCCCTTTGGGATGCGCGGGCCGAGGTGGCGCTCTTGCCCGCCAAGGTCGATGTCACACTGTCGGAGGGTATGCGCGTCGTCGCACCGATCGAGGCCGGCGCGGGAGCGCGCGCTTTCTTCAATCCTCGCGGCGTTCTTGCGGTCCTCGGCCCCTTCAACTTTCCCGCCCACCTCCCGAACGGCCACATTGTTCCCGCCCTCGCGATGGGAAACACCGTCGTGTGGAAGCCGAGCGAGCTCGCACCGGCCGTTGCCCACTGGGTGGAAGAGGCCTGGCGTGAGGCCGGGCTTCCTCCGGGCGTGCTCGAGGTGGTCCATGGGCCAGCACAGACCGGGCAATTCGTGGCCCTCCATCCCGAGGTAGACGCGATCCTCTTCACCGGCTCGTGGGCGGTGGGCCGCAAGCTTGCCAGCCAAGTGCTCGACCAGCCGTGGAAGCTCGTTGCCCTCGAGCTCGGCGGTAAGAACGCGATCATCGTCTTGCGCGACGCCGACCTTTCACTCGCGGTCGCCGAGGCGGCGGTCTCCATATGCGCCACGACGGGGCAGCGCTGCTCATCAGCGAGCCGCATCTTCGTCGAAAAGCCGGTCTTCGACGCCTTCACCGAGCGTCTTGCGCGGGTGCTGCGAGGTGTACGGGTCGGCCCTCCGCTTGAACCTGGCGTATTCATGGGCCCGCTTGTCTCCCACGCCGCACATGCGAAGGTTCTGGGCTACCGGGCTCTCGCCAAAGAAGCCGGCGGCGAGCGCGTGGTCGACGTCGAACCCACGCTGCCCTCACCTTTCATCGGACCCGGTCTAGTGCGTTTCACGGACACGCGACAGGATCATGCGTATCAGCGGGATGAGATCTTCGGGCCGGAGGCTGCCCTGTATCCGGTCGACAGCCTCGAGCACGCGATTGCGGCAGTGAACGATTCCGACTTCGGACTCGTGGCATCGATCATGACGGCCGACCGCGCGCAGTTCACCTACTGCATGGGTCGTGTGCGCACGGGACTCCTCAACTGGAATCGCGGCACGATCGGCGCGAGCGGTCGACTCCCCTTTGGAGGCACGAAGCGCAGCGGGAACGACCGGCCCGCGGGCATCCTCTCGGCCCTCTATTGCAGCGTCGCCCAGGCTTATCTTGAGCACGCCGGCGGATTCGATCCAGCGGCCCTTCCGCCCGGGATGCCGCCGCCGTGAGCACACAGCAAACGGTCTTCCGGATGGTCTTCATGGGCGATCCGACGTATTTCAGCGTCAAGGGTGGAGCAAACCCCCACACGCGAACGCGTTGGGGTACGCGACGCATCGTGAATAGAGCCGCCGCGATCTCACAATGGGGTCGGCTGCGCGATGTGCTCCGTGACCTAGGAGTGCGCGTGCTCGTGGTACCACCCGACACGGACCAGCCGGGCCTCGTGTACCCGGCCAATGCGGGCTTCCTGACCCACCTGGACGCTGAGCTGCCGCTCCGCCAGAAGACCTTCTATCTCTCCAATCTCTTACCGACGCGCGCCGGTGAGCGCGCGCACTACGCAAAACTGCTACAAACTCACGGATTTCAAACCGAGTGCATCGACGAGCGCTTGCGTTTTGAGGGCGAGGCCGACTTCTTTCCGGTCGGCGATCTTTACCTACTGACCCACGGTCGTGTTGAGCGTCAACGCTTCGTGCCAGCACTGGCGATTCCACCTTGGCGGCGCGTGTACGGCTTTCGGACTTCCGCAAACGTCGAACCGACCCTATCGGCGATCGTGTCTCCGCGGCCGGTTATCCGCGTGGAGCTTGTGCTCGAGGCCCACTACCACGGGGATACTGCACTCTGCGCCTTTGGTCCCGGTCGTGAATCCCTCCTCGCATATCCTCGTGCCCTCGAGCCCCGGTCGTGGGAGCGCCTCCGGAAAGCAATCGGCGAGAGCATCCTAGAGCTCAGCGAGGACGACGCCGTGCGCTATGCCGCTAATTCGTTCACGTTCTCGCGAGGCGGCGAGTCATTCCTTGTGATGCCGGCTGGTGTATCGGATCGCCTTCTCGCGCGGGTGCGTGAACGCGGCGTGACCCCGGTCGTCGTGAATGTCTCCGAGTTTCTGAAGAAGGGCGGCGGATCGGTGAAGTGCATGATTGGGGACCTCGGGCCGGTCGCCGAGGGCGATCTCATCGGAACCTCCTGACAGCGCTCGGGATTCCGCCACACCACCAGACATTGTTTTCGGCGCTTCGGACCGAGGGGCCGTCTGGGGGCCGTCCGGAGCCGTGATTCGGTCGGCGAAACCGCGCGATTCCGTCGGCATAAAGTGGCCGTACGTATCGAGGAGCATCTTCGCAGTTGTCCACCCACCCTGGGCTTGAATCCACTTGAGCGGCGTTCCTCGCGCCATGTGCAGGCTCGCCCAGGTGTGTCGGAGGTCATGCGGCGTGTGCCGGCGGCCCGCTCCGAGCGCGTCCCGAACCACCCGACGGAAGATTTTCTCGCGGAAGTATTTGTCGAAGAGGAAGCCACCCGTCGTGTTGGGGAAGACGAGACACCCATCGGGGATTGGGAACACGGCAGGCATACACTCGGCGAGAGCGCGGCAGAGCCGGGTGGAGAGTTCGACCACTCGCTCCCGACCCGTCTTTGTGGGCCCAAGGTGCTCACCGCTCGAGAAACTCCGGGCGATCCGCGCCGTGGCGCCCTCCAAGTCAAGGTCCGACCACCGCAGCGCGAAGGCTTCGCCGAGACGGCACCCCGTGTCGGCCAGGAAGAGAATCAGCGGGTAGAAGCGAGAGGCGCGCGCGGCAGCTACCGCAAGAACCCGGTTAAGCTCATCGGCGGAGAGGATTCGGGCGGCCGAGACAGTCATCGACGATGACGCCCGCCGCCGGGGGCGCCCCCGCTTCCACTCCTCGACGGGGTTCGTTCCAATGAGGCCCTGTGCGCGGGCGTGCGAAAGAATCTGCCGCAGCACGTTGAGTGCCATGTCGATGCTCTTGGCGCTCCTCGGACGACCTGTGTCAATACAATGGTCATAGAAGGCCTGAATGTCGCGCAGCCCGACCGCACGAATGTCGGCTTCGCCGAAGAAAGGCACAAGGTGCACGTCGATTTGGAGCCGGTAGATGGTGGCCGTCCCGGGAGCAAGATGGCCCTCCAGGCCACGATCGATCGGAAGCTCGACCTCGCGCCGCAGCCAGTCGCGGGCAAAGCGACTGAACGGGACTGTTGCCGCTACTTTGCGGTGCATCTCGAAGTGGCCCAAGACGAGCTTGGCACGAATCTCGCTCGCCACGCGCTCCGCGAGCTTCTTGTCTGGCCCGATGCGCTTCCTGCGGCGCCTCCCCTGGTGGTGGACAACCACCCACCAGGCGTCCCGGAAGAAGCGCACCTTTACGCCCACGTCGCACGACCTCCGCGGCATAACCTACACCGCCCGCTCTGTGAGACCCGCTGCAAGCTCATTCGCAAGCCCCTGGGCCACCGCCGCAGGCGCAATCACCCTCGACTCCAGGAAGGTAAGGAGGTCCGAGGTCCGCACAAGCGGAACCGACCGGACCTTGACTGCGGGCAGTTCGCCGTCGCGGATCAGAGTTCTCACGAGGCTCACGGAGAGGCCCGTTGTCGCTGCGACTTCCTCGATTCGAAGCGTGACGCGGTCCAGGGTGGCTAGTGGGAGTCCCCAGGACGCTATGAGGGCCTTGAGTTCCGCGATGCGGTGACCGACCGCTCGTGTCCCGCATCCATTCCGCGCTTCGTCCGGCGGGGGAGGACGTGTGGAAGTCCGAGCGCTCACCAGATGAGCCTCTCGGCGGGCGAATCGAAGAAGGTGTGTTGATCTGTCACTCCACCACCGCCTGAACAGGGTCAGCGGCAGGAACCGTAGGAACTCGGGCAAGGCTTAACAATGGGAAATCTTGGGAAATTAAATTCAGACAGCGAATAGCGTATAGCGTCGCAAGTGAGCGTATAGCAGCGTAGTGCCATTGATGACAGCGAGCCCATCGCCCTCGCTGCCGACGTGCAATCGCTGTACGAGCGAAGAGACTGCGACTGGATCGGGGAACGTCCGCTGGCGAACGCTTGACGACGCGGCCTACGCCACCGTGACCGCTGGCGATCAGGTCGATCTCGGGCGCGCACTCCAACCCACGTCATGGCACGGCCGCGAGCCGAGGCGAACGTGCTTCCGTTGCACGAACCTGAGAGCTCGATCGAGGCCGAGCGGTCGATGGAGCCGCGCCACACGGGCGTCCACAGTGGTTCACGAAAGACGCTCGGCCCACCGTGAGTCGCGGCGCGGAACGTGGACGCTTAGTGTCCCGAGACACGTTTCCACTTGAAGTCTCGCTCGCTTGGGGGCAGCATGCGTGGCGGAGCGGTGACCACGAGTCCAAGTACCGGGAGGCTAGGCTTTAACCCGGGGCATCAGGACGGAATCCTGTTGTCAGGAGCGCCGGCCTAGAATGTGGCACCGCTCCCTCTTATTTCTCCATCGGACGCCATACAACCCCTGCACTCGACGTGTGGACGTTCGGCGTCGGCCTCTTCCGAGCATGGTCTCAGGTCCGGACCGACGACCCCGTGTGTGGAGGCGCGGCCCAGGTCGCATTGGAGTGCGGCGAGGAGCGCCCGTGGTGCCCCGTCCAGTGCGTGGACTTGACGGCCCGAAGACCCGAAGGACAAGCCACTCGAGGCCGTGGGCAGGACCTGGGACGGCGAGTCAGGCGGCTCGCCAGAGACGCGCCTCGGCGCCCCTCGTGCCAATGAGATGTGAGACACCTGCCCAATCGATATTACTGTAGGGGCGGGGGGACTCACGAAAGATGGAGAGGCAGTAGCGTCCGACACGCGTGGTAGAGCCTGCTCGCAAGTCAAAGGCTGGCAAGGGATTTCATGCCGGGTGAAGGTGTTAACGATTTGAACGGGCAGCGTGCGTTTCGGGATCCTTTTCGGAATTTCCGGGGGGGATTCGA
>DATFYN010000601.1:0-8173 GCA_035315025.1 Myxococcota bacterium
CGAAGCGACGGCATCAGGGTCGATGTACGACAGCCGCGGCGGGGCAAGGTTCACGGCGAGGTACTCGCCCGGTGTCCCGACCGGCTCCCAGACGCAGTCCCCCCTGTTTTGTACAACACCGCAGATGTCTTCGCGGCCCGCGGCCACGGCGGGCAGTAGCCAGTCGTCGAGATGAGAGAACGCCTCCTGGTCGGGCAGCCACTCGAAGGCACGGGCGGCGACCACATTGGCCCAGCAGTAGACGCCGGCCTGCGTCTCGCCGCCGAGATCGAAGCGACGGCCGACCCGCCGAACCCGTCCGCGCGCATCCACACCGATCGTACCGAACGAGCGCCCCCGTGGATCGTCGCGCAGAAGGAGTGTCACCGCCTGCGTGCGCTCACGATGCAGGTCGACGAGCCCGGCGAGGTCGCTGTCGAGAAGCATGTCGCCTCCGAGGATCAGGCACGGATCGCTCTCGCGCAGGAAGGAGGCGGCCCGGCGGATGCCGCCTCCAGTGCCGAGCAGGCTCGGCTCGTGGGAAAAGGAAAGGCGCAGGCCCGGGGGGCAGTGGCGCTCTGCAGCCGCTTGCAGCAGGCCGGGCAGATGGTGGGTATTGATGATCACCTCCGTCACCCCGAGCGCTGCGAGCTCCGCGAGCGGGTAGGCGACGAGGGGAAGACCGCGTACGGGGAGCGCGGGTTTGGGGCGAAGGAGCGACAGGGGCCGTGCCCGTGTCCCGAGACCTGCAGCGACGATCATCGCCCTCACGGCGACTCCGAAAGGCGGACCACGAGCTCGGCCAGACGTGCAAGACGCGGGCTCTCGCCAGCCCGGCGTAGGGCCGCGGAGCGCAGGGCGCGCACGGTTGGCGGGATAAACCGCAAGTAGTCGTTCATGCCGCGAGTCTTGGCTGCGTAGAGGAAAAGCGCATGGTCCTTGCCCTTTCGGGTCAGCGTGAGCAGATCGAAGCGCCGGGCAAAGCTCTCGGGATCGGGCGCATCAGGAAGCGCGGACCGGATGCGTGTGAGCTGGAAGGCGACTTCGTCATCCCCGAGCTCGACGTAGGAATCACGGAGCAAGCAGACAAGATCGTATTCGGGGGGCGCCAGGAAGGCGCCTTGAAGGTCGATCATGCAAAGCCTCTGTCCCGGCGGCCGGTCCCCGCGCAAGAGGACATTCGTGCTTTGGAAGTCGCGGTGCGCAAGACGCTGAGGGGCCGCCGCCGCCACTCCCGCGATCTCCGAGAACGCCTCCTCGACTACCTTGCGCTCGCCCAACGTTGCCTTGCGCCCGAGCGCAGCTGAAAGACTCCAGGTTGCAAAGAAATCCGCCTTGTACGCGAAGAGCGCGGCATCCAGGTGCCGATCGAAGCAGGCTACACGGCCTGCGCCACCGGGGTCCCGCGCGTTTTGGTAGCGGACGACGATGTCACACGCCTCCGCGTAGAGCTGCTGTCTGTCCTGGACCGAAGCTTCCCCGACGGCCGTCGCAAGCGTGACGGATCCGAGGTCCTCGAGCAGGTCCACCCCCGCGACCGCGTCGCCGCCGTAGCGCGCGGGTACGGGAACTCCATGGGCTTCGAGAAAGGCTCGCACCGGCTCGAGCGTAGGCTCGGGGGGTGTCCCGGACGGGCGTCGCCCGGGGTCCTCTGGGGCCTCCACCCGCGCGACCAGCTTCGACGGTGTGCCGCCTTCGAGCCTGACCCGAAAAAAACGGCGCAGCCCAAGGCCGCGCTGTAGCTGCTCGACGGTGATCGGCCCGCGTGCACCAAGCACCCGGCGCACCAGATGGGTGACCGTTTCACCGACGGAATCGGGAGCCGCAGTCATCGACGCATTCATCCGAAGAAGATGTGACACGCCGCCGTGGCGACCGCGAACCCCGCGAGGTCACCGAGCAGGCATGCGGCGAGGGCATGGCGGCCCTCCTTGAGGCCGGCTGCGCCGAAATACACGGCGAGGACGTAGAATGTCGTTTCCGTCGAGCCCTGATACGTGCTGACGAGCTGGCCGATGAACGAGTCCGGGCCATGTGTCTTCAGAATCTCGCTCATGACGCCGAATGCGCCGGACCCGGAGAGCGGCCGCAGGAGCGCCATCGGCAATGCCTCGGCGGGGACACCAAGGCGGCTCGTCACCGGGTTGAGGATCCCAATCAAAAGATCGAGTGTGCCGGAAGCCCGCAGCATCGCTACAGCCACCAGGATCACGACGAGGAACGGCACGATGCGCACTGCGACCTCCAGGCCTTCGCGGGCGCCTTCGACTGCAGACTCATAGACGCGCACACGGCCCGCGACCCCGACGAGCAACAGGAACGCAATGAGCGCGGGCACCAGCCACGTCGATAGGACGCCCCGCACGACGTCGCCCGCGGACGCGCTCGCGAGGGCGCGGAAGACATGCAGGGTCAAGGCGATGGCGAAGGCGGCGCCAAAGCTCCAGATCAAGACCCGCGCTCCGCGCGTCGCTGTGACGACTTCCCGTGGACCCGGAACCTCGGGCTCCGGGGTCGCGAGGTGCGAGGGAGCTTGCGCCCTTGGAAGCGCTGCAAACGCCTCGGATCGGTATTTTGGCAGGCGCCGCAACGCGAAATGCGCAGCGATCGCAGTCGTGCAGGAAGCAAAGGTCGCGAAAAGGGTGGGGACCCAGATCGACGCCGGTGCGACCGAGCCTGCACCGGCCCGCACCGTGAAGGTTCCAAGGGGCAGCAGATGAATTACCGTCGCGTTAATCGCGACGAACAGCACGCTCGCGTCGCTCGCGACGCCCGGCTTCGGATTCAGTCGCTCGAGCTCGACCATCGCCTTTACCCCGAACGGGGTGGCGGCGTTGCCGAGACCAAGCACGTTGGACGCGATGTTCATAATCATCGCGCCCATCGCGGGATGATTGGCGGGGACGTCTGGGAAAAGCCGCCGCATGAGAGGGGCGAGGCCGCGGCTCACAGCGAGCAGCAGGCCGCCGTCCCTGGCGACACGCATCAAGCCGAGGAAGAAGACCATCGAGCCGGTGAGGTCGATCACCAGATAGACGGCGCTCTTGGCGCCATCGAACGTGGCTTTCTGCAGGGCATCCATGCGACCCGTGAATGCGGCCACACCGATCGAGGCGAGCACCATGCCGAGCCAGATCGCGTTGAGCAACCGATCCCCCACCCCCGCGCCCGGTGCGGCGCGCGATTGCCCCGGCGCAGCCTCGGGGATACGGTCCGCGCCGTCAAGCGAGACGCCGGGTCGTATCGGCGCGTCGCGGCGCGAAGCGGAGAGGGGGGAGACCGCATGGGGCGCCGACTCTCGAGCGCGCTCTTGGCTGGGCTTGCCCTGGCGTGTGCACCGGCCGGGAGGGCGGCTGCACCCCCTCGAGCGGCCGCGGGTGAACCGCAGGACGCCGCCCTCGAGGCGGCGCTTGCCATTCCCGCCCTGCGTGGCGCCCAGATCGCGGCCCTCGTGGTGAATGCCGACGATGGCGGGCTGCGCTTCGAGCGAGATCCGGACCGGCCGCTCGTGCCTGCTTCGAACCTGAAGCTCCTGACCGCGGTGGCAACGCTCGCGACCTTCGGGCCGTCGTATCGATTCGTCACCCGCGTACTGGCCGACACACCACCGGACGATGCAGGACAAGTGGGGACGCTCTACGTGCGGGGTGGGGGCGATCCGGCATTGGCATCGGAGGACTGGTGGCGCCTTGCGGCCGACCTGCGTCGTGCCGGCGTGCGAAGCGCACGCCGCCTCGTGGTCGATGACTCCGCCTTCGACCGCGAGCGCTGGCATCCAAGCTGGGGCGCGACCTCTTCGCGCGCATACTTCGCGCCGATCGGCGCGCTCGAGGCGAACTACGGTGCCTTCCTCGTCGACGTGCGGCCCGGCGCGAGGGAAGGTGATCCGGCACGCGTGTCGGTGGATCCGCCGGTCGCGTACCTAAGGCTCGTGAATCACACGACGACCGGCCCCGCCGGCTCGGCCTTCGAGGTGCAGGTGGAGCGCTCCCGGGGCGACGGCGAGGAGCCCGTCTTGGTGACCGGTCGCGTCCCGCTCGGTGGCGCGGTCGAGAGCTTTCGCCGGAGCGTTCTAGACCCCACCGCCTACGCAGCAGCCGTGCTGGAGATGGCGCTCCAGGCGAACGACATCCGTGTCGCAGAACCCGCGCTGACCGGCAGCGTGCCTGCGGGCGCTGCCGACCTCTTGGCCTTCGAAGGGCGGTCTCTCGGCGAGATTGTTCGGCTCATGCTCAAGTACAGCAGCAATCCGATCGCGGAGACGCTCACCAAGGCTCTCTCTGCCGCGCGAGGGGAAGACCCGGCGGGGTGGGCGGGCGGCGTGGCTGCTTCGCAGGCGGCGCTGGTAAGACTCGGCGTCGACGTCAATGGGCTCGAAATGGTCGACGGCTCAGGCCTCTCGTATGAGAACCGCGTCTCCCCGCGGACCTTGGTCTCGGCCCTGGGCGTCGCGCGTCGCTCGTTTGCCTTCGGCCCTGAGCTCCTCGTCGCGCTCCCGATCGCCGGGAGTGACGGAACGCTGCGTGATCGGGCGGAAGCCGTCCGAGGCGAGGTCCGGGCGAAGAGCGGGCTGCTCACACGGGTCGTCGCGCTCTCGGGCGAGGCGCATACGCGCGCGGGCGGCGACGTGGTCTTCTCGATCCTCGTGAATGGTTATCGCTGCAGCGACGAAGAAGCGATGCGCGCGCTAGACGGATTCGCAGTCGCCCTCGTCGAGGAGCAAACACACTGAAAGCAGCAAGACCGGGACCCCGAGGCAGGCGAGGGAGCATTCCTTTCGCGTGCCTCGGGATCGCGGACGTCCCGCTAGCGGCCGCGGCGCGGCTTGCCTTTGCCAAGGAGAAGCCAGTCGAGTGATACGCTCTCCTTCAGGGCGAGGGTAACGAGGAAGTCGGTATGCGGAGTCGTGCCGCTCTCGTAGCGGTTCACGTTTTGCTGAAAGACGCCCAGATCGCGGGCGAACTGGCGCTGGGAGCGATCCCCGCGCACCTCGGCAAGCCTCTTGGGAAGCTGCTTCTTAAGACGCTCGACTGCTGCTGACGCCATGTTGATCCTCTCCTCCCTCCCGCGTTTCTACTTCGGTGCAGCACTCCTGCCCGAAGCCCGGGACTCTGTGCCCGATGGGCACGCAATCGTGTCACGCCACTTGCTGCTGAGCCGAAACGTGATGAACGCTATTCACCAATCTAGCACGTCACCCGGGTGCGTCACGACCGTAAGGCGAGATTCGACACCGTATGTGAGCAAGGGACCGCGACGCGCCCCACCTTCCCCGTGAGGCATGTCGGGAGACGGAACACGAGATGCGGGTAATCGCTGGGCGTCTTGGCGGACGGCGTCTTCGTCCCCCCCCGGACGCGGGCGTGCGGCCGACCTCGGACCGCGTGCGTGAGGCGCTCTTCGCGCAGCTCGGTGTGCTTGAAGATGCGCGTGTGCTCGATCTTTATGCAGGAACTGGCGCACTCGGAATCGAGGCGTTGTCGCGCGGAGCCTTGGCGGCCACCTTCGTGGAACGCTCGCCTGCGTCGCTCGCCGTGCTGCGGGACAATCTCGGGCGCCTCGCGCTAGAGGCGCAGTCGCGGATCATGAGGGGCGATGCCCTCGCCGTTGTGCGACGCCTTGGTCGTTCGGCAGAGCGGTTCGACCTCGTCCTCGCAGACCCGCCCTACGCCCTCGAGGTGGGCCCGGCGCTCCTCACGGCGCTGCGCGCGGCGCAGATCGTGGTGCTGGGGGGCACGGTGGTGATCGAAAGCTCGCGAAGGCATCCTGTGCAGCCAGTCCCTGGCTGGAGGGTGGTTTCGGACCGCCGCTATGGCGACACAGGGGTGACAAGGCTCACGCCCGACCCCGAGGTCGGGATAGGAACTCAAGGCGCCGGACCGGCCCGAGCGCCTGGGGGAGGCAAAGCAGAGGAATGACGAAGGCCAAAACGAGTGGGCTTGCGCTATTTCCGGCGAGCTTTGACCCCGTGACCAAAGGGCACCTGGACATCATCCACCGCGCGAGGCCGATCTTCGATGAGCTGGTGGTGGCGGTCGCCACAAACGTCGAGAAAAAGGGCCTGTTCACGGTGGATGAACGGCTCGAGATGCTGCGCTCCTCGCTTGCGGGCCTGGATCGGATTCGGATTGCGTCCTTCGAGGGGCTGCTCGTCGACTATGCGCGCAAGATCGGGGCTCGGGTGCTCTTGCGAGGGCTGCGCGCAATGTCCGATTTCGAATATGAGTTCGAAATGGCCCTGATGAATCGGCACCTCTACCCGGAGATTGAGACGCTTTTCATGATGACGAGCCAGGAGTTCTTCTACGTGAGCTCCTCCCGTCTCAAAGAGCTCGTCCGCTTCGGCGGGAACGTGGAGGACTTCGTGCCGAAGGGCGTCGCGGAGCGCCTGCGGGATCGGCTGGGGCGCGCCTAGCCCGTCCGAGGCGTGGCGGCATCGCTCCGATCAGAAACGCCGAAGGGGACTTGCGGGGATGCAACTCGCGGCACGGTCAGATCTGCCTATCCTTTTCGGGACCAGCGGTTGGCGCGGAGTCCTCGCGGAGGACTTCACGGTCGAGCGGGCGCGCGCGGCCGTGACCGGAGTGGCGCGATGGCTGAGCGAAGGTGGGATTGCCCGCCCCGTATTTGTTGCCCACGACCGCCGCTTCCTGGGCGAGCACTTCGCACTGCTGGCTGCCGCCGTGCTCCATGCCGAGGGGATTCGTCCCATACTTGTCGAAGGGGCGGTGGCGACCCCCGTCGTTTCCCACGGGGTCGTTCGGGCGCGTGCGGGTGGCGCCCTCGTCTTCACGGCGAGCCACAATCCCGCTGCCTACCAGGGACTCAAGGTGCTGGGTGCGTCGGGGGGCGGTCTCATGAGCGAGGCCACCCGCCGGATCGAAGTGCTTGCCGCAGACGCGCTGGAGGAAGGAAGGGAAGCGCCCGCCTTGGTGCGTCTCGCGAAGCCCCGGGCTGTGGACCTCGTCGCACCCTATCTCGCCGATCTGCTCTGCCAGATCGATCGCACGGCCTTGCGACGTTCGGGTCTCTCTGTCGTTTTCGACGCGCTCCACGGAACGGGGGCAGGCGTGCTGGACGTGGCGCTGCGTCGTTGCGGGGTCTCGGTTTTGACCCTCCACGGCGACACGGACCCGACGTTTGGCGGCTTCGCCCCCGATCCGCTTCCCGAGCGGCTGCGTGCGCTCGCACGTGCTGCGCGCATGGGGTCCGGGCTCCGGATCGGCCTCGCCACCGACGGCGACGCGGACCGCCTCGCTGTGGTGGATGGCGCTGGGCGCTGCCTCAGTGAGACGCGCACCTTAGCGCTTCTCGTCGATCACCTTGCCCGCACCGGGCGTGTGCGCCGCGGTGTCGCTCTGTCGGTCGCGACGGGATCCCTCGTGGAACGCGTGGCCTCGAACCATGGATTGTCCGTCAAACGTCTGCCCATCGGGTTCAAGTACTTGACACAGGCCCTGCTCGACGGCTCCGCTGACGTCGCTGGGGAAGAGAGCGGGGGGTTCGCACTCGAGGCTTTTGCGCGTGATAAGGACGGAATCTTCGCTGGCTGCCTGCTCGCAGAGCGGGTCGCCACGATGCGCCGTCCGCTCCACGCCTGCGTGCGTGAGCTCGAGCGCCTCTTTGGTGCGTCGGAGTGTGGTCGAACGAGCGTTCCAGCGACGGCGCTTGCGTGTGACGCGCTGGCGTCGCTGACCGAAGCGCCGCCCTCCCGCCTCGGTCGCGAGACGGTGCGGGGCGCCGACACGAGTTGTGGTCTGCGAATCGAGCTCGCCGACGGTTTTCTCATGCTGCGGGCGTCGGGAACCGAGCCTGTGATCCGTCTGTATGGCGAGGCACCCGATGCGCGGCGTCTTGCACTCCGGCTTGCCGCGGGTGCAAGGCTCTTGGCGGCGCGTTAATCTGGCCTTTGAATCGCAGGATTTCTCAAGGAATTGTCGCCCATGGGAAGCGACCGGGTCGCCAGCTTGAAAGGCCCCGCGGGTCGGGTCCTGCTCGCCGTCTCAGGCGGGATTGCCGCCTACAAAGTGCCGGAGCTCGTTCGGGCCCTCGTGAAGGGTGGCCACAGCGTCCGGTGCACACTCACCGCAGCGGCCGAACGCTTCGTCTCCCCGCTGGTACTGAGCACCCTGTGCGGCGCGCGCGCGCGCAGCTCCCTCTTCGATCCGACAGAAGAGGGTGAGATCGACCACAT
>DATFYN010000602.1:0-16241 GCA_035315025.1 Myxococcota bacterium
ATCGGCGTCGGTCACCTGCTGCCGCAGGAGCTCCCCCGCGAGCTCGATGGCGAGGTCGGCCGCTTCCTTGCGAAGCGCGTCGCGCGCCCGGCGCTGCTCCTGTTCGACAGCCGCAGCGCCGTCGCGTCGGATGCGCGCCGCGGCGGCCTCCGCATCCGCGAGGATCTGCCGGCGCTCGGCTTCCGCGCGCTCATGGGCAAGGCGCCGGATTTCCTGGATCTCCGTGTCGAGCCGCGCCATCCGACCCTTCCAGTCGGCGAGCCGCTCCTCGGCCTCCCGCAGCACGGCTGCAGCGCGCTCGAGGTTGTGCTCGATGTCGCGACGGCGCGTCGCAAAGAAGCCCCGGATGGGAGCGCGCAGGAAGTAGACAAGCACGCTGAGAAGCACGATGAGATTCACGGCGTGCCAGACCAGGGTCCCCGCGTGGCTCTCGGCGTGAGCCGTGCCCTCGCCGAAGGCGGAGGCGGGGATCAGGAGTACCGCCGCCGCGACGAGGCCCCGACCTGCCGCCCTCACGAGAGGCTTCGTCCGAGGATGCGGGCCGCCGCGTCTCGTGCGAGCTCCCGGGTCTGCGTTTGGAGCACGCGCCGTGCCTCACCCAGCGCCGCGCTGAGCTCCCGGCGGGCGGACTCGACGATCTGCGAAGACTCGCTGCGTGCGGCTGCGACCGATTCGGCGTGATGGGTCTGCGCGGCTGCAAGCGTCGCCTTGTGCGCTCGTTCGGCTTCCGCGCGCGCCGCGCGCACCGCGGCTCCGTGGCGCGCGAGCTCGGCCTCCGCCTCTTGGTTGAGCTCTGCAGCGCGTGCCTGCGTCCCCTCGATCTTCTGGTCGCGCTCGTCGAGCACCCCGAGCAAGGGCGCAAGGAGCAAGCGATGAAGCACCGGCACAAGGAGCAGGAAAAGCACCACGAGGAGCGCCACAAGGCGCAGGTCGGGGATGATCTCGAGGGCGCCTTCGGACGCGGACGCCGGTGCCGCGAGAGTGCCCCATCCCGTTGCGAGGCAAACGGCGAGGGCCTTGCGAGACCAATCCAGATTCATCGCTCGCGGGTCTCTCCCGAGTGTCGCGCGCGGAGCCGCAGCGTGCTGGCCTTTTTCGTCCAGCCCGTCCAGCCCGTCCAGCCCGTCCAGCCGGGCGGGCCGCCCTTGCGAGAAACTGCGGCCGACGTCCCGACGATGGAGGACAATTCCGAAAGAGCTTGAAAGCAGGTGCCGGAACAAACCATCGACGGCCCGGCCGCTTCCAAGGCGGCGGCATGTTTGCATAGATCAGGCGAAGTTCAAGGCGCTGCGGAGCTGGTGCCGCGCCCATCCCGCGGGGGAAGGGCGGCTCCGGCATGGCAGCGCCCGTCGAGCACGGAGCCCTCGGCGAGGGCGAGGGCCGGAGTCCGCACTTCCCCATGCACCCTCGCCGTGGGCAGGAGCTCGACCCGCCGCCGGGCGTATACGTCGCCCTCGATCACCCCGGCCACCACGAGTTCGTCGACCTCGATTCGCCCTTCGACGCGTGCCTGGGCCTCAATCCTGAGCGAGCCCTGGGCGATCACATCGCCCAGGAGCTGCCCCTCGATCTGAACGGAGCCGCGGAACGCCAAGACCCCCTCAAAACGGGCCCCGGGCGCAAGGATACTCGCCGCTCGGGAGGGACTGGGCTGCCCGGACTCGCTCACATGCCCTCCAGGATGATCCGCGCGATGCGGTCAAGCTCGCCTGCACCATAGAACTCGATCTCGATCTGGCCACGTCCGCTCGCGGCCCCGACGACCCGCACACGGGTTTTGAGTCGCTCGCGCAACGCGTCGACCAAGTGCCCGAGATTCGGGTCGCTGGGAGAGGGGGCAGCCTTGGCTTTCCGCTCGCCCATGCGGGCAACGCCCCGCGCGGCTTCTTCTGCGGCCCGCACGGAGAGTTGCTGGGCGACGATGCGATCGCGCAGCTGGCGGCGGTGTTCCGGGCTTTGGATTTGGAGGAGGGCCTTCGCGTGGCCCACGGAAAGACGACCATGCTCGACGTCGGCCTGGAGATCGCGTCCGAGCTCGAGCAGGCGCAGGTGGTTCGCCACGGTCGAGCGATCAAGGGCCACCCGCTCGCCAATCTCTTCCTGGGTCGCGCCGCCCTCGGTCAGAGCCCGGAAGGCCAGCGCGAGCTCGATGGGATTTAGATCGTGACGCTGCACGTTCTCGACGAGCGCCAGCTCGAGCCTGTCCTTTGGGGCGACCTCAGCGATCACCACGGGAATCGTCTTGCGACCCGCCACCTGCGCGGCGCGCCAGCGCCGCTCTCCCACGACAAGCTCATAGCGCTCCCCCGCCGCTCGCACGACCACGGGTTGGAGGACGCCGTGACGCCGGATCGAGTCGGCCAGGCGTTCGAGCTGCTCGGCGTCAAAGATGCGCCTCGGCTGCTCGGGATTCGGGTCGATCCGCTCGACCTCGATCTCCGCGGGCCCGCCCGCCGCAGGGAGCGCCTCGCCTTGAGAGGACGCGCCCGGGCCGGCCCCCGGGATCAGCGCCCCAAGACCGCGACCGAGCGCGCTGCGACCCTTGGTCATGGGGCTAGTCCGACGACGCGCCGGACGAATCCGGTGGACCGCTCGCCGGGGACCCCTCCGTCCGTCGGAGAAGCTCGTCCGTGAGTTTCAAGTAGCTCATGGCGCCTTTCGAATGGACGTCGTACAAGAGAATGGGCATGCCGTGGCTCGGTGCCTCGCTTAGCCGCACGTTCCGGGGGATCAGCGTCTCGAAAACCAGCTCGCCGAAGTGTGCCCGCACGTCCTTCAGTACTTGACGGCTAAGGCTGTTTCGCAGATCGACCATGGTGGGGACAATCCCGGCCAGCACGAGGTTCGGGTTCAGGCTGCGGCGCACGAGCTCCACCGTCTCGAGCAGACGTGCGAGGCCTTCGAGCGCGTAGTACTCACACTGCAGGGGGATCAGCACTTCGTCCGCCGCGGTGAGGGCGTTTAGCGTGAGGAGACCCAACGACGGCGGGCAGTCGATCACAATGTAGAGGAAGGCCTCCCGCAGGTCCGACAGCGCCTGCTCGAGTCGACGCTCGCGGTTGTCGATCGAGACGAGTTCGATCTCTGCCCCCACAAGATCCGGCCCGGACGGAACAACCTTCAAGAAAGCGAGCTCGGTGGGAACTGCGACATCCTTCATGACGCACCCGCCGATGAGTGCGTCATATACTTGACGCGCCGGCTTTGCGAGTCCGAAGGCGCTGCTCGCGTTGGCTTGCGGGTCGAGGTCGATGAGCAAAGTAGGGCGCTCGGAGGCCGCAAGGGAGGCGGAGAGGTTCACTGCGGTGGTCGTCTTCCCGACACCGCCTTTTTGATTCACGACGGCGAACACACGGGCACGCGCCATAGCGTTCTCTTCCCCGGGGGGAGCAGCGGTGGGGTCACGGGGTAGGTATCACATCGCCTAGGCCCGCGTCCATCCGGCGCTACCGGGACTTGCGTCCGAGCCAGAACGATCGAGAGCGCCCCCCGAGGGGTACTCTATAGCGTACAATGCGTTCGCTCTCGACCCCCGGCTGGTGCCCGACCTTTGGGGCGCGAGTCCCGCCGGGGACGATCAGCCAACCCCCTGGCCGGACCCAGGGGAGAAGAAGGGAAGCCGCTTCGGGAGGCGCGGCGGCCGCCTGAGCGATGGCCGCATCGTGCGGTGAAGGACAAAGAGACTCGGCCCGGCCGTGCCGGGCCTCGGCGTTCGCGAGGCCGAGCTCGCGGATCGCCATCCGCTGGAAATGGTGCCGGCGCTCCCGGGATTCGACCAAAAGGATCTTGCGCTCTGGATGAAGGATTGCGAGAGGAAGGCCCGGGAACCCGGCTCCCGAGCCCACGTCCACCAGGGAGCCAATGTCGGCCGGCGCGGCGGCATCCAGGGCGGCCGCGTCGAGAATGAGGCGCCGAACCACAGACTCGGCCGTGCGATGCCCCGTCAGGTTTATCCGGCGGGCCCACTCCTCGACGAGGGTGGCGAGCTCCGCGAGCGTCTCCAACGCAGACCCTGGATGCACCGGGAGGGACAACGCCGCCAGGCCCTCGGCCAGCAGCCGGATGACCTCAGGCTTGGAGGAATCTGACCTCGTCAGGCGTGTTCCCCGTGGAACGTTCGAGAGAGCGCGGGTCCTTGCGTTCTGGTCGCGAGCGCTCGCGATCAGGGACGTTCCCCGTGGAACGTTTGCGCCGCCTCAGCCCTCCGTCCGGCTTGAGGCGGTCTCGGCCTGCCGACGTGCCTCCTCGTACTCCGGAGCTCCTTCGGGAACCACCACGACCTGCCGGTAGCGACCCGAGCCCACGCTCATCGTCACGACCCCTTCGAAGTCCCGAAGCGCAACGTGAACGATGCGGCGGTCCTTCGGGTTCATGGGGTCAATGGCGACCGATCGGCCGGTCTCCGCGGCCCGCTGGGCGGCACGCTCGGCGAGGCGAGCTAGGTAAGCCTCGCGCCGGTCGGAGTCCCCCTCCGCATCCACAACGACGCGCAGGTTCTCGTCGCCGGTCCGCAGGACTGCTTGGTTTGCGAGGAGCTGGATGGCGTCAATGGACCGTGCATCCCCGGCTGTAACCTTCATCGCAGCCGGTCCACGCAGGCCGATGGCGATCAGGTTCCCCTCCCGGCCTTCGCTCATCTCAAACGGGCCCACCTCCATGCGCTCGATGAGTCCAAGAACGAACTCGCCGACGGGACTCAGGGGCGTACGCGCGCTTCCCACCGAAGGCTCTTCTGGTTCCGGGGCCGGGCTCAGCTTGGGCGGTTGCACCGCAGGGCGTTCGGACTCGACTGCGCGGCGCGGTTCCCGAAATCGGTTGTCTCCTCTTCCTTCTCCCTGCCTTCCGGCGGGCCGTTCGGAGGGGCGCTCCGGGCCGCGGGAGCCTCCGCCTCTTTGCTTTCGGTCCCGCAAGGCCGCAACAATCAGCGCCCGCGCCGCGAGCCCGAAGATCTCACCCGCAGGCGGCTCGACGATTTCGAGCTCGTCCTCGCGGACGGCAAAGAAGCTCGACGCCTTGCCGAGGGCCTCGTTGCGGTTGGCCCCTACGAACTCTCTCCACTCGCTTCTCGGGTCGTACATCGACTTCTCCTACTTCGCGACGCTCATGCTCCGCTTGAGCCAGTACTGATGGCCCACCGCCAGCAGATTGCTCACCAGCCAGTAGAGCACGAGGCCAGAGGGGAACTGATAGAAGAGAACGGTGAACATGACCGGCATCACGGTCATCATCATTCGGGCCTGGGCTGGATCCATACTGGTGCTCGGTGTAAGCCGCTGCTGGAGCACCATGCTGGCGCCCATGACGAGCGGGAGGATCCGCACCGGGAGATCGAGAACGGGAATCATCGCCACCTGTTCGGGTGCCGAGAGGTCGCGGATCCAACCGAAAAAAGGAGCCTGCCGCAGGTCAATCGAACTCTGGAGCGCGTAGTAGAGGCCGATGAACACCGGGAACTGAAGCAGGATCGGCAGGCACCCTCCAAGCGGATTTACCCCCGACTCTTTGTACAGCTTCATCATCTCCTGTGACTGGCGCTGGCGATCGTCTGCGTACTTCTCCTGGAGCTCTTTAATCCGGGGCTGGAGGTTCCCCATCTTTGCCATAGAACGCATCTGTCGTGTGGTGAGTGGGGCGGTTGCGATCCGCACCAACACGGTCAGCAAGATGATGGCGACGCCGTAGTTCGGAATGACGCTGTAGCAGGCGTGTAGGAGCCCGCCGAAGGCGCGCGTGAGCGGCGCCACCCATGCGTAGCCAAGGTCCACCGTCCGCTCGAGGTGCGAACCCATCTCCGTCAGCAGGCTCAGGTCCTTGGGACCGACGTAGATCTCGATCTCTCGGGAGGCCAGGTGCGAGGCTGGGAGTTCCACGGGGTGGAATCCGAGGAACGCGTCCGCCTCCTTCGGCTCTTCGCCCTTCATGAACTTCGCGATCGCTTCCCGTGGAAGATCCGGGATCATCGCCGCAAGAAAGTACCTGGATTCGGCAGCCACCCAGTCGATGTCGCCCTCGAAGGTGGGCGTTTGCGTGCCCGACGATCCGGTGAGTTTCGCAATGAACCCGGGGTCGCCGACGGAGCCGACGGGAATCCGGCGCACACTGCCCTCATGCATGACAGAGAGGCGTTCGTCGAAATACTTCGGCGCTCCGCGCTGCACCATCGGCCAAGCCACCCAGAAGCTTGGGGTGACCATCTGCTGGCTGTCGTTGCGCACCTCGATCTCGAGCCGAGCCTCGTAACGATTCCGGTCGAACGCGAAGGTCTTGCGTACCGTGAGACCGCTCGCCTTGTACTCGAACACCACCGTCGTGTCGTCGTGACTCACCAGGCGGAAGGATGCGAGACTGAGGTCTCCAAGCCCGAGCTCGGGGAAGGGGGTCGCGAGAGCCACCTCGCCGTTGGCCCCAGGGGTTATGAGCTCGACCGGCCCGGCATCCTTCGCGGTGCTGTCGCGATATTTCGCGAGCTTCCAGCTCATCAGCCCGCCACCCCGTGTGGAAAGCTCCGCGCTGTAGAGCGGGGTTTCCACCCGCGCGATCTGCGGCGCGGACCCGTCACTCCCTGGTGTCGGGGGTGGCGGCGAGAGTTGCGGAGCGACTGCGGTTGGGGCCGGCTCGGGCGCGCGCTGCGGTGCAGTCGCCGCAGGCGTCTGTAGCGCGGGCGCCGGCTTTGGTGGGGGTGGCGGCTGGAGGAACTGCCATGTCACCAAGACAAGAAACGAGAGGGCAAATGCAAGGAGGAGGTTTCGGTCCACGCGCGCTCTTTACGGCACCGGGTCCAGCCCGCCGGGATGGAAGGGATGGCAGCGCGCAAGGCGACGCAGCATAAGCCAGGAGCCGCGCAGCGCACCATGGCGTCGAAAGGCCTGCTCCGCATAGCGGGAACAGCTCGGCTCAAAGCGGCAGACGTCGCCGAGCAGAGGAGAGAGTAGGAAACGATAGATGCGCAGGAGTGCGGAACCGAGTACCGCAGGACGCAGCACTACCAGACGGTTCGGAGGAGCGAGGTGTTCTCCCCTCAATTTAAGACCTCACTCAATTCTTGCGAGATTTCTCTCATGCCAAGCCTAGCGGCACCTTGACGGGCAATCACCACAAGATCTCCGCGCGCCTCGAGCAATGCCTGACTCCGGCGAAACCACTCTCGGATCCCACGTTTAACCCGGTTTCTCACGACCGCACTGCCGACGCGCCTGCTCACGGTGACTCCAAGCCGCGGCGGGTCGGCCGACCTTTTGGGGTCGCGGCGCGCTAGCAGCACAACGAAGTGCTCGGTGGTCATCCGTTGCCCGAGGCGCGCCACACGTTGGAACTCCCGGGAACGTCGCAGGCGGGAGGCTCTCGGGAACCGCTCACGCGGCCCACCCATCGCTTACTTCGAAGCGATCGTAACGACCAGCCGCTTGCGCCCCTTTGCGCGCCGCCGCTTGAGCACAAGCCGGCCACCTTTCGTCCGCATCCGCGCGCGGAAACCATGCACACGCTTCCGGCGGATCCTGCTCGGCTGGTAGGTTCGCTTCATGATTGGCGCCTTCTATTGGGGACCGAGCATGGTACCTCGCCCGAAGCAGGCGTCACCGACAGTCGAAAGGCTGCCAAACACCCAAACACAGGCGGCCCGAGGAATGGCGGAGCTTATCCAGCGGCCTGAGACGCTGTCAACCCAGCGGGTAATTGACATGACACGCGGCTAGCTCGTGCCTTGACGTGGTAAGATTGCGGGTATGGTCCCTCGCCTGTAGGTGAGGCAACTCGCCTTGGACCTTCTCTCTCCGCGTGCAAGGGGTGACCGCGGACACTGAGGGGAATCGCTAGAAAGCCTTGCAGATCAGCGGGATGACCGAGTTCTCGACCAAGTCCTGTGATCTATCACTATTCCTACCAATTGAATTTCTATCCAAAGGAGTTGTGAAGCCATGAAGCTGGTGATCGCAAAAACGGAGCTCCAGAAGGGGCTCGGGCGAATCCAAGCGATCGTTGAAAAACGCAACTCCATGCCGATTCTTGCCAATGCGTATCTAGAGGCAACCCAGAACGGTGGCAGTGCCCGACTCCATATTGCAGCGACAGACCTCGAAGTCGGGGTACGCGGCTCCCACGACGCACAAGTGAGCGCCCCCGGCAATCTTACGGTCTCTGCAAAGAAGCTCTTCGAGATCGTCCGCGAACTTCCGGACGAGCCGCTCCAGCTTGCGAGCACCCCGAACTCCTACCTCGAAATACAGTGTCCGCGCTCTCGCTTCGTGCTTGCCGGAACGGCTGGGGACGAGTACCCGACACTTCCGTCCCCCTCGCCGAAGGCTATGGTTCGAATCCAGGCCAGCCTTTTGAGCGCGATGATCGAGCGCACGATGTATGCGGCCTCGGCCGATGAGACCCGATACAACTTGAATGGAGTCTACTTCGAGGTCCTACCTGACACCGGCAAGATTCGCATGGTGGCGACCGACGGCCACCGTTTGGCCTACCTCGATCGCGTCATTGCCGCTGATCTCTCGGGGCTCTCCAGCGGGGTCATCTTTCCGCGAAAGGGCCTTTCGGAGCTAAAGCGTCTCGTGGACGAGGAAGATGCGGATGAGGTGGAACTTGGCTTCGAGGGCAATAACGGCGTTGCGCGGAGAGGCGAAGTGACACTGATGATGCGCCTGATAGAGGGTGAATTCCCAAACTACCGCCAGGTCTTACCGAAACCGCCGCGGCATGTGCTTGTGCTCGAGAGGGAGCCCTTGATCCATGCCCTTCGCCGGGTCTCTGTGCTCTCCGTCGAGCGCAGCCGCTCCGTCAAGCTTGAGGTCCAGGAGGGCCGCCTCCAGATGTCGTCGAGCAATCCCGACCTTGGCGAGGGCCACGAGGAGCTCGAGATCGACTACGCCGGCGAGCCGCTCTGCTTGGGCTTCAATGCTCGGTACCTGCTTGATGCGCTAGGCGTCCTCCAAGCGAAGGAAATCCAGCTCGGTCTCCACGACGAGCTCTCGCCGGCCCAGATCCGCCCCACCGACGACGCCGATAGCCTCGCGGTGGTGATGCCGATGCGGATTTAATCGGCGCTGCTTCTCCGACGGAACCGCAAGCCTTTACCGGGACTTACCCTTTCGGTACCGTTTCGTCGTAGTTCGGCGCGAAGGCGCGCCCATCGCACCGCGCGAACCCCCCAAAAATCCGCGCGGGACCAGCGAGGAACCGCTGCCCGTGACCTATGACGCGAGTTCGATCGAGGTCCTCGAAGGCCTCGACCCGGTTCGAAAACGCCCGGCGATGTACATCGGGACGACCGGTCCCGAGGGTCTGCATCACCTCGTCTACGAGGTCGTTGACAACTCGGTCGACGAGGCCCTGGCAGGCTATTGCCGCGAGATCAGCGTCGTGATCCACGACGGCAATAGCGTGACGGTCACCGACGACGGACGGGGGATCCCCGTCGACCAGCACCCGACCGAGAGACGCTCCGCGGCCGAGGTGGTCATGACCACCCTCCATGCAGGCGGGAAGTTTAACGAGAGCACCTACAAGGTCTCAGGCGGTCTGCACGGGGTCGGCGTCTCCGTCGTGAACGCCCTTTCCGATCACCTCGAACTCGAGATCAAGCGTAACGGGAAGGTCTGGCGACAGACCTATGAGCGGGGTGTACCCGTCGAGGCGCTCACCGCGATTGGTACGACGGACAAGACGGGGACCAAGGTCACCTTCCATCCCGATCCGGAGATTTTCTCTTCCATCGAGCTCTCGTTCGACGTGCTCTCCCAGCGCCTGCGGGAGCTCTCGTTCTTGAACGCAGGCATCCGAATCCAGATCACCGACGAGCGGAGCGGGAAATCCCATGACTTCCGCTACGAGGGTGGAATCGTCTCGTTCGTCGAGCATCTGAACCGCAGCCGAACACCTCTGCACCGGCCGCCGATCTTCATCTCCGGTCAGCGCGAGTTCGAAGTGCGCGGCCGCAAGGTACCCGTCACGATCGAGGTCGCCCTCCAGTACAACGAGACCTACAACGAGAGCGTCTTCTCCTTCGCCAACAACATCAATACGGTCGAAGGGGGCACGCATCTCATTGGTTTCCGCACGGCGCTCACGCGCACCTTTAACCGCTACTTCGCTTCCCAGTCGAAGAACGGCAAAGGCGAGGCGGAGTCGGTGACCGGGGATGACGTGCGAGAGGGCCTGACGGCGGTGATCTCCGTCAAGCTCCCGCAGCCGGAGTTCGAGGGGCAGACGAAGGCCAAGCTCGGGACGAGCGAGGTCCGCGGGCTGGTCGAGAACCTGGTCTACGACCAGCTCGGTGCGCACCTCGAAGAGAATCCCTCGATTGCGAAGTCGATTACCTCCAAGGTTCTCGACGCGGCCCGCGCCCGAGCCGCGGCTCGCAAAGCGCGCGATCTTGCCCGGCGCAAGGGTGCGCTTGCCGACTACAGCCTTCCCGGAAAGCTCGCCGACTGCCAGGAGCGTGACCCTGCCAAGTGTGAGCTCTTCATCGTCGAGGGGGAGTCCGCCGGTGGATCGGCCAAGCAGGGACGCCTGCGCGAGACGCAGGCGATTCTGGGAATTCGCGGCAAGATTCTGAACGTCGAGCGCGCCCGAATCGACCGCATGCTCTCGAGCCAGGAAATCCAGGCCCTGATTGCCGCGATCGGCTGCGGTATCGGCTCTGAGTTCGACGCCACGAAGGCCCGCTACCACAAAGTGATCATCATGACGGATGCCGACGTGGACGGGAGCCACATTCGCACGCTCTTGCTCACGTTCTTCTACCGTCAGATGCGCGACCTGATCGAGCGCGGCTATCTCTACATCGCGCAGCCGCCCTTGTTCAAAGTGAAGAAGGGCAAGAGCGAGCGCTACGTAAAGGACGAGCCCGCGCTCCGCGCCCACCTGCTTGATCTTGCCTTGCGGAGCAGCGTGATCGCGCCGGCGGGCACCGACCAAGCGCTGTCTTCCGATGCGGCACGGCAGCTCCTCGAGCTCGCGAGCGAGTACGAGCGCCTCGTCCAGCGGATCGCGCTCCGCCGGATCGATGAGCGGGTGGTCGACGCCGCGGTGTGGGCGGGCGCGCCGCGGGAGTCGGATCTGGCGGACGCCGGGGCGCTCCGTGGCCGGGTTACGGAGGGGATCCGTGCGAAGCTCGCCGAGACGGCTGCGGAGGCTCTGCCGGTGAGCTTCAGCGTCGAGCCTGACCCCGAGCACGGGGGCTCGACGCTGCTCGCGGAGACACGCCGGGCGGGCGTCGTCTACCGCACGCCCTTCAACGCGGAGTTCGTCCGCTCGCCGGACTACCAGCGGCTCGGCATCTTGGCTGGGCAAATGACGGAGCTCGGTCGGGGTCCGTTCCAGATCGCGGGGGCGGCGGCCGAGGTGGAGGCAGCCCTGGCGACCCCGGTCCTGCTCCTGCAGCGCGTCCTTCAGCTCGGGCAAAAAGGGCTTTCGGTACAGCGCTACAAGGGTCTCGGCGAGATGAATCCCGAACAGCTGTCGGACACCACCATGGATCCTGCCAAACGCACGCTCTTGCAGGTGCGGATTGAGGATGCGTACGAGGCCGACGAGATGTTCAGCAGGCTGATGGGCGACGAAGTCGAGCCGCGCCGGGAGTTCATCGAACGCAACGCCCTCGACGCACAGAACCTCGACATCTAGGCACACAGGAAGCCGCGTGGCGAGCGAACCCTCCGAAACTCCCGAATCCGAAGACGAGCTCCCGAGCAGCGCGGGGGGCGCGCCGCCGCCCACGGGATCGCTCCAGCCCGTGAACATCGAGGACGAGGTTCGGCGCTCGTTCCTCGACTACTCGATGTCGGTGATCATCAGCCGTGCGCTGCCCGACGTTCGGGACGGCCTTAAACCTGTCCACCGGCGCATCCTGTATGCCATGCAGCAGGAGGGACTGCTCTCCACGCGGCCCTACTCCAAGTGCGCGGGCGTGGTGGGCGAAGTGCTGAAGCACTACCACCCCCACGGTGACAGCGCGGTCTATGACGCGCTGGTGCGGCTCGTGCAAGATTTCTCGCTGCGTTACCCGTTGATCGACGGCCAGGGCAACTTCGGCTCCATCGACGGCGATCCGGCCGCCGCCTACCGCTACACCGAGTCGCGCCTCCACCCGCTGGCGGAGGAGATGCTTCGCGACATTGATCGCGACACGGTCGACTTCGTGCCGAACTTCGACGGCTCGACGACGGAGCCGGTGGTTCTCCCGACGCCTTTTCCGAACCTCCTGGCCAATGGTTCGACCGGCATCGCCGTCGGCATGGCCACGAACGTGCCCCCCCACAACCTGCGCGAGCTCGTAGACGCGCTCGTGCTCGAGGCGCGCAACCCGGACTGTACGCTGGACGATCTGCTCGAGAAGATGCCCGGTCCGGACTTTCCGACGGGCGCCATGATCTGCGGCCGCGAGGGCATTCGCGACGCCTACTCGACGGGCCGGGGCCTCATCACGGTGCGCGCCCGCGCCAAGACCGAGGAAACCAAGCGCGGCGCGCGCATCGTCGTCACCGAGATCCCCTACCTCGTGAACAAGACCACGCTCTTGGAGCGCATCGCGGAGCTCGTGCGCGAGAGCAAGGTCGATGGCGTCACGGATCTGCGCGACGAGTCGAACCGGCAGGGGATGCGCATCGTGATCGAGCTCCGGCGCGACGCGCCCGAGGACGTGATCCTCAACCAGCTCTACAAGCTGACGCCGCTTCAGACCACATTCGGTGTCAACCTGCTGGCGCTCGTGAACGGGCGCCCCCAGACGCTGATGCTGAAAGAGGCGCTGCGTCTGTTCATCGACTTCCGCAGGGAAACCGTGGCTCGCCGGGCGGCCTACGATCTCGCGCAGGCCGAGGCGCGGGCCCACCTGCTCGAAGGGTTCGCGATCGCCCTCGACAATCTTGACGCGATCATCGCTCTGATCCGCGGGGCCGAGGACGCGAACGCCGCGCGCGGCGAACTCATGACGCGCTTTGCGCTCTCTGAGCGACAGGCCCAGGCGATTCTCGACATGCGCCTGCGTGCCCTCACGGCGCTTGAGCGCCAGAAGATCGTCGAGGAGCTTGCCGAGGTGCGCGCGAAGATCGCGGATCTGAAGGACCTGCTTGGGAGCGACACCCGCGTCCTTGAAGTCATCGTGAGCGAGCTCACGGAGATCCGGGAGCGCTTCGGGGACGAGCGGCGGACCGAAATCACCGGGCCCGTCGAGAGCTTCACCACCGAGGACCTAATCGTCGAGGAGGACATGGTCGTCACCATGTCGCACCTGGGCTACGCGAAACGCAACGCCGTGGCGCAGTACCGTGCGCAGCGCCGCGGCGGCAAGGGTGTCACGGGCATGGACACCCGGGAAGAAGATTTCGTCGAGCACCTGTTCGTGGCGTCGACCCACGCGTACATCCTGTTCTTCTCCAACAAAGGGCGCGTCCACTGGCTAAAAGTCCACGAGCTCCCGCAGGTGGGGCGTGCCGCACGCGGCAAGGCGCTCGTGAACCTCCTGCAGCTCGGAGGGGGCGAACGGATCCAAGCCCTTTTGCCGGTGCGGCGCTTCGACGAGCGGGGATACGTTCTCTTGTGCACCCGAAAGGGTGTGATCAAGAAAACCGACCTCGACGCCTACGCCAATCCGCGCCGCGGCGGGATCATCGCCATCAATCTCGAGGAAGCGGACGAGGTGATCGCAGCCCGCCGCACAAACGGCAGCCAGGAGGTGCTGATCGCCACGCGAACCGGCAAGTCGATCCGCTTCCCCGAGACGCAGGTGCGGCCGATGGGGAGGGCTGCGACGGGCGTGCGCGGCATTCTGCTTTCCGAGTCCGATGAGGTGGTCGGAATGGAGATCCTCTCGCCGGGGGCCACGATCCTTACCGTCACCGCCAACGGCTATGGCAAGCGCACACCGCTCGACGACTACCGCAAGCAGAATCGCGGCGGCCAAGGGGTGATCACGATTCGCACGAGCGACCGCAACGGGCCCGTGATCGGAGTGGCGCAGGTGACGGATCCGGACGAGGTCATGCTGATCACGAACGGAGGCAAGGTGCTGCGTTGTCGGGTGAGCGGCATCTCGACCATGGGACGCGTGACGCAAGGCGTGCGGCTCATGGAGCCCTCCGAGGGCGAGCGGCTTGTGGCCATGGCGCGTCTGGCCGAGGGAGATGACGCGAGCGCGACGCCGAGCGGCGGCGGCGGAAACGGGGCCTCCGGAGCCCCGGCCGAGTAGTGCCTTCGACCCGCCGCTCGAAGGCTCTCTTCTCCCGCGCGAGGCGGGTGATCCCGGGTGGTGTTAACAGTCCGGTTCGAGCGTTCGGCGCCGTGGGCGGTGTTCCGCGCTTCCTCGTGCGCGGCAAGGGCGCACAGGTGTGGGACGCCGACGGCAATGCCTACATCGACTACGTCCTCTCCTGGGGGCCGCTCATCCTCGGCCACGCCGAGCCGCGGGTGGTCGGCGCCGTGCGCGCCGCGGCGGCGCGCGGCACGAGCTTCGGCGCACCGACGGAGGGTGAGACCGAACTCGCCGAAGCGATCCGGCAAGCGCTCCCGAGCCTCGAGCGCGTGCGCATGGTGAGCTCAGGCACCGAGGCTGCGATGAGTGCGCTGCGGCTCGCGCGCGCGGCCACCGGTCGGCCCCGCATCGTGAAATTCGACGGCTGCTACCACGGCCATGCCGACGCGCTTCTCGTCGGAGCCGGAAGCGGTGTCGCGACGCTCGGCATCCCGGGCTCGCCCGGCGTGCCTCCTGCCTTCAGTGAGCTCACCGTGCAAGCTCCCTACAACGACCTTGACGCGGTGGCGAGTGCCTTTGAACGCTGGGGAAGGGAGATTGCCGGCGTGATCGTCGAGCCGGTCGCGGGGAACATGGGATTCGTTCTCCCGCAGCCCGGATTTCTCGAGGGCCTGCGCAGCTTGTGCGACGCACACGGCGCCCTTCTCATTTTTGATGAGGTGATGACGGGATTTCGGGTGGCGTTTGGGGGAGCGCAGACGCGATTCGGTGTGCGGCCCGACCTGACCTGCCTGGGCAAGGTGGTGGGCGGCGGCCTTCCGGCGGCAGCCTACGGCGGACGAGCGGAGCTCATGATGAAAATCGCGCCCGAGGGTCCCGTCTACCAGGCGGGGACGCTCTCGGGAAACCCGCTCGCGGTCGCGGCTGGGCTCGAGACGCTGCGGCAGCTCCGGCGAGCCGGTGTGTATGAGCAGCTCGAGGCCTGCGCCTCGGCACTCGTGGTCGGCCTGCGCGAGGCGGCAGACGAGGCTGGGGTCGAGCTCATCGCCGGGAGCCTCGGGGGGATGTTCGGGTTTTTCTTCCACCCCGGCCCCGTTCGCAACTTCGAGGAGGCGAAGAAGGCAAACGCCGAGCGATTCCGGGTCTTCTTCGCATCGATGCTCAAGCAGGGGGTCTACCTGGCCCCTTCTCCCTTCGAGGCGGGTTTCGTCTCCCTCGCCCACCGCCCGTCGGACGTGCGCAAAACCATCGCCGCCGCCCGCGTCGCCCTTCGCGTCGCAGCGCGGGTGCGTTGAGCCGGGGGAAGGCGTCGGCTATGGTGCGGCCCGTTTTTCGGCGCGCAGGTTTGCGGCGCGCGCCTGTCCGAACCGCTGGAAGCTCACGAGAGTGACAGGGGATGAGGCACGACGCGGAGCGGCCGCGTACCAGGGAGCCCTGGAGGCGGTCATCGCCATCGCCATCGGAGCGGGCATCGGCTACTGGGCCGACAGCCACTTCGCGAGCTCTCCGCGCTGGCTGATCGTGGGCACGGTCGTGGGATTCGGGGCCTTCGTGCTGCGCCTTTTTCGCATGCGCAAGCTGTTCGACGAGGGGCCGCCGGGCGGCGGAACTGCGAAGCGCTGAGGATCGTTTGCAGCTCAACTCCATTGAACGCCTGAACTTCGCGATCGCCGCCGGTGCGGTCGCGGTGGGCTATGCCGCGGGAGGACCGGCCTTTGCGACAAGCCTCGCCCTCGGGGCGGGGATCGAAGGGGTGAATTTCCGGGCGCTCCGAAGCGGGAGCCAGCGCCTTTTCGCGGGCGACCTCGCGGTGGGTCACGCCTGGGCGGCGGGCTTCGCTCTGCGCTTTGTGGTGCTGGCGGGGGCGATCGCTCTTTCGCTCCGTGCGGGCGCGCACCCCGTGGGTCTTGTGCTCGGGCTCTCGACGATCGTCCCCGCGGTGATTGTGGGGGCGTGGCGTGCGCGGCCACCGATTGGGAATCCGCAGCCGGGACCTCCTCCCGATGACCCGAGCTGGGACGCCTGGAACCCATGGCTCGCCCGCGAG
>DATFYN010000603.1:0-25364 GCA_035315025.1 Myxococcota bacterium
GAAATTTTGCTCGGATCTCCTGATCGGCTCCCACATCGTGAGAGTCGGACGAGACGGCACAATAGTCAAGTTATTTTTTTACAGTTCCTAAGGGTGATTTTGTAGTGCTCCAGCTCCAGACCTCCCGGTCATAGGCTGACCCCGGGGAGGCAATGGGGTCGCTTCCAGATAGCGTCCCGTGGTCGGGTCGTAGGTTCTGTAGAAGTTGTAGTAGAAATTCAGCCGTCGTACCTGGTCGCAGCCCACGTGCGCAGCCCCCAGGCGATATAGTCGCAGCCTATCGTCATGAGGGACCCGATGCAGCAGCCGAGCAATCCCGGTACGAGCCAGGGCGAGACGACATACCACTGAATCGATGCGCGGCTTGCGAAAGTGATCAGCGCCATGATCGCGAATAGCGCAGCTGAAGTTTTTAATGTCACTACCACAAGGAAGCGCCGAGCCTCCTTCGATCGATAGATCTCGACAAGTTTCTGGGCGTCCGAATCATGCTCGTTCTCATCGACTAACCCAGCGGAGCGCGCTCCGATTCCTCGATAGGGATTGAACGGCAGCAGGAGATAGTAGATAGCGACGAGAGTCGGACACAACCAGGGTCCTGCCAGGTAGCGAATCGCGTTGTGATCCGGATGCCTGAAGATCGGCCCATACAGAAAAACCACTGAGAGCCCGAACCCAAAGAGAACCGCGAACTTGCTCAGATTGAATCCCACGAGCACGAAGGGCGGAACCTTGCGTTTAAGCTCAGCGGGAATATCGCGTTGCGTCGCAGCCACATTTCTCCTCGCTTGTGTCCGGCAGATCCTTCGACGCATCTAATGTCTGGGAGATCGCTTCGCCGGTATACAATTGGAGCGCCTTGGACCCAAACGTACGGGTGCTGGTGAAGGGGTTGAAGTTCCAGCCACCACGCACCGCCGGTGTGAGTTCTTCCGCAACCGGACCCAAGGCGGCACCCCAAGCTGTGTCCACCGCGGCCTGCTCCGGGTTAAAGTCTCCACCGAGAACTCCATTCGCAGCGTCAAATGTGAAGGCACCTGCAGCACCGGCAGCGATTGGAGATTCCGTCGCAACGGCGGCGATGAGTCCGGTCAGCGACGCAACGCCGCCGGCTAAAGCTCCGCGCCCCACGGCAGCAGCGAGATCCAAACCTCGAGCTCCGCAAGCATACGCCTTCGTGCCCTCTACAGTTCCGCCGGCCACAGCACCAACACCCGCCACGATGATCGGAATCCAGATAATTCTGCCATTCGGATCGTTCAGATTAGTCGGGCTGCCTTGCGCGTAGGTGTAGACGTTCACCCCAGCCTGCAAGCCCAGCGGATCCGATTCTAAGTAGCGTCCAATTGCGGGATCGTATGTGCGGTAGAAGTTGTAGTGCAGCCCGCTCTCCGCATCGAAAATCTGACCTGGGAAGCGGAAGTCGAGATTGAAGGTGCCCGCGCCTGAGGGATTCGTATTCGGCGTTGCCAGGCCGAACGGCGTGTAGGTCGCGGTCCAAACGAGCTGGGAGTTCGTCACCGCGAGCGGCTTGCCAATGTAGTCCGTGTATACCCAGTAAAAGGTGGGCCCACCTCCACCGCACGAGTTTATGGAGAGAATCGCCGCCAGAAGGGCGATCGGCGCTGCGGACGGGAGCGCGCGCCTCACGGGCGTGGCGAGCAGGAGAAGCAGTGCCCCGGACTCGAATGCGAGCAGCAGCCACTGGTCCGGAGGCGTTCTCTCGAAGAACCCTCGGAGCGAGGGTGAGACCTTTGCACCGACGTTCTTCGCTTGATCTACCACGCCTACCAGCTCGTCTTCGATGTAGACCACGTCGCGTACATTGTTCGGGATTGCGCTGGTCGTCACCGTTTCGCTGAGATGCCCGGCGAGGTCGTAGAGGTAGAGAGTCGTGACGCCGCCGGCCACCTTCTGGACCCGCCTCCCAAAGGCATCGTAGGTGTACTGGCCCAGCACAGTCGTCGGGTTGTTGGGGTCGTCCACCTCGACCAGGCGGTTGCTTTCGTTGTATTTGAGCGAGGGCGTGCCCGAGTACGGCGCAGCCCCGGCCCAGATCCGGTTGCCGTAGGCATCGTGCGCGTATTGCAGCGCCTCGGCACCCGTGGCGGAGGCGAGGCGGTCCGTGTTGGGCTCATAGCTGTAGCTGGTGGGTCCGTCGGGTCCCACCTGCTGGCTGCGATTCCCCACGGCGTCGTAGCTGTACGAGTAGATCGGATTCCCCGAGAGGTCTGAGTCCTCGCTGAGCCGGTCGAGCGGGTCATAGAAGAAGAAGCGGCTCTGGCTCGGATTCAGGTTATCTGCAAGCGCGTCGAGGTTCGGCCCGGGGTCATTCGGGCCGGGAGCGCCGGCCGTGTAGTTGTAGATGTAGCTTTGGTTGAGATAGGTGGTCGTAGAGGTCGTGACCTGAAGCCCCGTCATCTGATAGCGCAGGTTGTACTGGCGCTGGCTCGAGACCCCGCCGCCGAAGTCGGCGCTGATGCGCGGCCCGAAGGGGAGGAAGGCGATGTTCGAGATCTGCGTCCCCCCAGAGATGGTGATGTTCCCGATCCCCGTAGAGGTCGGGCCCGAGTTGATCGAGAGCTGCTGGGGGCGGCTGCCGGAGTAGCTGTAGGTGGTCGTGACGCCGCTCGGCTCTTGGATCGAGGCGAGGTTCCCGGAGACGTCGTAGCGGTACAGCACGCTGTACTGCTTCCCGCCGACGGTCGTGCGCTCGGCGAGGACCTTGCCGCGGGCCGAGTACTCGAGCTCAGTCGTGACCGTGCCATTCGTAACCGAGGCGAGGCGACCCATCTGGTTCGTCGTGGCGCTCGTGTCGTAGGTGAAGGTCCACGCCGGGTCTGTCGGGAAGGTCACCCCGGTCAGGCGATTCAGCCCATCGTAGGTGTAGTTCGTGGTTCGCCGGCTCCCGGTAAAGTCCTCGACCTTGGTCACGAGGTTCCCCGCGGCATCGTAGAGGTAGAGCGTGGTCCCCGTGTCCGGGGAAACGACTTTTACCAGGCGGCCCAGGTCGTCGTAGGTGTAGTCGGTCTCCTTGCCGGCTGCGTCCGTGACCTTTGTCAGGTCCGAGAGCGAATCGTAGGCGAAGCCCGTGGTGAAGGTCCCGGTCCGAACCTGCTGGATCTGGGTCAGCCGGTTGAGCGCGTCATACATCAGGTTGTCGGTGTGGCCGTTCTCGTCGGTCACAGAGACCGGGTTGCCGTTGCCGTCGGGTGAGAACTGCGTGGCGATCGAGTTGTCGGTGAAGAGCGGATTGAAGGCCTTTACGAGGCGGCCGGCTGTGTCGTACGAGAAAGTGCTGTCGCCGACCTTCGTTCCCCGGGCAGTGAGGCTCACGAAGCCCGTGTAGAGCGACTTCTCGGTGGCTCGGCCCGCGGTGTAGTCGTAGACGATGGCGTTCTGCTGGGCATCGGCGAGGTAGGTGAGGCGGCGCTTCGTGTCATAGCCCATCGTGAGAAAGTACGGGTTCCCAAGGCTGTCCGGCGGGAAGTCCACGCGCGTAAGATCCCCATCGACATCGTACGTGAACGTGAGGGTCGTATTTCCCGATCCCTCATTGGAAGGGTAGGGAGGCTGCACGGTCTTCACGCGCGAGAGGAGGTCGTAGGTGAAGCTCGTCACCTGCCCATTGGGGTCGGTCACGGTCTGGGGATTTCCGAGCGCATCGAAGTTCGAGTAGGTCGTATCGAGGTGGCTAGAGCCCGAGCCGTTTACGTACCGCTGCACCCCGGTGCGATAGCCGGTCGTGGGATCGTACGTGTACGCGGTGTAGTTCGCGGCTGTGGGGCCGCTCACCGAAGTCACCTGTCCGTTCGCGTTGTACGTGAACTGGGTCGTGGCGCCAAGCGCCACGGTCGCACCACCCGCATCGAGAGTCTTTCCCGTCACGATCTTTGTGAAGAGGTGGATGGTTGGATTTGCGTTAGGTGTGAGCGGGTTATAGCCAGGCGCCGACGGGTCGTCGTAGTCCAAGGTCGTGACCTTGTCGCCAAAGACCCCGGTCACAGCAGAGGCTTCCGTGATCGTCAATGGAGTTTTCAGCACAGGGTGATAGGTGTACGCGCGCTGCCGCACGAGGTTCCCCTGTGAATCGCTCTCGCTAATGCTGCCGGGGTTGCCGAAAGCGTCGTAGTTCGAATAGCTCGTGACGTTCCCGTTCTTGTCCGTCTTCGTTTGCCATTGCACGACTGAGTTCGTCGTTGCGCTCGCGAAGGGGACGGGGACACCCGCACCCCCTGGAACGTTCACGCCGCTCTGGGAGGGATTCGGCGGGCCGGAGGGGTTCGTGACGCTCGAGATCACGCCGTTCGCTGTGTTGAAGACGGCGAGCTGATTCGATCCCGCACTGACCGTCGTGTTGAGCGTCGTACTGCTGTAGTTCGAATAGGAAAAGCTAAGCGGCTGATCCAGCGTCGGCTCGTTCGCCGTACCGACCAAGTTTGTGGGGTAGGATGGACCGTATGTCCAGGTCGCGAGCGGCTGCGTCAGGTCGCTTCGGTCGATCTCGGTGAGGCCTGCCGTGCCGTAGGCGTAGGTCCAGGTGATGGTATTGCTCCCGCCAGGGCTGGTCGGGTCGGGTCCGGTCACGGTCTTGAGGTTTTGGCTCGCGTCGTAAGTGTAGGACCATGTCTGCCCGCCTCCCGTCACTGTGGACACCTGCCCCGCGTTGGTGGTGACGACGATCGTTTGCTGGCCATTGGAGTAGGTGGTCGTGTTCCCGTTCGCGCTGACGGTGATGAGAGGATCTCCGACCGGCTGGAGAGAGATCAGCTGATTGGAAGGGGGAGGGGAAAACGTGGCAACGGTCCCATCCTCTGCCGTGTAGTGGAGCGTTCCGTCAGCATCTACGGTGACCGAGCCGTCCCCGCGCTGACTCGGCAGGTAATTGCTTCCCGTCTGGGACTTCATGAAGACCGCGGGTGTGCGGAAGGGCGCGTGGATCAGCACAAGAGATAAGTTGAAACCCGAGGTGTCCGTCGGTCTTTGGAGCGTCCACTGGAGGCTATGCCCCCAGCCTAGACCCATCGGCCCCACGGTCCCTCCCGCCTGCGCGGCGGCGGTCGAATAGTGACGCGCGAAGCGCAGACCGTGACCGAGGTCAAAGTCGGTCGGCGTGAGGCTGAGGAACCCTGTCGTGACGTCGACCGGGTCACCCAGCGCATTCCCCGGGTCTTCGGCGGCGGTGGTTGCGGGGCAACTTCCGCCGTCCTTGGCGGCAGGTTCCTCCTGGCCAAGATTACATTCGTTGACGAGAAAAGGCCCGGGGTTGCTCGCCGTTTGACAATAGTTGAAAGCGATGCCGGTAAATGCAACAGACTGGTCAGAAGTAAGGCCATTTTCGGGGGAGCTACCACTACCATCGCAGGGGTAGGCTACACGCGAAACCTCGGTGTAGTTCTGAGTATAACCACAAAGCGCAGAATCGATTTCAAGCAGCGCGAGCCCGATGACCTCGTAGAAAGGCGGCCCCGTCACCTGGCTCTTCGCCGGAGCGGAGAAAATGACGCCAAGAAGAAGAACACCCGGCATCCAACGGCTGGAAGAGGAAAGCGTCATCAGTCGTCTCCTCGGCAAGTGGATTCGCTGGTTGCATCCTCGCCGGGCATTTCCGGTGGTGTCAAGCCTGCAGTGCATCACATTCACGTGAATTGCAGCGGTTCTCCGTTCAAACCGGAACACAACCCCCGCTTGACTTTGGCCGCTCCGCGAACGCGGCGTTCGATTGGGTGGTGACCAAGGACCACAGCTCCCTCGAGCTCGAGGATCTCGTACGTGCATGGCCGGGCGCGACCGCGCTTCGCAGAGGGAGAGTTTCAATCGGGGGGCTTCGTCTCCCGAGACCGAGATGCTCGAAGAGGGCCGGTCTCTCGGTAATTCATGCACAATCCATTAAAAGGGTCGCGAGGCGGACGGAAAATAAGGGGTCCCGGTCGGCTCGGGACCCCCGGCGCTGCCCTGACGCCCGCATATTCGCCGTAAGAATCCGAGAGCGATGACCGAGCTCGGGCGGTCGTTGCTTGGCTTCCACGAGTGGTGTGGTCTCTCCAAGAATCTCGCCTTCGAAATCGATCCCACCAAGCCAGGGCCCCCCGGATAGGTGCCAGCTTTCTGGCAAGCCAAGGCTGGTGCAATCGTAGAGCCAGCGTTTGGAAGTAGCGGTCCTGCGAGGCGAGCGCCTCCCGTAGCTCCTCGATGGAGAAGAGCCGCCCGTTGCCCACGACAGCTTCGAGACTGTCCAGAGCGCTGAGATCCTGTGGGGGGCTTCTCGGAAACACCAGCAGGTCCGCCGGGATCGAGCGTGCCGAGCTTGGAGGCGCCGAGTGCTCCGTTCCGTGTGGTGGCGATCCGTCTCCTGCGCGCTGAATCCGATCCGTTCGAGGGGGCGCATCTCTTCGTAGACGCTCGCGCCGGGAACCACGAACGGACTCGGTGGGTCCGTCTCGACCTGGAGACGAGCGCCAGCGGCGTGCAACCGCCGGACCGCCAGGTGGATCTCTTCGACCAGCTGACTGTGAGCGAGGTGGTAGCTCTCCGAGGCATCTGGCGGGACCTGCGCCACCCCGAGACCGAAGGCGGGATTCCACACGACCTCGCGCCAGAAGCGGGGGAGAAGCTGGGCCATCGGCTGCGCTCGCCGGACGTCGTAGTCGAAGAGACTTTCCTGCCCTTCATGGACCACGGGCGTGGGCGTATGAAACACGGGACCCGCTTGCACCCCGCCCCTCAGCGCTGTCGGCCCCGGTCGCGCGTGCGCTCTTGCTCGAGGTCGTTCAGCTGCCAGGCGAGAACCCATCGCCGCTCGCCAGCTATCTCCTGGGTCACAGCACGCGCGTAGATCTCCTGGCCGACCTGCAACCTTCGCTCCGCTGCCGGTACAGCGGTCAGCGTGGGGTCCGTGTTCAGCACGACGTAGGCTCTTCCGTCGGCATCGGAAGCCATCGCGACCACCCGGCCCTGATAGGCACGACCCGGCTCGAGCTTCGCGTGCAGGACGGGCCTTCCATAGGCCCGCTCGACTTCCGAGAGGAGGGCGAGTCCTCGGTCTCGCTCCTTCATCCCTCGCTCAATCCTCTCCTCCG
This sequence comes from Myxococcota bacterium, assembly GCA_035315025.1. GTDB lineage: Bacteria > Myxococcota_A > UBA9160 > UBA9160 > UBA9160 > UBA9160. The sequence continues at coordinate 7,080 of DATFYN010000603.1, forward strand.
CGTCCAACGCCACCGCAAAGCGACGGACGCGCTCACCGCCTCGCTCTTCCTCTGCGACCTGCACAAGCCCACGCTCTTCCAGGAGGGGAAGCCGCCCGCCATGGCCTCACGTAGCCGCGGACCGAAGCCGTGGACAGGTCCGTCCGCCGGGAGAGCCCCGCCGTTGTCCCGCACGGTTTGCACCGCCACGAGATCAAGGACGGTGGACGGCTCCGAGGTCGCCTCGAGCTCGGGCAATCGGCCGTGCTGGGTCACCTCGACAAGAACCCGTCGCTCGCTTCCCAGCGGGGCATGGGTAGCGCGGAGGGTAATGATCTCCCCGCGCAGGAGTTCGTCCCGGCCCCGGTACTCCTCGATCTCCGGCGTCTGCAGCACGAAGTGGACGATGCCGTCCATGCTCTCGACGATGAGGAACGCTCTCCCCCCGGCCTCTCGGAATCATTCCGGAAGCCAGCGAACACTACGGTGGGTCTTTATCTTGCGTGTAGTCCGATCATGCGCGTCGCCCCGCGGGTCGCTCGTTCTGCTCCGCATCCTCGCGCTCGCCACGATCGTTCAGCTGGTCCGTGGTCCGCGCGTGGCAGGAGAAAGAGTGCGACCAGCACCGGTATCACCGTACGCATGCGGAGCTCACGATGTGCGATCGATGGAAGGCGTGCTCGAAGGCCGGGAGTTGACCGGACGGAGAGCAGCTCGTAGGGATGATCTCGTGCCCACAGTTGGCACGGCCGTGGGCCTGGTCGTGGCAGGCTCGTGGACGGGCTCAGGCAATGAGGTGGGGGAGCAGCAGCCACGTCGCGAGGACCAGGCCGCGCACCTCTGCGAGCCTCCTGCCGACGAGCAGCGAGGCTTGGTGCAGGCACCCTTGAGCGCGCACCGCGGCGCTACGCGCACCCTGCGAGGGCCGTCTCAGGGTCGTTCGGGAAGGCCATCGTGACGACGGGCTCGACCTGGCCACCGGTCCCGATCCCGACACGCACCGTGACCCTCTGTCGGCACTCACTCGGCCGCGGAAAGATGACAAGGCGGTCCCGTGTCCTCGCCTCCCTGCGCACCGTCGTGAGCCGCGAGGTTGGCCACTCCAGAGCACGTGCTGGACCGTGCGACGGTGTCGAACCTCGCCGGAAGCTGTCTCACTCCCCCGCGCAAGACAGGACCTTGGACCATGTCGACCTCGCGACCGGGCGCGCTCTGTGACGAGCCGCGCGGCTCGCCTTCCCAGGTCCTGTACACGACCTCGAATGGCCTGCCCTTCGGGTCTTCGAGCCGTCGGTGCTCGCGCCGGACGGGGCACCACGGGGCACCCCTCGCCGCACCCCAATGCGACGAGGACCGCGCCTCCACACGCGAGGTCGTCGGTCCTTACCTGAGACCATGCTCGGAAGATGGCCGGGACGCGAGGTTCGTGCGCGCGTGGTCCTTCGCCGTGTTCCTCTTCGGCCTGAGCATGATCGGCGCAGTGCTTCCACGGGTCGGCAGCTGGACGGAAGTGGAATCTCATGGACCACCGTGCGTTCCGGGGGCGCTCCTCGAGCGCCGCGGGCAACAGCGCGGCCGGTTCACGAGCCGACCGCACGAGGTCGGACTACGCTTCCCTTCGACATCCCTGGAGGACCCACCATGACCACCGGCTCGAGCTCCGCGAGCGCTGCCGCGCCGCCGCCGCGCTGGGCGCTCAAGGCCGTGACACGCGCCCACGTCCTGCTGCACCGGCTGACCGGCGGCCGGCTCTTCAACACCATGGCCGGGAACGAAGTCTGCTTCGTCACGATGCGGGGCGCGAAGACCGGCCGGACGCTCACGATTCCGCTGATGTACCTGCCCTACCAGGACGGCGTGCTGCTGGTGGCTTCCCAGGGCGGCGCACCGAAGAACCCCGTCTGGCACCGCAATCTCGTCGAGCACCCGCAGATCGAGGTGAACCACCGCGGCCGCCGCATGCAGCTCCGGGCCCGCCTCGCCACGCCGGAAGAGAAGCCCCGGCTCTGGCCGATCTGCGATCAGCACTACGCTCCGTATGCCGAGTACCGGAAGCGGACAAGCCGGGACATCCCGATCTTCGTCTGTGAGCCGGTGTCCTGACGTGCCAAGCGACGGGGTGCAACGCGGCAGCAACGGAGTCCACCCAGCCGCGCCTGGCGGGAGCCGAGATCATCGCACCGGCAGAACGTTACGTCGCGCTGCGTTTCCGGTGGCTGATACGGCCGGCACCCTCACCGTGATCCCGACGCATGAGCCCCATCTCGAGCTCGGGAGGGAGATTCAAGCGAGATCGCATCTTGTGGAAAGCCAAGAGCACGAGCGACCTGCGACGACGAGACGATGACGTCGAGCCTCTACTCCTGACTGCGACACGTTACCACCTGTCGGCGAGCCGCTCACTCCCATCCGACGCGAGTTGTGAAGTCGAGCGTCCTAAGAGCCTCTCAAGTCGATTCTGAGTACCACGTGCTTCGTGTACTACGCTGCTATACGCGCACTTACGACGCTATACGCTATTCGCTGTCTGACGTCAATTTCCCAAGATTTCCCATTGTTGACCTTTCTCCGGGTTCCTACGTTTGCCGCTGCTGACGCTGTTCATGCGGGGTGGGAATGAGAGATCAACACACCCTTTTTCGACCTGGGACGCGGAGCGGATCCGTCTGAAACCAGAACTGGACCCCGTGGTGCACGCTCCCGACGAAGCACCCGAGGGGAAGCTCCGGCGGCCTCGGAGACCAGCGCAGGGTTTACGCGTGCAGGTATCGGCCAGGCTCTGTCGGTTTCCCCTTCCCAAGCGGCCAGCACTTCGGGTATGCGTTGGCTCATGGCCGGGAAGATCGGGCACGTCCGGGAACGCGTCCGCGCCAGCGGGCAGCGCTACTGGTACGTGGATTGTCGGCCTGCCGGAAGAGTCTTCTCGATACCGGACCCGGCCGGACGCCCCCTCCCGATTCCCGATCGCCGAACAGCAGAGCGCGTACTCGAAGCGATCCGCAAAGCGTATATCGACAGCGGCAACCTTGAACGGGCCATCGCGCCTTGGCTCAGCAAACCGAGCGCGGCGCTCCTGATCGAGAGCAAGGTTGAGGTCTGGCTCGACTGGTATCGCGAGCTCGTCTCCCAGGGGAAGCGCTCGCCGAACTCATTGCGGGAGCTTGAGCGCTACGCGAGGCTGGATGGCCACTTTTCATTCTGGTACGGCCGCACGATCCTTGAGATTAGCACGCCGACGGTGGACGACTTCGCGCTCTGGCTTGGCAAGCGCGGCATGGGCCTGAAGTCTCAGCGGAACGCGCTGACCAGCTTCCGGGGCTTCGTCTCTTGGCTACGCCGTCGCGGCGAGTTAGATGGTCGGCCGGACGTACACTGGCCGGTGATCGACGTTGCGGAGCACGTCCCTCGCGTCCTGACGGTGGAGGCACAGGACCGTGTATTGGCCGCGATTCCATGGGAGTTGCGCGGTGCCTTTATGGCAGCGGCTTACGAGTCGCTCCGCGTGAGCGAGGTCCGAGCATTTGACTGCGACGACTACCTGGGAGGTGGCAACCTGCGCTTGGCCGCCGCGCTACAGGGCTCCCGAGCCGATGCGAGGCGCAGCCACACGAAAAACCGTTCCGCGACCATGCGCGAGTTGTGGCATCCCGAGCTTGTCCGCTGGATCGAGTGGCGCTTGGAGCTGTTCTCTCCTGAGGCGAGGCTGGGAGGTGAGACCGCGCTCTTTTGGAATCCCCGCCCTCACAATGCCGCGAAGCGCTGGGTGCCGGCCGCGCTGCGAAACACATGGCACGAAGCGTGTGAGCGCGCGGGGGTGGGCCATATCGGGCTCCAAGAGGGTACCCGACACTCGACGCTAACCGCGTTAGGGGCGGCGCTTCCTGAGCGCGTGCTGCGCGCGTACAGCCGGCATCGAGACGCACGGTCGCTCGACCACTACGCGAAGCCTAAGGCGACACCCGACGCAATCGTGCGTGCACTTCGGCCGCGGCAGCCGTGACGCATCGCGACGGACCGACCGATCGCTTGTCGCCCGCTTGTCGCCCGACGACTTTTGCATTTCGTAAGGGCTTGATTTTGCGACCCTTTTTGTATCGACGCGCTGGATTGTAGACTGCGCGCGATGCCTGAGCCTCGCTTCCAACCCGCGACTGCCTTGCGTGGCCATCGCCCAGGTGACCCCGGCGCGGTGCTCCTCGATCTCGAAGGCGTGGCGGCCTCGCTCGCCATTGCGCGCGACGGCTCCGTGCGCTTGCGGGCGGCCCCTTCCGCCCTTGCGCCCGACAACGCCGAAGCCGTGGGGTTTTTGCCGTGGCGCCCATCGCCAGCCGAGCCCTTTGCGGAAGATGACGGGCGGATTCTCGTCGCCTTCGATGGGCCCGAGGGGGCGGCCACCGTTGTGATCGAGCCCGAGCCCTTTGCCGTGCACGTGCGCGACCGCGACGGTCGCTCCCTGGCGACGCTCTCGGGGCTCGCGTTTGAGCCCGGCGGCCGCGGCAGGATCACGCTCGACGCGTACCCCGCCGAGCATTTTTTCGGATTCGGCGAGAAGACGGGCCGCCTCGACAAGCGGGGCGCGGAGCTCCGGATGCGCTGCCGAGACGCAAACGTGCAGCTCGACAGCGACCCGCTCTACGTCTCGATCCCCTTTTTCCTCGGTTTTCGGCACGAGGCCCGTGTGCCCCAAGCGAGGGGGGTCTTGCTTCACGCGATCTCACCCTCGCGCTTCGACGTCGCAAGCGCCGATCCCGAGCACGTGGTGATGGAGACACTGGCGGGTGGCATCGACCTCACCGTCTTTCCCGGTCCGTCTCCCGCAGACGTGCTGCGCCGCTTCACCGGTCGTGTGGGCCGCACGCCGCTCCCGCCGCTCTGGGCCCTTGGGCATCATCAGTCGCGCTGGTCCTACCGAACTGAACGCGAGGTGCGCGCCTTGGCGCGGGAATACCGGCGCCGCGCAATCCCGACCGACGCTATCCATCTGGATATTGACTACATGGACGGCTACCGGGTGTTCACCTGGGATGCGCGCCGGTTCCCACAGCCGAAGCGCCTGCTGCACGACCTCGCCTCCGAAGGCTTTCGTGTCGTCACCATCATCGATCCCGGCGTCAAGGTCGATCCTGGCTATGCCGTGTTCCGCGAGGGTCGAGGCAAGGACGTGTTCTGCAGACGCGATGACCGCTCGCTCTACACGCTGCGCGTGTGGCCGAAGGACTCCGCGCTTCCCGACTTCAACCGGCCGGAGGTGCGGCAGTGGTGGGGCGAGCAGCACGAGCCCCTCCTCGCGGCCGGCGTGGCCGGGATCTGGAACGACATGAACGAGCCGGCGGGCTGGGACAAGGATGTCCGGCTCGGGCGCCTAATGCTGCCCTACCGCTTCCAGGACACCACGCGCTTGCGTCAGGCGGACCCGGTCGATCCCACACGCAGTGTGCCCCATGAGCACGTGCGCAATATCTACGGGCAACAGGAGTGCCGCGCGACGCGCACCTGGCTCGAGGCGGCGGCACCGGACCGGCGGGCCTTCGTGCTCTCCCGTTCGGGATACGCGGGCATCCAGCGCTTCGCCGCCGTATGGACGGGCGACAATGCAAGTCGCTGGTCGCAGCTGCGGCTCTCGCTCCCGATGCTGATGAACCTCTCGCTCTCTGGCGTCGCATTCTGCGGCGCGGACATCGGTGGCTTCGCTTGGAACTGCACGCCCGAGCTCTACGCGCGCTGGATCCAGATCGGGGCCCTCTACCCCTTCGCTCGCACCCACTGCATGCTCTGGGTCCGTCGCCAGGAACCGTGGCGCTTCGGCCGCCGCGTGGAAGCGATTGCGCGGCGTGCGCTCGAGCTGCGCATGCGCCTGCTGCCCTACCTGTACGGCCTGTTCCGCGAGGCCGAGCGCATCGGCGCTCCGGTGTGGCGGCCGCTCTTCTACGAGTTCCCCGAAGACGAACAAAGTGTGGACGTCGACGATGAGGTCATGGTCGGCCCGGCCCTCCTGGCTGCGCCGATCCTAGAAAAGGGCGCGCGTGCGCGCGAGGTGTATCTGCCACCGGGGGTATGGATCTCCCTGGATGACGACGCCCGCTACACCGGACCGCGGCGGGTGCGCATTCTCGCTCCCCTCGAGCGCATCCCGCTGTTCGTTCGCGGCGGCGCCGTGCTCCCGACGCGCAGCCCCACCCGTCACGTGGGGGAGGCGCCGAGCGAGCCGCTCGTTCTCGAAGTGTTCCCTGGCGCCGACTCTGAAACCGAGGTTGTGGAAGATGACGGCGAGAGCACGGAGTACCGCTCGGGCGGCTTCGCTCGCACGGCGCTCCGCGTGCGTGACCGCGCCGGCGGGCGCCTGCGCCTTGAGCTCGGACCTCGTGAGGGGAGTTTTGCGGTGCCGAATCGGCGGGTGCGTGCCGTCTTCCACGCCGCGCTCCCACCGCGGCAGGTGTACCTCGACGCGCGCCCGCTGGTTCCTGGAACCGCGTTCCCGGGCTTCACATGGGCGGACGGCTGCGTCGAAGTGTTCTTTGAGGACGACGGGCACGCGCGCTCGATCGAACTAGACCCGGCTCCATGAACCAGTCCCCTCGGCCGCCGGGGCCGGAGGTCGGTCTCTGCTCGCGCTGCGGCTTTGCCCGGATCCAGCGCAGCGCCCGAGGAAGCGTATTCTGGCGCTGCGCCCGGGCCGATGCGGACCCCCGCTTCTCCCGCTACCCCCCGCTTCCGGTGCGCGCGTGTGCGGGCTTTGAGCCCGGGACGCCCGCGCCGCAGGGGTCTTGAGACTGGAGCTCTGCTCCGCCACATCGGGGCTCGAGCCCCCACTTACCGTGTGGACTGTGGACGCTGCCCAACGCCCGAAGAACGCCCTTGTTCCATTGGGTGCCCTACCGCTCGGGAGGACCCCGTGCCGAGACTGCTCCGAACTCTCCTCTTGCTCCTGCTGCTGCTCGCCCCCGCTTTTCCAGCGGCCGCCGTGAGCCTCGTAACGCTGACCCTCGATCCGACGCAAAGCTCGCTCACGCCGATGCTGGGCGCTCCGCAGTCCCTCTCTTGCACCCTTACGCTGAGCGTTGGGGACGTCCCCGCCTTGGGGTGGCAGTAGGGCCTTCGATCTGGTCGGGCTGGCCATCACCGCGAGCGGCGGCGCTACGGTCGGCATGGACCCGAGCGTGATTGGCCCCCCCCTTCTGGGTCTTCTCCATCCCGAGGTACGGAATGGGCGGGGGTCTTCGCGGCGTACGATTTTGACCCAGGGCCCGGTGTCGACGCGGGCTACAAGAAGATCGACGGCATCCTTCTGCTCGAGCTAGGCGGCCCTCGAGCCCCCGCCGCAAGCCCGCCGACGCACGCCGCCTACCTCGACGCCATCAATACGCTGGCGACCGCCACGCTCCAAAGCGACCAAGTCTTTCTGCCGAGCTTCTCGGGAGCTTCGCTTTCGCGGTTCGGAGCCGCCGCGGAACTCGCTGGCCTCGACGGGGCGTTCCGGCCTGGACTCCCGTCCTTGCTGCAGCGCACCGCCCTTTCAATCCTTCCCGCTCAATATCGTCGTGATCGCACCTTTGACGAGCGAGACCCAGGTCGCCCTGTTCCTCGACAACAACACGTCGCCGGTGGCGGAGCTCGCTGGCTGCTTCGGCTTTAGCGACGACGGCCCCAACTCGCTTTTCCCAGCCATCCCTTCTGCCGGGATCCTCTCATCGTTCTACCTTCTGCATCCGAGGGCGGACGGCCAGCCGCGTCACTGGAAGAACTACAACGATCCCACGCTGCCCAGCTGCCCGCCCTTCAATCCGGATCCCGCGGTGGACGGTGGGCCGGGCTGCATGATCAAGGACCTCGGCCCCCGGCCTGCGCCCACCGATCCGCCCGCACGCTGGGGCCTTGAAGCGCAAGTCTCGGATCTCGGGGACATGATCCAGAGCCAATTCCAGCCAGGAAACTTCCTCGAATGGTACTTCGGAACAGGGCGGACCCATCTCGACTTCCAGTTCGGCCGCGACTCGTCGTCGCTCGGTGACGAGAGCCTCCTCGCCGTCACTCAGAACGCAAACGTGAACGTGCCCGTGCTGTGCATCGGCGGCTCGGATGGATTGGCGCCGACGGAGGCGTCCTTTGCCGACCTCGCTTCGATTGCCACACCGGCCGCCGATAAGCAAATCTTCATCGCCGAGGGCTACGCCCATCTCGACGTGCTGACGGCAAGAAACAACGTCGCGGTGCCGCATATCGTGAGCTGGATGAGCCAGCTGCTTCAGCGCAGGCTTCTCGGCACCCCCTAGGACGTGGAGCGGCGGACGACCCGACTCGCAGCTAGATTTTCAGGATGCGGCGCTTTTTCATTCTCTCGGCCATCGGCCGCGACCGGCCAGGCCTCGTCGCCGAGCTTGCGCAGCTGGTCTACGACTGCGACGCCAATCTCGAGGACTCACGCATGACGATCCTCGGGACCGATTTCGCCGTGATTCTCCTGGCCTCGGCGGCTTCCGAGGGAGCCGGTGATGCCCTCGCCGTGGGAGCGAAGCGCCTCGAGCGCGAGCACGGCCTCACGATCCTGCTGCGGCACCTCGAAGGCGGCCCCCGTCCGTCGGTACCCGCTCCCGGCCACAACCTCTACCGGGTGAATGCGGCCGGCGAGGACCGCGCGGGAATCGTCGCCGGACTGTGTCGCGAACTGGCGGAGCATGGCGTGAACATTGCCGACCTTTCGACCCGGAGCCGACCGGGTCCGGGCGGCTCGCCCCACTACGAGATGACCATGGCCGTGGAGATTCCCGAATCGGTCAACCTCTCGGTGCTGCGCACCGCACTCGAGAAGGCCGCCGACCGGCTCGTGATCGACGTCTCTCTCGAAGCTGCATGACGCGCACCGTCGTCCAGGACGGAGTGACGCTGCACCTCTCCCATCCCGACCAGATCCCGGGGCGCTGGGTCGGTCAGGAGGAACCGTTGCGCGAGCTTCTCGCCGCGTGGATGGTGCTGGGGGAAGGCGACCTGCCCCTCTATCCGCGTCTTCTCGGTCCCCCCGGTGTCGGAAAAACCACGCTCGCGGTGGCAGCCGCCCGTACACTCGGGCGGGAGGTCTTCGTCCTACAAGCCACGATGGACACGCGGCCGGAAGACTTGCTCGTTTTGCCCGTCGTCGATTCGGACCGTCGGCTGCGTTACGTCGCATCGCCGCTCGTCACAGCGATGCTCGTAGGAGGTGCGTGCATCCTCGACGAGGGAAACCGCATGAGTGAGAAGGCATGGGCGAGCCTGGCCCCTCTGCTTGACGACCGGCGCTCGGTCGAGTCTGCGGTGGCGGGTGTAAAGATCATCGCCCACCCCGACTTCCGTCTCGTCGCCACCATGAACGACGACGCGAGCACGTTCGAGATTCCCGAGTACATCGACTCGCGGCTTCAACCGAAGATCTGGCTCGAGTTCCCAGAGCGCGACGAGGAGCGCCGCATTCTGCGTGACAATCTGCCCCTGGCCGACGAGGATCTCCTCACCTACGTCGCCGACTTTCTCCAACGCGCCCACGTCGCCGAGGAGCGTACGAGCGTGCGCGATGGAATCAACGTCGTGCGCTACGCCCAGAAACTCCTTGCCAGCAGGAATCCCGCCGTCGGCAGGCGTGAGGCGGTGACGCGGGCCGTTGAGCAGATCGTCGGCGAAGAGGCGCTGCGCTTCCTCGAGGACTGACGATGGACGGTGCGAGCCATCCCATTTCCGTCCTCGGCGTGGCGCACTATCGGGTGGAGTTCGCCGACATGGTGCGCCAGGAGATCGCCAGGCTCAGGCCGGCAGCGATCGCCGTGGAGCTCCCGTCCACCATCGAAGCCGCCGTAGAGCGCGCGATCCGACGGCTGCCCCGGCTCTCCGTCGTGGTCTACGCGTTGGCTTCGGGGCAGACCGTCTATCTGCCCATCGAGCCCACCGACCCCCTCGCGGAGGCCGTTCGTTCAGGCGCCGAGCGCGGCATCCCTGTTGCGTTCGTCGACCTCGACCTGGACGACTACCCGGCCTACCGCGATCCGCTGCCCGATCCCTACGCCCTCGTGCGGATGGGCTACGCCAGCTACACGGCGTCTTATCGGGCGGTACCATGCGAGCGCACTCCGTCCGACGTGCTGCGCGAGCGAGGTATGGCCGCGCGTGCCACGCGCCTCGCGCGCGAGGTAAAGGGACCTGTTCTTCTCGTCTGCGGACTCGCCCATGTGAACGGGGTGGCCGAGGCCCTCCGGTTGGACGACGGAACGGAGACGCTCGCCCGTACCCGCCGAGGCCAAGTATCGGTCTTTCACCTCCATCCCGACTGCCTGCCCGAAGTAATGGGAGAAATGCCGCTCATCGCCGCCGTGTATGAGCAGCGCCGCTCGGGAGCGCCCCCCACGCAAAGCTTTGAAGAGCCGCCTCCTCCTGTCCTCGGACGGCGCGTCGGGCCATTCCGTGTAATCGATGGCAGTGGCCAAGCCGAGGAGGGCGCGCTCGCTGCAGCGGTGGCACGCATCGCGCGTGAATCCAGCGCGGGGGAACCGGTGGGCCCGGGATTCCTCGACCGCATGCGTGCATCCGCTTCGCTCTTTGAGGAGGCAGCGGCGCGCAGCGAGGCGCTGACAGGCGAATCGGTTCGATCGTGGCAGCGCCGCGGCTTCGCGCGCTTTGCGCGGCGCCTCGCGGCGGCATCGAGAGCGCTCGTTCCCGACTTGTTCGACCTCGTGGTCGCAGGCCGAGGCTGTGTGGATGAGAGCTTCGCTTATGAGCTCTGGCGACTCGGCACCGCCTATCCCGTTCAATCCGAGGTGGCCGACCTCCCCACGGCCCGCATCTCCGGCGAGGAGTTGTTGCTCGGCACGCGGCGCATCCGGCTCCGCCCGCGCATCCCTCGGCCCGGACGACGCGCTCGGCCTTTCCCCGTGAAGCGCCGCAGGGGGGAGCGTTTCCCCGGCGAGTTCCTCTCCGGCTTTACCGGGGAGGGTGTCTGCTCCTATCCGCCTGAGGACATCGTGATCGAAGCCTTCGGCCGGCGGATGAAGGATCGTGGGAAGTCGATCCTTTGCGAGGAGCGGGCAGTGACTCATCCGTTTGTCGCGTCGCTCGAAGACGGAATCGACGTGCGCGAGACCATCCGGCGCTGGAGCGAGGAGGAACTCTTTGTGCGGCGCGCGGGTCGCGCGCCGGGCGACGTCGGCAGCGTGGTCGTGATCTTTGACGGTGAGCCGGACTCAGAGCGCTATCCGTTTATGCTCACATGGCTCGGCGAACATGCGGAAGAGTCCGACATGGCCTTTTATGCGACCGACCCGCGGGAGAAGGTTGTCGGCCCCGGGATCTGCCGCGCCGAGTACGGCGGATTCGCTCTCTCCTGGCCTCCGCGGCGCATGGCCGATATCTGGACCGACGCGCGCTACGAGTTCGCACGCACCAAGCCAGAGCGGCTCGTACTGGCGGCCGTCGACTACAGCATGGAACGCATTGTGGTCGTCGTGGCTCCCCGTCCACCGAGCACGCGGATGCGCGAATGGGCGGCGCGCCTCGACCGGCAACTCGTGTACCTGCCGATCGGGCAGTTCGCACCCACGACACGCCGCAGATTGCGCGTCATGCACGTGCTGGACGGCCACTCCCGGCGGGAGACCGCTCGCGACTACATCTGGTAGGGACCGGCTAGCGCTGCGGCCAAGTCCGCGGCGGGAGGGGGTGCCCGACGATCCCGAAGAAGGATTCGAGGAAACGGTAGGTAAGCCCCCAGACCACGTGGCGCTCCGGATCTCCGACGAGGATCCCCGGGTAGGTCGCGCCCTGGGTGGGCGGATAGGCGTAATCGACATAGCACTCGGGGTCCAGCAGCGTCGAAACCGGAACCCACAGCGCCTCACGCACCTCCGGGCTCGAAGCAATCGGCGCCGGGTCCGGAGCGAAATACACGAAGCCTGAGATCACAAGCTCGGTCCGGCGCCCGGCATGACGCCCTTCGAGATCGTCAAGGCGGCCCAGGATCTCGGCCTCCCCGAGTTTGATGCCGACCTCTTCCAGGGTTTCCCGCTCGGCAGCAAAGCGTGGATTCGGGTCCATGCGCTCGACGCGACCGCCTGGAAACGCCATGTGCCCGGACCACGGATCCCCTACGCGCTCGGCGCGTTCGATGAGCAAGAGCTCAGGCCCCGGGGAGGCTTCACGCAGCACCACCGCCACCGCCGCTTGACGCTTGCCGTGCGGGTCGATCAGCCTCGGCCGGTGGGAAGAGAGTGCGCTGCGAATACGCTCGAGCGAAATCACGCAAACGAAGCATAGCGGCTCGCCTAGTTCTTCGGCTCATCGGAGGTGGAGTCTCCGGCGCTGGAGGGAAGTGCGAGGTCGACCCAGGCACCATTGATTTGACGCGCAACGGTGACTTCTTTGCCCGTGGCGACCGCTTGGAGGACCTTCGCCCCGAAGTCCTCTGTCTTCTCCCCACCGGCCGGCACGAGCACGTCGCCTGGACGCAGGCCGAGACGTACGGCGGGCGAATCGGGAAACAGCCCAGCCACAGCCAGACCGTTAGACTTCGCGTAGACCAACACACCTGCCCGGCGCTGTCGTGCGTAGGGCTCCCCGCCGAACGTGATTTCTGCGCCGGCTCTGCGTTGAAGCCAAAGTCGCTGACGCGGATAGTCGATGCGCACGACGAACTGAGCGAGCACGTCGTAGCCCACAACCGAGTCCGTCGAACCCGCGATGTTGTACCAGCCCTTGGGTGCCACGAAGAGCGGGACGTTTGTCAGGTCGAATGGTCCAAGTCGCAAACTCTCCGCCTCGGAAAACTCGACCTCGACCGGTCCGACGACCGATCCAAGACGCAGGCCCGCCAGCGCAGTCGAGCGGAGTCCCACCTTTTGTGCGGCGGCGCCGGAGAGAACGCCAGTAAGCGGGGCTCCAGTGTCGAGCAAAACCGCCAGATTGCTCTGACCAACGGAGAGTTCGAAATACGGCCGATTCGCAACCACCTTGATCGGAATCGATGCTTCGTTCTCATTTTCAAACGTCTCGGGCACTTGGTAACGCCCGGGATCCAAGAACCGCACGCGACGCCGGCCGAAGTCGAGCTCGACCACGTAGTCCCGCAAGAACGTGCCGCCGAGCAGCCCATATTCGAAGCCTGTCTTCGATCCCGTATCGCTGCCCCGGACATCCACCCAGAACTGGAGATCGCGACCGAGCCGTGTCGCCTGCTGGTAAGGCCTGTCCTGGACCGTTCGAATATTCACTCCGAGCTTGCGGGCGTAACCTGGAGTGAGAACGCTGTCCGTCGCGCCCGTATCCACCATCATGCGGAATGGCCGGTATCCCCCTGGCGCAAGATCGATCAGGATGCGGTTCGGCTCATCACCGGGAAGAAACGGCAGTTCGCCGAGCACCGCGTCGTCGGCTGAACCTGTCGATGACGTTGCTGTCTCTGGCGAACCCGCGGCCAACGCGCTCGTAGCCAGCACGAAACCCATCGAAAGGGCGGCCGAACGCCAGATCATGGCCTCCTTATACACCATCCGGTGGTGAACAGTCGAGCGTCACGCGGACGAGTCTTTCCTCCATGCCACGGTCTGCGGTGCGGCGCTGGCCCAACACAAAGCTTCGACCATTGGGGGCAAGCGCCACACCGGTGGGCTCGCCCCATGTGCCCGCATCCCCAAGCTCGAGGGGTGTGCCTTCCCTTTTCGGTTCGCCAGCCCGTACCCCAGTCCCGCGAAATCGCCCGGACGCACTCCCCCTCGCAAGCGGAGCCAGGAGAAACCCGAGACGGTCGGAGACGAGGCCGGCGACGGTGGCGCGTTCTGTCGTAGGTACGGCGAGCCAGCCACCATCTGCGCTGAACGACGCGCTCGCGAGGCCCGAGACGTCATCGCCCACCGATACCTCCGCTCCGGTCGCGGGGTCCACGACACGCGCGCCGAGAGGACGCAGGGGATTGCCGCGCACGACCACGAGCGAGCGGGCGTCGGGGGACCAGGCGAGGGGTGCCGTCCAGCTCGATCCACCGTCGTACAGCACGCGGATGCCCCCGAGGATCATTCCGCCGTGGCCCGATCGGATGGCGCCAGACACCACAGCGTAGTGGCCGCCTCCACCCTGCGACCATGCGAGAACGGTGGAGCCCGGCCCGAACACAGCGTGGTCGTCGGGGCCCGCTGAGACGGTGAGGCGGCGCGAGCCGCGCCCCGCTTCTTCGCTCCCGGCCCCGATGAGGTGCAGTTCCGTATTAAATGGCGCCGCCCAGCTCTCCCAGCGATCGGTATCAAAGATGACGCCGGCCCCGTTTGCCGACGGCGCGGGTCGCATGTTGTTCCCATCCTCGCCGCACGTCCAGCACTGCACGCTGCCATCGGCAAGCGCGAGCCGATGGACCTGGCGCCTTCCCGTCTCTGTCGCGGCATCGAACCAAACATAGGAACCATCAGGCGAGAACCTCGGGTGAGCACCGCGATCCGCGACAACATCGATCGCCGCAGGCTTCGCACCGCAGCGCGGGAGCGCAAGCGTTGGGACGTGCGCGTCAAGATCGAAGATGGCCGTGCGTACCACTGCTGCCGGCTCCAGGGCACCCACTCCGAACCCTGCGCGCAGCGTCTCGAAACTCACGAGCGCAGTGCCCCCAAGCGCGACCGACGCCCCAGCCACCACTGCTGTCCGCAACCAGCCGCCCGCCGGACCACGCTGCCACGCTCCGCGCAGCAGGGAGATCACGAGCACAAAGAGCACCACGCAAAGCGAAACGAAAGGGGGCGGTGGAAGTCCGGCAATCGCGCATAGCAGCGCCGGAACCGCGGCAAAAGCCGTACTGGCAGACACCGAGAGATGTAGTCCGCGGTCGTGATCATCATCACGATAGCGCGCGACGAGCGATGTCACGATGACGAGGACGAGGCCTCCGAGTACGGCGCCGAGTTCGAGCTCACGGACGGACGGCGCTTCGTCGCGAGCGACGATCCTGCGCACCACCAGCATCGCCAGAGCACCGAGGGGCAACCCCGCACCGAAGCACCAAAGGCGCCAGAGCATCGCCCCTCCGAACCGCTCAAGCCGAGCGGCGGAGCATGGTATCACCCGCGGCCGAGCCCGGGACCCGGCGCTAGTCTTCTGCCAATGGCCACCCGATCGCTGGACTCGAGCGACGCAGACCGCATCCTGGCTCTCGCGCGCCGCGACCGGAACGCCGCGCGCGAGGCCGTCGCGGAGCTCGATCTCGCGGCGCAAGTGGCGCTCGTGTGCGAGAGCCCCGTCTCTCAGCGTGCGGAGGTTCTGGAGCTCTTGCCCGCGCCCGAGGCAGTCATCCCGGCCTTGCCCGAAGCGGAGCTCTGTTTCACGGCGAAGGCCATCGGATTGGCTGACGCGGGCTCCCTTCTCGAACACGCGACAGCCGATCAGCTCAAGGCCTGCATCGACCTGGATGCTTGGCGCACCCACGCGCCCGATCGGGAAACGCTGGCCGCATGGCTCGACGCCTGCGTCGAGGCGGGCGGAGAGACGGTGATGCGGGCCGTCGAGGCACTCGACGCAGAACTTCTCGTGCTCCTGCTCAAAGACCGCGCCGAGGTCATTTTGAAGCCGAACGACGACGACTGGCAGCCACCACCTGGGGCGCAGACGCTCGAGGGCCAGTTCTACCTTGTGGCAAAGCGTGGAAGCGAGGACCTCGAGACAATTCTCCACGTGCTTCAGACGCTCTTCGAGCGTGACTACTGGCACTACTTCCGTCTCATGCAGGGGGTGATCTGGGAGCTCGAGGGTGACTGCGAGGAGTCCGCCCTCCGCTGGCGCACGAACCGGCTCCAGGACCTTGGCTTCCCCACGTGGGAGGAGGCGATGGCGATCTACGGCGTGCTGCGCGAGGACGAGCGCACTCGGCTCGCCGCCGAGGCCTCCGCCCTCGACGTCGCGCCCTTTCACCTCCCCGTCTGGCTACCCGAGCTACCGGCCGCGGCCGATGCGCGCCACGCCGTATTTCGTGCGGCGGCTGAACTTTCCCTCGACGAACGTCGCTCATTTCTCTACGCCTTTGTCGCGCTTGCGAACAAGGTGGCGGTCGCGGACCGCATGGCCCTTGGCGACGCCGAATCGACGCCCGCAGCAATCGAAAAGGCCGCAGCCGTCACCAGCACCGGCCTGCTCCATCTGGCTGAACATCACGGGCTGCCCCTCGTCGAGGTCCTGCGCCGCGCACCCCTCGACCGGCTCTTCCGCGTGGGTGCCGGCCTTGACCTTGCCGTGCGGCCGCGGGTAGGCTCACAGAGATGAGCCCGGGACCCATTCGCGTCGCGATCGCGGGCGTGGGCAACTGCGCCAGCTCGCTCCTCCAGGGCATCGACCACTATCGCTCCCTTCCCGCCGAAGCGCATCAGGCGTGGGGCCTCATGCATCTTGAGATGGGAGGATACCGGCCGAGCGACGTGGAGATCGTTGCAGCCTTCGACATCGATCGGCGCAAGGTCGGCCGCCCTCTCCACGACGCCGCCTTTGCCGCACCCAACTGCACGACCGCGATTCGTGCGAACCTTGAACCGCGGTCCGTCTGCGTACAGATGGGACCGGTACACGACGGCGTAGCCCCCCACATGGCCGATTATCCTGCCGAGCGCTCGTTTCGGGTGGCAAACGAGTCACCGGTCGATGTCGCGAGGGTTCTGCGCGAGAGCGGTAGCGAGATTTTGCTTTGCTACCTGCCCGTGGGTTCCTCAAAGGCCGCTCAGAGCTACGCCGAGGCGTGTCTCGAGACCGGCGTCTCGCTTGTGAATTGCATTCCCGTCTTCATCGTTTCGGATCCACAGTGGGGCGAGCGCTTCCGAGCCGCCGGCATCCCGTGCGCGGGAGACGACATCAAGTCTCAGCTTGGAGCGACGATCCTGCATCGGATGCTTGTGCGGTTGTTTGTCGACCGTGGTGTCCAGATCGGTCGTACCTACCAGCTCAATACCGGCGGTAACACGGATTTCTTGAACATGCTCGCCCGCGAGCGCCTGGTCTCGAAGAAGATCAGCAAGACCGAAGCCGTGACCTCCCAGATCCCCTACGACATCGGGGCAGACAACGTGCACATCGGTCCGAGCGACTACGTTCCGTGGCAATACGACAACAAGGTCTGTTTCCTGCGCATTGAGGGTCGCGGCTTCGGGGGAGCCCCGATCGAGCTCGAGGCGCGGCTCTCGGTGCAGGACTCGCCGAACTCTGCGGGCATTGTGATCGACGTGATTCGCTATGTGAAGCTCGCGCGTGATCGGGGGCTGGCCGGCCCCCTGCTTCCGATTTCAGCGTATACGATGAAGCATCCACCCGTACAAATGACCGACACCGAGGCAGCGGCGCGGATCGAGGCCTTCCTCGACGATGGAGCATCCTAGGTTCGAACAGCACTGTTTGCTGCTTGCTCCACGGACTTCGGGTGCCGAGCGCATCCCGATCTTCGGTCTCACGCCCGTGGAACGCACCGTACTCGCCTTCCGACGGGCTGGGGTACGTGAGTTCATCCTGGCCGGCGACCCGAGCGCGGTCGCGGCCGCGCAGGCAACGCTTCAGACCGGGCCCTGCCGCGGTGTGCGAGTTCGCGCGTGCGAGGGGTCGCTGCCGGTCCTCCGAGGGGGCGAGCGCTTCTGGATCGCGCGCACCGATTGCCACTACGACCGGCGACTGATCGTGCGCTTCGTAGAGTCGGCGAGTCAAGCCTGCGGCAGCGTCGCGGCGGTGGATCTGCGTCGCGACGCTGTGGTTTCCCACCCCGGGGCAGCGAACGTAGCGTTGTGGAGCAGAGGGGCTGTCTGCACCGCCCAGTCCAGCGGCGCGACCGGTGCTCTGCGCAAGGCGGGGCGCGGCTTGGTATCGCCGGACGGAGTTCTGACGGGACTCGCCGTCGGCACGGCGACCCTCGCACGGGCCCTCGAGGAACTTGCGGCCGACCCACGTGGGCTCGAGCGCGCGCTTGCGCTGGTTGCCGAGCGCGAGCTCGTCGAGACCTTCGGGGTTGCCGAGCTGTGGCAGGAGCTGGAGACCGAGGCGGACGTGACGCTCGCCCGGCGCAAGGTTCTGGCGGGAGCGGTCGGATTCTCGGACGGCGTCGTGGCCCGCCATTTGAACCATCCGATCTCGCGGCGCATCACCGAGCGCCTCCTGTCGCGGAACGTGAAACCGTGGCAAGTCTCAGTGACTGTGTTCTTGCTCTCCCTCGCAGCGGGTGCCGGTTTCGCCATCGGTCATGCGGCCACTGGGGGCTGCCTCGCTCAGCTTGCTTCCGTGCTCGACGGTGTCGACGGTGAGCTCGCCCGGGTGCGCTATCAAGACTCACCCTTTGGCGGCGTCTACGAC
>DATFYN010000604.1:0-12330 GCA_035315025.1 Myxococcota bacterium
GCAATTGATGCACCAGCCCATTTCGAGCTTTGCCACCGGTACGCCATTCATCCAGCCGCGCTCGGGCACGAGGAACACCTTGTTCATCTCCTGCACGGGCCCATGGCAGGTCTGGCAGGCGAGTCCAGCCTGGATGTGCCGGTTGTGTCGGAACTTCACGTACTCGGGCAGACGGTGGATCTGCTGCCACTCGATCGGCTTCTTTTCTTCCCAATACTTCTTCAGGATCTGCACTCCCTCGAGGTCGCCACCAAGCTGCGCGTGGCAGCCCATGCAGTTCTCGACGGAGGGAACGCCCGCCATGCGCGAGCGGTCGGTGCCCGTATGACAATACAGGCACTGCATCTGGTACTCGCCCGCGTGGATCGCGTGGCTGAACGGGATCGGCTGCTTCGGGCCGGGTAAGTTGTCGTCCCAGGCCAGCTTCTGCGCTTCGATGGCCGTTTCCGAGGACTTTGCCTGAGCGGAAACCTCCCGTGCGCCGGGAAGCCCTAGCACGACAGCGGTTACCACCACGGCGAACAGAAGAAAGGGCAGCGCTATTCGATTGCCCGGGGCGGGTTCGCTCATGGGCGAGTCGGAGAGCCCTTTCTGAGCAGCCGACGGCTCCCGAGAGGTGCCGCGTCGAGGGGTACGATGACGGAACGGGCGCTTCATTACCTCTTCAAACTGGACGCGTCAAGGCGGAGAACCGTGGGCGGACGCCACGTCCGACGAACGGACCAGGGAGGATCAGGGAACCGAGCTACCCGTGCGACCGAAATCGTCCTGGAGGCGAACCACGTCGTCGAGCTCGGGCGTCGAGACCTCGACGAGCTCGACCCGCTCTCGCGCGCTGAAGCGGTGGCGTCGCCCGACGGGGATGCGCCGGTGCTCGCCGGGTCCGAGCTCAAGCTCCGCTAGGCGACCGTCCTCCCCCTCGAGCTCGAGACAGAGGCGGCCCCGAATCACGAAGATCGACTCGTCCTTCGTGCGGTGGTACTGGAGGGAAAGGCGTTTGCCCGTTTCGATGACAAGGATCTTACCCGCGTACCGATCGGTGTGGGCCCAGATCAGTTCGTAACCCCAGGGTTTTTCCACCCGCCGTGTCTCACCCATCGCGCGCCCCCGTCTCCCTCTCGAGATGCCGCCCAAGTCCAAGGCTCACGTCGTCTGGCGCTTCCAGCATCGCGGCATGCCCGACACCCTGCAAGACTAGAGCCTTCGCGCCGAGGATCCTGCCGCGAGGTCCGCCGCGTGGGATGCCAAGAGATCCGCGTCGGCGAGCGAGACGGGTAGACTCGGGACCGGCGTCACGAGCGTGAGCGAGCTACGGGCGGCCGCGCGGGAAATGGGCTGAAAGGCTCGTACCAGCTTGGTAGACTCGACCTCGCCTACGGGCTCGCGAGCCATGAGCCCGTCCACCTCTCGGGCAAAGGAGTTCCCTCCGATGGGCGACGCCTGGATCATCGACGCTGTTCGCACTCCCCGTGGCAAGGGCAAGAAGGACACCGGGGCACTCTCTGGGGTCCACCCCCAGGAGCTGATGGCGCAGGTCCTAAACGCTACCCAAGCCCGCACGGGAATCGATCCCCACGACGTGGAGGACGTGGTGGTGGGCTGCGTCTCCGAAGCCGGTGAGCAGGGCGGCTGCATCGCGCGCATGGCGGTCCTCGCTGCGGGCTGGCCGCATGAGGCGACGGGCGTCGTGCTCAATCGCTTTTGTGGATCGGGGCAGCAGGCCGTCAACTTCGCGGCGATGGGAGTCATGGCCGGCCAGCAGGAACTCGTGATCGGTGGTGGCGTGGAGAGCATGTCGCGCCAGCCGATGGGGAGCGATGGAGCGGGGCTCGACGGTCACAACCGGCACCTGCGGGAGCTCCATCCCCTTGTGCCGCAGGGTATCTCGGCGGATCTCATCGCCACCCTCGAGGGATTCTCGCGGGAAGACGTCGACCGATTTGCCGCAGGCAGCCAGGAGCGGGCGGCGATCGCGCAGAAAGAGGGGCGCTTTGACAAGAGCCTTATCCCCGTACGCGATCTCGATGGCAAGATCGCGCTCGACCACGACGAACACCCGCGCGTGGGAACGACGATCGAGAGCCTCGCGAAGCTCCCACCGTCGTTCGAGGGTCTCGGCACCTACGTCCAGAAGGGCGACACGCTCAGCTTCGACCAGAAGGCGAAGCAGCGGTACCCGCAGGTCGGCAAGCTGAATCACGTCCACCACGCCGGAAACTCCTCGGGCATCGTGGATGGGGCGGCGACGGTCCTGCTCGCGTCTCCGCAGTTCGCAAAGAGCCATGGCCTAAGGCCCCGCGCCAGGATTCGGGCGATGACAACGGCGGGAGACGAGCCGGTGATCATGCTAACGGCTCCGGTCCCGGCTACCCGGCGCTGTCTTGCGAAGGCAGGGATGAGCATGAAGGACATTGATCTTGTGGAGATCAATGAGGCATTCGCCGCGATTCCGCTTAAAGTGATTCGCGACCTCGCGATCGATCCCGAGAAAGTGAACGTGAACGGTGGCGCGATCGCGCTCGGCCATCCCCTCGGCGCCACGGGCGCCATGCTGATCGGTACGGTGCTCGACGAGCTCGAGCGCCGCGACAAGACGACCGGTCTGGTCACGATGTGCATCGGCGGCGGGATGGGCATTGCGACGATCCTAGAGCGCATTTGAGACCGACATGATTGACTTCGAGCCCAGCGAAGAGCAGCAGCTGATCGTCGATACGGTTCGTCAGTTCGCGACGAACGAGATCCGCAAGGCGGCGCGGGAGGCAGACGAGGCAGCCGCGCTACCGGCTGCGGTGCTCGAGCGAGCGCACGAGCTCGGCGTCGTATCGAGCGCCCTCCCCGAAGCGTACGGGGGCGGCGGCGCGCGAAGCGCGGTGACGGGCGCGCTCGCCGCAGAGGAACTCGCCTACGGCGACTTGGCGATCGCCTTGGCTGTGCTCTCGCCCACGCTCCTCGCCCTCCCGATCGCAGATTTTGGCAGCGCGGAGCAAAAGAAGCGCTGGCTCTCCCGATTCGCCGGCGACCGCTACCTGCCCGGTTCGCTCGCGCTGGTCGAGCCCGCCTTCCGTTTCGATCCCCTTCACCCCGCCACCACCGCCAAACGGGATGGGCACGAGTATGTGCTCGACGGTGCGAAATGCTTCGTGCCCTGGCAGGACGGAGTGGAGGCGGTTCTCGTGATCGCCGCCGAGGACGGCGAGGCGCAAGGGTTTCTCGTGCCCCGCGATGCGCCCGGTCTCTCGGCCGCGCGCGAGAAGAACCTGGGCATCCGCGCGCTCCCGACGGCGGAGCTGTGGCTTCGCGGGGTGCGCGTGCCGGCCTCGGAGAAGCTCGGGGGCGAGGGGGCGCGAGGGGACTCAGCGGTGCGCGAGATCCTGAACCGAGGGCGCGTGGCGCTGGCGGCGTGCGCAGTTGGCGTCGCGCGTGCGGCGTTTGAGATCGCACGGGACTACGCAAAGGAGCGCCAAACCTTCGGGGCGCCGATTGCGACACGTCAGGCCATCGCATTCAAGCTGGCGGACATGGCGATCGAGATCGACGGAGCGCGCCTTCTCGCCTGGGAAGCCGCGTGGAAGATCGACGAGGGTCGCGACGCCACGCGAGAGGCCGCGATCGCCCGCCACCAAGCGCAGCGGGTGGCCCTCGAGGTCGCCGACGGCGCGGTCCAGGTGCTGGGAGGCCACGGCTACATACGCGAGTATCTGCCGGAGATGCACCTGCGCAATGCGCGCGGTTTCTGCACCTTCGAAGCACTGAGCCTGGTCTAAACGGAGCACGACGCGATGGCGATCTCCTTCGAACCCGCCCCGAATACCGTCGCTGCCAAGGAGATGTACAACCGCATCGCACGCGAGCAGATGCGCCCGGTTGCGCGCAAGTACGACGAGCAGGAACACGAGATGCCGTTGGAGTTTGTGCGCTTCATGTGGGAGAAGGGGAGATCACCGCCAGGCTCTTTTACAGGGCCCAGCGACGGCTTCGTGCAGGTCTGTGTCCAGGCCGAGGAACTTTGCTGGGGAGACGCAGGGCTTTACCTGCGCATTCCGAGCCCGGCTCTTGGCGGCTCGGCGGTCGCCGCAGCGGGCACGAACGAGCAGAAGGCGAGATTTCTCAATCCCTTCCGCGACGGCGCACCCAAATGGGGTGCCATGGCAATCACCGAGGCCGCAGCGGGTTCCGACGCCGCAGCGATCCAAACCACGGCCCATCTGGAGGGTGAGGAGTGGGTACTGAACGGAACCAAGATTTTCTGCACCTCCGGCGAGGCGGCATCGACCTTTGACGGAGGATTTGTCGTGGTCTGGGCGACCCTCGACAAGAGCGCTGGCCGTGGCGGCATCAAGTCCTTTGTCGTGCCAGCGAAGACGCCGGGCATGAAACTCGTGGGTCTCGAGCGCAAGCTCGGGATCCGAGCCTCCGACACGGCGACCCTGGTATTCGAGAACTGCCGAATCCCGAAGGAGAACCTGCTCGGAAGCGCGGAGGTCAAAAAGGCGAATCCGATGCAGGCGGGGGACAAGGGGTTTAAGGGCGCCATGGCGACCTTCGACGCCAGTCGCCCCATCGTCGCGGCCATGGCGGTCGGCGTCGGGCGCGCGGCGCTCGATTTCCTGAAAGGGGAACTCGAACGAGAAGGGGTCTCCATCCGCTACGACGCGCCGGCCCATGAGCGCACCGCCATCGAGCGCGATGTCATCGATATGGAGGCGGAGCTCCAAGCGGCGCGCCTCTTGACCTGGCGGGCAGCCAAGATGATGGACCATGGCAAGCGGAACAATCTTGAGGCGTCGATGGCCAAGGCGAAGGCGGGCCTCGTGGTCACCAAAATCACCCAGAAGGCCGTCGAGATCCTCGGCCCTCTCGGATACTCACAGAAGCTCTTGGCCGAGAAGTGGATGCGCGACGCCAAGATCAACGACATCTACGAAGGCACCCAGCAGATCAACCAGCTCATCGTCGCGCGGCGCATCCTCGACTATTCGTCGTCGATGCTGCGCTAGGAACGAATCCCCATGCCGATTGCCCCCGACCTTCTTGAAATCCTGGTGTGCCCGGAAAGCCGACAGCCACTGCGGGTAGCACCGGGCGATCTGCTCACTCGCTTGAACCAGCAGATCGCCGAGAAAAAGTTGCGCAACCGCGGCGGTCAGGCCGTGGCGAAGCCCATCAGCGAGGCCCTCGTGCGGGAGGATGGCCACGTCCTCTACGTCGTGGACGACGGCATTCCGGTGATGCTGGTCGAGGAATCGATCGAGATCTAGCGCGCTGGAGGGCAAGGCCGGGCTTGTCGACCTTGCGGCAACGCTGCGCCTCGATTCGCCGGCGCCGAGCCCCGTCTTACTGGGCGAACTCGCGGCGCTTTAGCTGTCGTACGTAATCCGAGAGTTCGGGATCCGAGGCGACAAGAGCAGCGGTGCGCTCCTCGAACTCCGCCGCGGCTTTCGTGAGATCGGACTCGTCGATCCGGAAGGCCAGGCACTCACAAAGATGCTTCACCAGCGCCAACGCTCCCCGCGGATTGGGCGAAGTGCTGATGTAGTGGGGCAGTCCGGCCCACAGGCTCACCACGCGCACCCCCTCTTCTTCCAAGCGCTCGGCCAAAACGCCCACGATTCCCGTCGGCCCTTGGTAGGCCGAAGGCTGCACCATGAGGCGGGCGAGCTCCTCGGCCCGCGTCGCAAAGCCCGTGACATGGACGGGCCGGGAGTAGACGACATCGGCGAGGAAGGCACCCAGCAGCACGGCTTGACGGATGCGCATGAAGCGCACAAGACGTATGACGTGATCGCAGTAGCTGCGCCAGCGCAGATGGGGCTCCGCACCGATCCCGATCACGATGTCGCGCAGCGCGTCCATCTGTCCGAACCGGAACTCGCTCTTCGGCCACTCGATGCGGCGCACCGCTCCGTCGAGCAGCCGCACGCACGGCCGACGCACGGTGAAGTCGTAGAACTCTTCGGGATCGATGTCGGCAAGGGGAACGCACTGGAGCGCGTCGGACACGTAGCGCGCCGCCGAGCTCGCCGCCTCACCGGCGTCGTTCCAACCGTCAAAGGCGAGCAGCAGCGCGGGCTCGCGCAGCGTCGGCTGCACGTGCATGCGGAGCGCATCTTGCACCGCCTAAGGTTGGCACGGTCTGACCGGTCGTTACAAGGGGGCGAAGCGACGAGCCTCGCGCTAGCCCAGCTCCTCGACGATCCGAAGCAGATCGAGTGACGTCACGATGCCGACGAGGCGCCCGCGATCCGTCACCATCAGGCGATGGATGCGCCGCTCGCGCATGATGTTCGCGGCGACAGCGACGCCTGTCTCCCGGGTCACGCTGTAGACCTCGTTGCTCATGAGCTCCGACACCGGGGTGGAGGAGCGGTCGACCCTCACCTCGCTGATCTCCTGGTAATCCTCGACGTCGCTGTAGAATCGTCCGCTCGCGCCCGCGGTGGCGCGCTCGGAGAGGTGTCGGACGAGGTCGCGCTGGGAGATCACGCCGACCGGGCGGCCGCCGGCATCCACGACCGGTGCCCCGCTGACAGCCCGTTTCACGAGCGTCTGCTCCGCCTCACGCACCGTCGCCTCGGGGGGAAGGCATACGACATCAGGATTCATGAGCTCCGAGACCCTGCGCTTCTTTTTCCGCATGGTGGCGAGGGTTCCACAGAAGTGCGGTTTCGCCACGGGGTAGGCTGCGCCATTCTCGGCGCGCCCTTGCGAGGGATCCTTGGCGTCGCTAGCGCACGAAGCGGTAGCCATGTCCGCGCACGGACACGATGTGCTTGGGCCGGGTCGGATCCGGCTCCACGTACCGCCGCAGGCGAACGATGAAGCTGTCCACGACGCGCGTTCGCGTTTCCGGACGCAGTCCCCACACCGTCTCGAGGAGCTCGCCTCGCGGCACGGCCTCGCCCTCTCGTTCGATGAGCGCGCGCAGAAGCCCGGCCTCCCGCGTCGTGAGGCGCAGCGTCCCACGCGGTGTTTCGAGTTCGAGGCGGTCGAAATGCACTGTCACGTCGCCGAACTGGAAGGTCCGGGGACCCTCCCCGTCCGGCGCGACCCCATCCCAGCGTCGCCGCCGCAGGAGTCCGCGTACCCGCGCGAAGAGTTCCTCGAGTCGGAAGGGCTTCGTCAGGTAGTCGTCCGCACCCTCTTCGAGGCCCCGCACGACATCGGAAGCGTCGTCCTTGGCTGTCAGAATCAAGATCGGGACATAGTTCCCGGACGCCCGCGCCCGGCGGGCCACCTCATAGCCCGGCAGGCCGGGCAACATGAGGTCAAGAATCACAAGATCGAGAGGGCGCTGGGAATCGGCGATGCGCTCCACGGCGGCGGGCCCGTCGCCCGCGACCTCGACCGTGTGCCCTTCGGCCTCGAGATTGTATTTTAGGCCCTCGGCGAGGTGAGCCTCGTCCTCCACCACGAGAATCCGCGACATGCCTATGCCTGACGCAAGCGTGCGCCGCTTGCCAGGGCTTCGCTTTTTCCGGGAGCCGCCCGCAGCGACACCACGAAGCGACTGCCGCGCCCGGAGCCTTCGCTGCGCGCGACGACCCGCCCTCCTTGCCGGCGCACGAGATTGCGCACGATGAAAAGGCCGAGACCAAGCCCTGCGGCCTTGCGCTGGACGTCGCGCCCGGCGCGGTAGAAGCGTTGGAAGATCTTGCGGAGCTCCTTGCGGGGAATGCCGATCCCCCGATCGACGATCTCGACGTGAACGCGCTCATCGATGCCAAGCGTGACGCCCACCCGAACGTCGACCGGCGGTTCCGAGTACTTGACCGCGTTTTCGAGCAGGTTTCGGAAGACAAGACCGAGCTCGGCCGGATCCCCCCGCACGGTGGCGTTCGTGCTCGCCTCAAGGCGCACGGCTTCATGCGAAAGGGCGTGGCGAGCGCGAATCTCGCTGATGCAGCGCTCAAGAAGCGGTGAGAGCTCGATCCACTCTAGCTGTGCTTTTCGGACGCGCTCCTCTGCGCGGGCGGCCGCGAGCACCTGGTGCACGGTGCGATCGAGGCGCTCGACGTCCTCGCGCATGCGCGCCAGGAACTCCCGCCGCTCCTGCGGCAGGGGATCGTGGAGCACCAGCGTGTCCAGGTAAAGGCGCAGCGAGGCAAGCGGTGTTTTCATCTCGTGGGTCACGGCGTCGAGGAAGGCCTGCTGGCGCTGGTTGAGGCGCATCTCGCGGATGAGCCACGCGCACAGGAGGCCAAGGCCCACGATGATCAGCGCGAAGAAGAGCGTGCCGAGGATGAGGAGGACCCAATGAACGACAGTCAGACCGTCGGCCACCGGCCGCAGATTCCCGACCACCAGGATCTGCCAGGCCACGAGCAGGGCGATGGCCAGAAGAGAGAGCACGATCCCAATCGTGAGCGGGAAACCAATGGAGCGACGGGCCACTCGAGATCCCCTTCGGCTCGCTAGGATAGTGGCAAACCTCCTGGTGTGGAGCCGTCGTGCCGAGAAACCCGCCCGCGCAGGTCTGCCTTCTCGCCTTCGTGGCTTTGTGGTCCGCCCCGCCGGCATCGGGGGAGGGGGTCTGCCCTTCGGTCCCCACTGTGGACGCGTCGATCGAGGGCCACTTTCGGCTCGACGCCGAATCGACCGTCCAGCTGAAGGAGGGGATGGTCCTCACGGAGAAGGAGCTGCCCGCACTCCGAAATCTTCTTCCTCCAGAGGTCTGGCAGCAGCGCGAGACGTTCTTCTTTGAGGGCATGCGGATGGTGCTCGGACCCTGCTTCCGGCACTACCCCGCCTCGCCCCCGTACGAGGAAGCGACGCAGGCCTTCGCCGGGGAACCCAAGCTCGATGGCGCGGGCAACCTCAAGAACTACAAGGCGGGCCTCCCCTTTCCGCCCGAGACGATCGACCCCAAGGCCCCGGATGCCGCGATGCGCTGGGCGTGGAACCTCGAGATGCGCCACCGCGGCTCGGGCCCCGCCGGGAAGTTCCGTTTAACGGACTTCCCGAGCCGCCTGGGTGCCGTTCAGGTGTACCAGGGTTCGTTCTATCTCCTGCAGACCGCGCACCGCGCCGACCTTGCCGACAGCGCCTATGCCCTGCCCGTTGCGAAGGAAGTGAACTGGGTGGGAGGAGGAAAGTTCGAGGAGCCGTTTAACGCCCGAGGGCTCGCCTGGCGCCAGATCCGTCCGCTCACGAGCGAGGCGTCGTACCAGGAAGTGGACACGATCTTCGTCTACGTACCCACCATGCGCAAGCCGCGCCGCGCCGCGACGGCGTGGGTGAATGGATACTTTACGCCCCGCTACACCACAGGTGGTGACTCCGGCGGGGGCGCCGTGCCTTTTGGCGCGAGCCAGTATGGACCGACCAGCTCGATCTCTCCCACCGCCGGGATTTCCGCGGCGTCGTCGGAGTACATGCGCCGCGGATTCATCGGGCTGGCACTCCGCCCGAACGCCTTTGAGTGGACGCTCGTCGGTGAGCGCGACGTCCTCGCGCCCATCAACGGCGAGCAGATCGGCTGGCCGAAGAACCCCGAGCACAACTATGGGACCAGCGGGCTCTCCGTGGCGAGCGACCGCTGGGACGTCCGACACGCCGTCGTGATCGAGGGCCGGGCCCGCCAGGAACAAGACGACACGCGCCGCGTCCAGATCTATGTCGATGCCCAGACGGCGCAGCCCCTCTATTGGATCTCGCGCCGGGGGGACGGCCTGCTCCAGGACGTGGGAATCCTCGTCCACCGCTACAGCGGCGACAGACCCGACTATCCGTCCTGGCCCGACGGCTCGCGGGCCCTCGTCTTCGATCCCGTCGCCGCCGTCTTCTTCACCGCCGAGGAGGGAGGCACGGGCTGGCGCCGCGAGTCCTACGATGTCACGTCCGTGCCGATGGCGGGCCAAGACCTGCGCGCGATGACCGGCACCGCGGAGCTCGAGAAGGGACACTAAAACGTGTAGCGCAGCGTCAGGGAGAGCTCGTTGCGCTCCGCAATCGAGGTGAGGCCGTCGTACTTGACCCGGCTCATGAAGTCGGGTCCGTTGTTCTGCAGCACCGGCTGTTGGATCGCGAGGTCCATCTTCTGGGGATTCCCGTAGAAAGCGTTCATGCCGACGGTCGCTGAGAAGACGTTGGTGAAGCGGTAGGTGAGGCTTACCAGAGCGGCGCCCGACGTCGTGCGCACGTCGTGCACGAAGGTCACGACCGGGATCAGGCGGTCCTGGTAGTAGCCGGTAAAGATCGTGAAGGTCCCGAGCATCGCGAAGGGACCGTTCACCCACATGGCGCTGTTGTCGTGGAAGTTATCGATGTAACGGAAGAACCATTGGGTGTTGAAGAGGAACGTGCGGTTGGGATTTAGGAAGTTCACGAAGGTCGGGCGGTCCACCGAGATCGTGAGTTGCTCGATGCCGTGGGTCGAGAATCCCGAAAAGCTGTTGTTGTCCTGAAGCTGCTGGGCATTGGTCCAGCTGAACTCCACACCCCAGTTCGTCTTCGTCCGGTCCTCGGCGAAGTCCATCCCGAAGCCCAGGATGTTGTGCTTCGGGTACTGAAGATCGATCTCTGAGCCCGAGAGCCAGAGAAAGTCGCGCCGCCCCCAGAAGCCATTTCCCCCGACGATCGCATCGGGCCGCTGCGTGCCCGTCGCCGCAAAAAATGCGCGCACCAGGCTACAGGTGACTGGCTGCGCGATGTGGCATGTGCCCGTCGTGTCCGTCGCCGCCGAAACAACCGTGATCGTTTGGAGAAAGTTGTACGAGAGCGCAGCCATCACGCTCGGAAAGGAAATGATGGGCTTTCCACCACCTGGGTTAAAGGCCAGCAGATTGCTGGACGACCCCGCGCAACCGGGGAAGCTCGCGTTCATACACCCGTCGACCTGCGGGTTGTAGGTCCGCCCGTAGCAGCTCACCGGGCCGCAGGCCCCGGGCAGTGTCAAGAGGTGGCCATTCACGAAACGGGTCGCGACGGGCCCCCCGGGTTCGAACTGGGGAAACGACTGCACGAGCACGCTCGCTTCCATATTAAATAGATCGATGCCTTGAGTCTGGCAGCTCGTTCCGTAGAAGGGACCGCAGCCGAGAAGGGCCTGCTGCTGCGTCGTGAGGACGCTGTTGAGAGAGTTGCCGGGAGTGGCTCCCGGAGCGTCGTTGAGCTGGGCGAGCCTTGGGGCTTGGAGTCCGGGTTTAATCAACCCAACCAACGTGTCCAGGAGAAACTGTCCGCTGGTACCTGGTTCGTTCGCGAGGATGGTCCCAAAGATTCCCGCGATCGGTTGGCCGAGGACCTTTTGCTGACTGCTAAAGAGTGTGAATGCACATTCGTTGCCCAGATTGAGACCGGGGATCGGGACAAGGCCGCTCGCCAGACCCACCGTCGCGGAGCAAAAGACGTCAAAGAACTGGCGATTCCCGGCGTTGTAGAGCAGGGCCTGCCGTGCAAGCCCCGGCGAGCCCAGGGCATAGGGGCGATTGAGGCTATCGAGCGGAACGCCGGTCAGTGGGTTGACGTTGCGGGAGAAGGTATTGAAGTTGTTGGGGGTCGGGAAATAGTCGTATCCGTAGTAGTCCGAGAGTGCGAAGCTGAAGCGGTCCCAGCGAAACTCGAGGCGTGCCCCGCTCTGGAGCCCGTCCAACCGGTCCCAGACCGAGGGCGGACGAATCTCGCCGGCGAGAGTCGAGCCAATCACGCCATGCGCAGCAAGAGCGACCGACTTCCCACAGACGAGGAATATGGTGTAGGGCTCGCCGCAGCGCCCGAGGTCGTTCGGCATGAAGTTGCCGAGGTTGGCCACGAGCTCAAGACGTACATCCTCGAGCGGACCCACGTTGTAGAAGTTGTAGACCCCGCGGGCGAGCCAGAGCGGAATCCGCGTGTCCTTGAGCGAGCCCAGCGTAGTTTGGCCGAGGTCTTGGGGATTGATCTGATCCTGGTTGCGGAAGAGCTCGGTCTTGCCCCACACGACGTCCTGCTTCCCGAGCCGGAACCAAATCCGCCCGTCCAGCATCTCGAGGTCGACATATCCTTCTTTGAATTCGTAGGTGTCCTGGCTGGCGCCCCGGTTCCACGCAAGCTGACTCTGCGTGAAGTTCTGGTCGAAGCTCCCGAACTGGTTGTGGATCGCGAGCAGCGCCGCGGAGGGGACGTAGAGGCCTTGGGGATTGGACCCATAGAACGCGGGGGGAGCGTTGGGAACGAGGGGCCGCAGCGGCAGTGGGGGCGTCACATTCGCAATGTCCTGGAGGGCTCCGATGGGTTGGATGTAGACCCCCGTGTTCCAGGGCCCGAGGGGCAAGACCAGCGGCCCGAGTGTCCCGCCGTAGTCCTTGATCGCGAAGCGCTGGTCCAAGACGAGGCCGAGCGTGCGCTGGA
>DATFYN010000605.1:0-5816 GCA_035315025.1 Myxococcota bacterium
GGACGTGAACCTGTGGAGCGTGGTGTACCGCTGCAAGGTGTTCGGCCCGCTGCTCAAAAGGCAGGGCGGGGGGCACATCGTCAACGTGGCCTC
The DNA here is from genome assembly GCA_035315025.1 of Myxococcota bacterium. Taxonomy (GTDB): domain Bacteria; phylum Myxococcota_A; class UBA9160; order UBA9160; family UBA9160; genus UBA9160. Next base: position 94 of record DATFYN010000605.1, read on the forward strand.
GTCGGCGGCGTTCGTCACGGCACCGGAGATGGCGAGCTACTCGGTCAGCAAGGCGGCCGTGGTCGCCCTGTCGGAGACGCTTCGGGTCGAGCTGGCGCCCCAGGGAATCGGGGTGACGGTGACCTGCCCGGGCATCTTCCAGTCCGACCTGATGAATCCGCACAAGATCGAGGCGGATGACAAGGGGGCGCGCATCCTCACGAACCTCGGAGCTGAGCTCGAGCGTTCGAGGATGACCTCGGACGACGTGGCGGCACACGTGCTCCGCTGCGCGCGCCGGAACCGCCTCTACTGCGTTCCCAGTCTCGAGATGAAGGGGATGTGGTTCCTGAAACGACACTTCCCCGAGTGGAACCGAAAGCTGATGACGTACCTGTTCCGCAAGCGGCTGTGGCACTTCGCGCACCTCGACGAACGTGACGACCGCGCCGGCCCGGGGGCATAGGAGGAAACAGCATGAGACGACTCGGCGGTGCCGACGCCTTGCTCCTCTACCTGGAGACCCCGCGGGCATACATGCACACGCTCAAGATCGCGATCCTGGACCCTTCCGAGGACCCGGAGGGCTGGTCCTTCGAGCGCTACCGGGAGACGTTCGCGCGCCGCCTGCATCGCGCGCCACCGCTGCGTTGGAAGCTCGCCCCCACGCCCCTCGGCCTGCACCATCCGCTCTGGATCGAGGACGAGGACTTCAATCTCGACTACCACTTCCGGCGTGTGGCCTGCCCCGCTCCCGGCGATCGCCGGGCCCTGTGCGAGCTGATCTCGCAGATCTACGCCTGGCCCATGGATCGGAGCCGCCCGCTCTGGGCGAGCTGGATCGTGGAGGGACTCGAGGGCGGCCAGGTGGCCTCCGTGATGCTCGTCCACCACGCCTACGTGGACGGCATCGCGGCCGGCTACCTGCTCCAGCAGCTCTGCAACGAGGAGCGGGGCGGCGAGGTTCCGGAGGCGAAGAGTCCCTGGCAGCCGGAGCCGTGGCCCTCGGGCTGGAAGCGCGCCGCCTGGGCACTGCGGGACCTGCCGAAGACCCTGATCCAGGAGGTCCCGAAGACAGCGCGCGGGATGCGTCAGCGCCTCCGGCTCAATGCCTCGTACCGCCGCGAGGAGAAGGCGCTGCCGCCCTCGCCCTTCGACGCGCCCGCCACGCCGCTGAGCGTGATGCTCTCCCACGGCCGCACCTTCGTCTGCGACTCCTTCCCCCTCGAGGACTTCAAGCGCGTGCGCGCCGGCTTCGGCGTGACGATCAACGACGTCTTCCTGGCCTGCTGCGGTGGCACCCTGCGCCGCTTCCTCGCCGACCGCGGCTTCGACCCGGACACGGGCCCGCTGGTCGCTTCGGTGCCGCTCTCCCAGCGCACGCCCGAGGAGATGGACGATCTCGGCAACCGCACCTCGGTCGACTACCTCTGGCTGCGCAGCGAAATCGGCGACCCGGTCGAGCGCCTGTTCGCCTGCCACGAGTCCGCCACCGCCATGAAGAGCCACTTCCAGGCCACCAAGGGCTCCGACATCGCGACGGTGGCGAACATCCTGCCCCCCTTCGCGAGCCGGCTCTTCAGGCGGTTTCTGGAATCCAAGCAGGGCAAGCTGAGCCTGTTCGCGAACGTGGTGCTGTCGAACGTCCAGGGCCCCCGAGCGCCCCTCTACTTCGGAGGCGCGCAAGTCGCGAACTGGTACTCGATGGGTCAGATCGTCGACGGCACTCCGCTCAACATGACGGTGTGGAGCTACGCGGGCAACATGAATCTCGGCATCCTGGCGGATCGCGCCATCGTCCCCGACGGCTGGGTCCTGGTCCAGCTCTTCCGCGAGGCCCTGGAGGAGCTGCTCGGGAAGGCGGGCAGCGACGGCCCCGCCGGCGCGAGCGGCTCCCGAAGAGTGGAGGCCTAGAGGATGCCGACGCGACCGGCTCCGCTGGATCTGCTGTTCTTCGCGCTCGAAGGTCCCACGCGGCCGATGCACATGGCGATGTTCGCGGTCTTCCAGATCCCCGAAGGCCGCGAGGCCTCTGTCGTCCCGGAGCTCGTCGAGGCCTTCCGCGCCTCGAAGGTGGTGGAGCCCTTCAACCAGCGCCTCCGCTGGGCGGCAGGGTTCGTGCCGAGCTGGGAGATCGTCGAGCCGGATCTGTCCTATCACGTGCGGCGCGTCGCGGTGCCGCCCCCGGGCGGGCCGGAGCAGCTCTTCCCGCTGCTCGAGACCCTGGTGCAGCCGCATCTCGATCGCAATCTCCCGCTCTGGGAGTGCCATCTGGTCGAGGGGCTCGAAGGCAACCGCTTCGCGATCGTCTTCAAGCTCCACCATGCCTACATGGATGGGCAGGGCGGCGTTCGGATCCTCGAAGACGCGCTGAGCGATACGCCGGAGGACACCGCCATCCGGCCGTTCTGGGGCCTGCCGCCTCGCCGCCGCACCCGCCGTCGAAAGGAACTGCGGGCCCGCCCCGCAGAGGGTCTGCTGCGGGCCGCGTCAGCCCTGGCCACGCAGCTCGGCGCCCTGCCCCGGCTGGCGGGCAACCTGCTCGAGGCGGGCGCCGAGGGGCTTGGGCTGCGTCCGCGCTCGCGAGCCCTGCCCTTCGCGGCGCCCCGCACCCGGCTCAACCAACCCGTCGCTTCCTCGGCGCGACGCTTCGGCTGCTGTGACCTCTCCCTCGACCTGGTGCGTTCGGTGGGCGCGGCCCACGACGCCACGGTGAACGACGTCGTGCTGTGCGTGATCGACGCAGGTCTCGAGCGCTACCTCGCGGAGCTCGGAGCGACGCCCGAGGCTCCCCTGGTCGCCCTCATGCCGATATCGCTGCGCGGGGCCGGCGACGCCACGGCATCGAACCAGGTGGCGGCGCTGCCGATCGCCTTGGGGGCGCCGGAGGCAGGCACCGCGGAGCGACTTCAGCAGATCGTAGCCTCGACGCGAGGGCTGAAGGGCCGTGCGCGAGCCACCCCGGGCAGCGTGCTCCAGGGCTACACGGCGTTCCTGGCCGGGGCGGCGGCGCTCTTCGACGCGATGCCGGGGCTGCCGGGCGCGCTGCCGAGCTTCAACCTGGTGGTGTCGAACGTCCGCGGTCCGGAGCGGCGGCTCTACCTGAACGGCGCGGCGATGCTGGGGGCCTACGCGCTTCCCATCGTCCCGCCCGGGGCGGCGTTGAACGTCACGGTCTTCAGCTACGCCGATTCGATCTGTCTGGGCCTCGGCACGACCCCTGCGAGCCTCCCGGACACCGGAAGACTGGTTCGCCACATCGACGACGCGCTCGGGGAGCTGGGGCAAAGCGCCTAGGACCAGCGGCGGAGGATGCGTGCCATGCATTTCGCCACGATTCTCGAGGGCATCTCCGATCGCCTCGGCGATCGGGAGGCGCTCGTTCATGGCGCTCTGCGCCGCAGCTGGCGGGACTACGAGCAGCGCGCCGCTCGCCTCGCGGGCGCCTTCGCGGAAGCCGGGCTCGGGCCCGGAGCGAAGGTCGGGCTCTACCTCTACAACGGACCGGAGTACCTGGAGGTCGGACTCGCCGCCTTGAAGCAACGGATGGTGCCCGTCAACGTCAACTACCGCTACGTAGACGCCGAGCTCGAGTACCTGCTGGAGAACTCCGATTGCGAGGCCCTGGTCTTCGATGGAGCGCTGGCCGAGACGGTGGCGCGCGTCGCCCCCCGCATGCCGCGGCTCCGCCTCTGCCTCCAGGTGGGCGAGGCCGCCTTCTCGGCCCGCGGGGCCAGCGGCTACGAAGAAGCACTCGCCGCAGCCTCGCCGGCGCCGCGCATCGAGCGCCAGCCCGACGATCTCTTCATGATGTACACCGGCGGCACCACGGGCATGCCCAAGGGCGTCATGTACGACATCGGAGACTTCACGGCCGGCGTGGGCAACATGCTGCCCCTCGTCCTCTACGCCCGTCCGCCGGTGGCAACGGACGAGGCAGCCGTCGCCTACGCCTGCAAGCTCGACGAAGAGGGCAAGACTCCCGTCTTCCTTCCCTGCTCGCCGCTGATGCACACCGCGGGTCTCTTCCAGGCGATGGCGGCCCAGCTGCTGGGCGGCCGGGTCGTCACGCTGCCCGAGCGCGGCTTCGATCCGCACGCCATCTGGCGCACCGTGAGCGAGGAAGACGTGACCGCGATGGTGCTCGTCGGAGACGCCTTCGCCCGACCCCTGCTCGACGCGCTCGAGAAGACGCGCGGATCGGAGCGCAGCTACGACCTCTCCGCGCTGCGTCACATCATCTCCTCTGGGGTCAGCTGGTCCAGCGAGGTCAAGCAGGGCCTGCTGGAGTTCGGCGACTTCGTACTGATCGACGGGATCGGCGCCACGGAAGGGGCGATGGGGGTCCAGATCACCCAGCGAGGAGTCGCGAGCGAAACGGCGCGCTTCCTTCGCCTCGCGGACACGAAGGTCTTCAGCGAGGACGGCCGCGAGATCGAGGCGGGCTCCGCCGAGGTCGGCCTGATCGCCGCTGGCGGGATGCTGATTCCGAAGGGTTACTACAAGGATCCCGAGAAGTCCGCACGGACGTTCCGCGAGATCGACGGCAAGCGCTACGCGTTCATCGGAGACTGGGGACGCATCGAGGCGGACGGGACGCTGGTCTTCCTGGGTCGGGGCTCGGGCTGTATCAACACGGCGGGGGAGAAGGTGTTCCCCGAGGAGGTGGAGACCTTCCTCAAGACGCATCCGGAGGTGGAGGACTGCCTCGTCGTGGGCGTGCCCGACGAGCGCTTCGGCGAACGGGTGGCGGCGGTGGTGGCGGCGCGGAGGCCGGGGCGCGATCTAGAGCCGGAGCTGCTCGCGTACGGCACGGACCGCCTCGCCGGCTACAAGCGGCCGCGGCTCATCGCGCAGGTCGCTCGCATCCCGCGCGCTCCGAACGGCAAGCCCGACTACGAGTGGGCGAAGAAGGTCGCGACGGAGCGCGCGGGGCGCTCGGCGTGAGACGACGGGATGAGGGGGAAACGCTATGACGGAGGGAACCGGCGCACCGGTGGCGCGATGGAACGCAGCGCAGCCCGTGGGGGCGCAGGACACCCGCCGCGCGGCCGAGCTGCTTGCGGCCCGGCTGCCATCGCAGCTCGCGACCCTCGCGCACCTCGCCTACGACTTCGCCTGCTTCTGGCACCCGGAGGGCAGGGCTCTCTTCTCAAAGATCGATCCCCACGGCTGGGAGCGTTGTGAGCGCAACGCGGTTCGGCTGCTGGAGGAATGCCCCGCAGCCCAACTCGTTCGGGCGGCGCAGGACCGGGAACTCACCTCCCGCGCCGACGCCGTGCGGCGCTCGCTCCAGGAGCACCACGCGCGTCCTTTCACCTCCGTGGGGCGCATCTCCGCCACGTCCCCGGTGGCGTTCCTATGCGGGGAGTTCGGCATCTACCAGTCGCTGCCCATCTACTCTGGGGGCCTCGGCGCGCTGGCGGGCGACATGCTGAAGGAGGCGTCGGACCGCTCCTTCCCCATGGTCGGGATCGGTCTCTACTACCGCCAGGGCTACTTCCACCAGCGCCTCGATGCTTCGCTCTGGCAGCACGAGTACTGGCTCGAGACGCCGCCCCATCGGGTCCCCATCGCGCTCGTCACCGACAGCTGGGGGATCCCGCTGACGGTGAGCGTTCGGCTCTGGGGCGAGGACGCCGTCGTGCAGATCTGGCGCGCCGCCATCGGGCGCACCTCGCTCTACCTGCTCGATGCCGATCGGCCGGAGAACTCACAGATCGCTCGTTGGCTGACGGCGCGGC
>DATFYN010000606.1:0-16506 GCA_035315025.1 Myxococcota bacterium
GTCCGGTCTAGCTACCCGAGAGCAGATCGCTGAACGCCTCCTCAATCCCCTGCCCGAGCTTTTCAACGTCTGGAACGAGCGCGGCGTCGGCGTTCAACCCGATGTGAAGCGCCCCGTCATATGAAAATACGGCGATCCCGAGACCGATCCCGTCGATGATCGGTACGATCGGATAGAGCCCGTCGACATGGACCCTGCAGAGGTACCGCGACTCGCGGGGGCCGGGCACGTTCGTGGCGATCAGATTGGCGAGGCGACCGAGACTCATGCTGCGGCCGAACGCCGCAACAAGCGGTGCGGGAAGTTCATCGAGCGCCCCGAGGAGGGCATCGATGCCCGCCCACGAACCGTCCTTCTTGAGCCGTTCGGTCACGGCACGTGTCGCGGCAAGGCGCGGCACTTCGTGGTTCGGATCGACCGCGAGCGGCACGAGCATGGCCGAGATGCGGTTGCCGAGCGCATTGGCCTCACTGGCTGAGCGCAGGCTGACCGGTACCAGCGCCGTGAGTTCGAGACCCCGCGTCCGAAGACCTGCCGACCGGAGATAGCGGTGCAGTCCTCCCGCGAGGACCGTCAGAACGACATCGTTCACGGTTCCGCCGCGGAGCATGCGGATGCTTCGGATGCCCTCCATCGGTAGACGCGTGAAGTGGAGGATGCGGCGCGCGCCGATGGACGCATTCCACGGCAGGGCGGGGATATCCGCACTGGCGAGGCGAACCGCGGACCAAGCCGCATCCCGCAGCCGGCTCACGGCTTCCCGGGCTTTTGCGGGCTTCCAGACCGCATCGGCCAAGCGGACGGCGGCGCGGGCGCGGTCCCAGAACGCGTCGACCATGGCGCGGCCGACTCTCTCACCGAAGCCCGGCATCGGAGGCGCCTGCATCTGGGCGGGGGGTAGGCCGCGAGCGCTGGGATCCGTGTCGAGCAGATGCTCGAGGAGCTGCGCGCCCGCCAGCCCGTCGATCATGCAGTGGTGGACCTTCTGGAAGAGCGCCGTTCGCCCACCGTCGAGGCCCTCGAGCAGGTGCATCTCCCAGAGGGGGCGATCGCGGTCCAGAGGCTGGGCCAAGAGCTTGGCCACCATCCCCGTGAGTTCGTGTTGCCCGCCTGGGCTTGGGAGCGCCCAGCGGTGCAGGTGATTGCGCAAGTCGAAGCGCGGGTCATCCTCCCAAGTCGGGTGGCCGAGAGAGAGCGGGACGGACACCGCGCGCTGCGTGTAGCGATGAAGGGAAGGCAGCCGCGCCTCGACGTGTCGCCAGAGCGCATCCAGCGAGAGCGGACCGTCGAGCACCGCGACACAGCCGATGTGAAGAAGCGCGTGCTTGCGCTCGAGATAGAGGAAACCGGCGTCGCGTGAGCTCATCCTCGGCGCAAGACGGGGAATCTTGACGGAGCTCATAGGTTGATCCTCCCAGCAAGAGCCATGCCGGCGAGGCTCCCTCCCCAGCCCCGCGGGCCTCGCTCCCCCGCTCGGGCTGCCTAAGTCCTTCGCAACCCGCACGTGGGGTGCCGCGGCGGCATGCAGGCGCGGCGCGAAGGCGGCCCAAACCCGCAACAAGACGCACGGAACTTGTGGGATCGCGCCCTAGCGCGGGTCACCGCGCCGCATCGACTCCTCCCAGTTTCGTCCATCAAAGAGCACGACTTTGAGTCCCGCGAGATCGACACCTTCTACGCATCGCACGTTGACATCAATCCGGTCCGGATCCGAGCGCGGCACGTAGAACGACGCGACGCCGCATACAGGGCAGAAGTGGTGCTTCGCCACGCCGGTGTTGAACGTATATGTCGCGAGCTCGGATTGCGGTGTGAGAAGCCGGAAGCGTTCACGCGACACGATCCAGTGCATGTAGCCCTTCTTCGTGCAGATCGAGCAATTGCACTGGGAGATCTCTTCGATCGGTCCGCTCACCTCGTACGCAACGCGGCCACAGTGACATCCACCGCGATGCACAGTCTCAGCCATTTCCTCCTCCTCCAGCCCACTGGCGCCAAGGATCGTAGGTGTGGTGGAATAGCCGGAAGAACAAGATGAGCGCAACACTTTCGCAGGGGACCCCGGCGCCTCCCTTTCTGCTGCGTACTCTTCGCGGCGGCGAGGCCGGCGTGCAACGCCCCGCCAGCGGCCCGGCGACGCTCCTTTTCTTCTTCAAGCACGATTGCCCGACCTGTGACTTCGTGGCGCCATTGGTGGGACGGCTGTCGCAGCTCCTCGGCGGAGCTGGACTTCGGAGTGTCGCCGTTTCTCAGAGCGACTCTGCCGCGAGCGCCGCCTTCGTGGCGAAGCACGCACTCGAGATCCCGGTGGCGCTGGATGAAGAGCTCAGCGCGTCGGAAGCCTACGCCTTCGACGCAGTTCCGTGTCTTGTCCTGGTTTCGGGCGAGGGTCGCGTGCTTCGCGCATTTCAGGGCTTTGGCCGTGAAGACTTCCTTGCACTCGCGGCGGATGCCGCGCGCAGCTGTGGTGCAGCCGTACCGCCGCTCGAGCGGCCGGGCGAGCGCTGGCCAGAGAATCGGCCTGGCTGCGCCTCGCGCGTGCACGATCCTGAGGTCGCGCAGCGCCTCGCCGTCCGGCGCGGTGCGGCTCAGCTCTCGGCTCGACGCGTGCACCTTCCCGAGGCTGACGACCCGTTCGAGTTCTTCGCTGCCCTCGGCATCGACGACGGCCTGCCAGTCGTCCCGCCCACCGAAGCCCGCGTGGTGCGCATGCTCGAGGGGACGAAGCGCTCGCCATCCGAGGTGGTGGCGCTCGTGCCCCCCAATCTCGCGCCTGCCACGGTGGAGAAGATCGCGATCAACGCTGTCATGGCTGGGTGTCGGCCCGAATATCTCCGGGTCGTGATCGCCGCCCTGGAGGCGGCATGCACGGATGAATTCAACCTGCACGGAGTCCTCGCCACGACCTATTTTCCGACTCCTGTGATCGTCGTGAATGGACCGATCCGGCACGAGATCGGGATCCATTGTGCGGGCAATGTCTTTGGCCAGGGTTTCCGCGCGAACGCAACGATCGGCCGCGCCGTCCAACTCGTGGTCCGCAATCTGGGCGGGGGTAAACCCGGAGAGGTCGACATGGCGACCCTCGGACAACCCGGAAAGTTCACCTGCTGCATCGGGGAAAACGAGGAGGAAAGCCCGTGGGAGCCGCTGCACGTCGAGCGTGGCTTCCGGCACGAACAGAGCACGGTCACGCTTTTCGCGGGTGAAGCGCCCCGCGCGATCCTCGACCAAACTTCCCGCAGCGCCCGCTCGCTTGCCACCAGCATGGGGCTGTGCCTCGAATCCGTCGCACACCCGAAGTTCCACGGCTACGGCGAGGTGCTGCTGGTCGTCTGTCCCGAGCATTGCCGCACGCTCGAAGCCGACGGCTGGTCGAAAGCCGATCTGCGTCGGCGGATCCAGGAGGTCACGAGCCGGCCGCTGGGCCAGTGCCTGCCCGATGCCGAGTGCGCAGAAGGCCTCCCGCTCCAGGCACTGCCCAGCGATCTCATCGGTCAGGATGGCCGCCCGAGGCCCGAGATCCTGGCTTTTCCGGTGCCGAAGTTCCGTCGCGACGAGGACATCCTGATCGTGGTCGCCGGAGCGCGGGCGGGCAAGTTTTCAGCGGTGCTTGGCGGATGGGTCGGCGGAAAGATGGGGTCAGTCGCCGTGACGCGCGAGATCGCGGCCTGAGGGACGACCGAGCCCGTGGTAGAGTGGCCGGGTGAGTGACAGCGATCGCGTGATTCTCGATCCCACCGCAGAGCGCAGCCCACTGCGGCGGCACCTGTCGGCGCGCGGAAGCCCTCTGCGCGGCCCGATCGGCCTCATAGACATCGCCAAGGCCCGCGGCGACGTCTTCCTCGATGAGCTCGAGGCGCTACTGCGCCTGCGCGCACCGAGCGAACAGATCATCCGGCTGCGCAAGCCGACCTTCACAAAGCCCGCACCGCCCAGTCTGCGCGACGAGATCGCACAGCGCTGCAGGGTCGTGATCCAAGCGCTGGCGGATTGAGGGTCCTGCACGTCGTGCAGTGTGCACGACCTGGCGGACTATGAGGCCCGGGGCATTGCCACGGTGATGGTGGCGTCCACCGAGTTCGTCCTCGCTGCACAGAAGCAGGCCGAAGCCCTCGGGCTACCGGAGCTTGCGCAGCGCGCGGTCTACGTGCCCCATCCGATCCAGGATGCAAGCGACGAGGAGATGCGTGCCAAGGCCCGTGCGGCGGTCGACGCCATCGTTAAGGCCCTCACCGAGCCCGCTGCGAGGCAGTGACGGCGTCCACGGCACAGCGCGCACTCTTGCGTTTTCCGTTGCAGCGGGAAATCTTCGAGTCCGTGAGAAAGGTCACCCTCCGGCCGTGATCACGGTCGCGATGTCCTGCCTAGTCCGGGCCGAGCCCATGCGGGTGTGGCGTGCGCTGACCGACCCGAACGAGGTCGCGGCGTGGGACGCCGTGAACGGCAATGGGGGTGCCCTCGATGCTCCCCCAGACTACCCCAAGCCCGGCCAGCACGTGCGGTGGCACTACCGCCAGGGCGGCGTACCGACGCTCCTCCACGACCGACCGATTGAGGTCGTCCGCGGCAGTCATCTGCGTTCCCTGATTGAGCTCGGGCAGTTGCGCTTCGACGAGACCTACACGCTCCTCCCGGAAGGTGAGGGAGGAACCCGTCTCGGCCTGCGGATTATTGCGGAGAACGTGGTTCCGGTCGTAGGCGGAGTGCTCGATCGGTTTGAAGTGCGGCGTCTCGTCACCGACATGGTGAGCTCGAGTCTCGAAGCGATCCGGGGCTGGTGCGAACGTGATTCTTCAGATGTGTAGATCCTCTGTCACCCAGCGCGATGGATCATCGAATCGATCGCGAGTGAGCGGGGAGAGATCGACGCCCTCGAACTGCCCGGTGGCCATCAGGGATGCGAGGCTTCGGCCCACCGCGTAGGATTGCATCACACCGCGACCGGTGAACGAGTGAGCCTCATACAGGTTCGCGAAGCCGGCCACCGCCCCTGCGATACCGCTCCTGTCCGGCGTCACGTCGTAGAGCCCTGCCCAGCCGCGCACGTGGCCGCAGCGTTCGAATGCACTCGCGCGATGCGCGAGGCGAGGCCAGATCTCTTCCTCGAAAAACGACTCACCGTCGTACGCGAAGTCGAAGCCGGGCGCTTCGTCGGGCATCGAATACCCGGCGAGCACGTACGAGCCTTCCGGGTGAAAATAGAGCCCGCTCGCGTCGACGATCATCCCGAGCGAATCGAGCCGTGTGTCGGCCGGTAGATCCGCCGCGTGCACGTCGATGAGCGCGATTTGCCGTCGCACAGGTTCGGTGACGTCGCGCACGCCGATCTTCGCCAGCAAGACCGACGACCATGCACCGAGACAGTTGATGCAGATCTCGCAGCGGATGCGAGACTCGGCGCAAACCGCATCTTGGGGTACCCGGTGGGTGGTGAGGATCTCCCGAAGCGTACCAGCGGTGTCGGTCGGATCACCCCGGACGACCTCTATCACGTCGACGTGCGATACGCGCCGGATGCGCCCTCCGGCGCCAACGCTGCGTGCCGTAGCAACCCCGGCCACGTAGTGGCGATTGCGAAAGCGGACGCCAAGGCGCTCGGCCTCGCTGCGATACCACGCGCGCACCGCGTTTGGGTTCACCAGGCCGTCGCGAGGCGAGAACGTCGCGCCGACAATCTCCTCGCGCGCGCGGTCAAGTAGCGGGAAGCGCTGCCACACCTCGGAGGGGGCGAGCGCCTCCACGTCAAGGCCGCGGGCGTTCTGCAACGCGCGCTTCTCGAGCGCCCGCGCCCAGAGCAAAGGCTCCGCATAGAGCCAGAGATAGCCGCGCTCGCGAAAGCCGAACTCGGCCCCCCGCGCCCGAAAGAAGTCGAGCGTGGCCTTGCAGGCGTCGATGTTGACGGGCTGCCACCAGGTCGCGCGGACACCGCCCGCATTGAGCTCAGAAGAGGCGTAGACCCCAGCCAAATCAAGGTCGACGACCTCGATCCCCGTGACGCCCCGGACTGCGAGCGCCCATGCCACGCTGGTTCCGATGATCCCTCCGCCGACGATCAGGACCTGCGCGCGCTCCGCCATCCCGGGAGGCTAGCCCGCAGGACTCGCATGCGCGGCGGCTTTGCAGGGGGAGTTCGTGCTTCCGCGTGTCGGAGAGATCAGGGCTCAGCAAGCAGCATACGAAGGCGCCTGCGCGCACGGAAGGCGCGGGTCTTTATCGCCCCGCGATGTTCCGCAGTTTGGGTCGCAATCGTCGCGTAGTTTTGGTCTTCCATGAAGACCCGCAGCAAGACTTCGCGCTCGGGGATCCCGAGACGCCCTAGTCCCTCACGCACGCGCGCCGCGCGCTCTCGAAGCTGCAAGACTTCCGGCGCCTGCGGTGCGGGATCGCGAGCTTCAAGATGCACGCTCTCGGCATCGTGCTGGAGATGACGGGCGCGTCGGTGCTCGGTACGCAGCCACACAAGGGCTTCGTTTGTCACGATGCGGTGCAGCCAGGTAGAAAGGCGTGCATCTCCGCGGAAGTCAGCCACGTGGCGCAGCGTCTTTTCAAACGCCGTCTGGACGACGTCTTCGGCGGCGAGAACATCTCGCGTAAGTCGCTGCGCGGTGCGCACGAGCCGCGGAGCGAACTCCTGGTAAAGCGCGCCAAGCTGCAGCGTGGCCGCGCTCGTGCGCTCGGCACGCCGGAGATCGGTCGGCTCACCCCTTTCCGGTGACCCCTCCCGGACCGCCCCACCCACGTCCCGCGCCGTTGCGATCCGCAAGCGTCGCTCCTCCGATGTCTCTCCATACGCCCGAGATGCCCTTTGGGTTTCGGGGGGCGTGCATCTAGCGCTGCGGAGCGCGCAGGGGATGGCAAAGGCGAGGGAGAGAAGCGAAGGCGCTTGCGCGATGCAGTGGCTCGCGAAGACCAGGCGCTCCCAGATCCTCCCATCCACTCTCGTGCCGGCCGGTCCCCCACGCCGAGGGCGTACCGTGCCGCCGGTCCGCCTAGGCGCCCCGGCGGGCCCGATCGTCAAGCCCGCCGACGCTAGGATCTGCGCCACGTGAAGACCGTCCTCTCGATCTTCCTCGCCCTTCTGCTCGCGCTCTCCGGCTGCGGCGGCCCTGCGCGCTGGACGCGCCCAGTTCCTAACGCTCCCACGGTCGATGCGACAAAAGTCGCGGGCGATGTGGAGTGGTTGGCGGACAACGCGCGCGAAGGGCGAGGCCTCGGGACGGCCGGTCTGGATTCGGCGGCAGGCTATCTCGCCGACGGTTTTCGAGATGCCGGTCTTGAGCCCGGCGGACGCGGGGGGGCGTACCTCAGCCCATTCGAAATGCCCGTCGCGATCCGCATCGCGCGGGCAGAGCTCACCCTCGGAGAGACCGCGTTCGTTCGGGGTCGCGACTTCGAAGCCTACCTCTCAAGCGCCGATGGAGAGGCGGCAGGCGAGGTTGTCTTCGCCGGCTACGGAATCAGCGCTGACCGACTTGGTTACGACGACTACGCAGGCCTCGACGCGGCGGGCAAGATCGCGCTCGTTCTCGACTACCGTCCTGCGGATGCGACCTCCCCCCTGGCCGGAGCAGCCGGAGCGCCGTACCTCTCTCGCGCGTACAAGGCGCTAAACGCCAGGCGACACGGAGCCGCGGCGGTGTTGATCGCGCCATCGGTCGCCCCGACACTGGACGTTGTGGAACGGCTCCCGCGAACCGACGGCGCGAATCCTACGCTCCAGCCCGGCGAGACGATTGCGCTCGCCGTCTCGCGCGCCGCGGCGGAGCAGGTCGTCGCGGCGGCCCAGGGGCCGACCCTGGCCGTGCGGCAAGCCGCGATCGATGCCTCCGGCCGGCCTGGCTCGGCGCCCCTTGCGGGCGTGCGGGCGCGGGTGCGAGTCCAAATCGAGCGCCGCATGGGCACAGTCGCGAACGTCGTGGGCATCCTCCGCGGCGGCGACCCGGCGCTCTCGCGCGAAGCGGTCGTGGTGGGCGCCCACTACGATCACCTCGGCCGGGGCGAATTCGGTTCTCTCGCACCGGACCGACTTGGCGAGGTGCACCCCGGCGCCGACGACAACGCTTCCGGTGCGGCTGGACTCCTTGCGCTCGCGAGAGCCTTCACGGGCGCAACCCCGCCGCCGCCGCGCACGCTCGTGCTGGTGGCTTTTACGGGCGAGGAGGCCGGTCTCGTCGGGTCGAGCGAGTATGTGCGCAACCCCGCTTGGCCCCTCGCGGACACCATCGCCATGGTGAATCTCGACATGATCGGTCGCTTGCGAGAGCAACGGCTCACGGTGTTTGGGGCGGACACGTCTCCCGCGTTTGAGTCGCTCGTCAAGCATGCCGCGGCCGGTCTCGAACTCACACCCTCTTTCGAGAACGGCGCCTTCGGCCCCTCAGACCAGACATCCTTCTACGGCAAAGGCGTGCCCGTACTCTTTTTTTTTACAGGTACGCATCCTCAGTATCACACGCCCGACGACCAAGCGGCGCTCGTGAACGCGGTAGGCGAGGCTCAGGTCCTTCAGCTTGTCTATCGCACCGTTGCCGCGCTCCTCGCCGTACCCGAGCGGCCGGTGGCACTCGTCCACGCGCAGCCCTCACACGCCATGGGACCCGCGCAGGCGGGCCCGGGCTACGGCCCGTACCTCGGCACGATTCCCGAGTTCGGCGGACCGCCCGTGCGCGGCGTGCGCATTCAAGGGGTTCGGACCGGGAGCCCGGCAGAGGCGGCGGGATTGCGCGCCGGCGATGTGATCGTGGAGTTTGACGGTGCCGCCGTCGCGAACCTTGAGGAGTTCTCCGCACTCTTGTTTACCGCACGGCCCGGTCAGCGCGTGGAGATCGAGGCGGTACGGGACGGTGCTCGCATCCGGACCGCGGCGACACTCGGGCAGCGACGATGACGCGCGGCCCGGAGCGCAGCATCGCGATTGTGGGTGCGGGCGCAGTAGGCCTCGTGGCAGGTGCTCGCCTGGCTTCGGCGGGCCGGGCGGTCCGGTTCTTCGTCCGCAGCCAAGAGGCCGCCGACGCGATCAAACGCGACGGTGTGCGCCTCGAAGACCCGGGCTCCGGCGAGGTCGTGCGTGCGTGCGCGGAAGCGACCCTCGGATTTGGCCACGAAGCGGCCGCGGCCTCTTCCGTCGCGTTGCTATGTGTGCGGAGCTGCGACACCGAACTCGTGGCGCCCGCGATCGGCCTGGCGTTTTCCCAGGTTCCCGTCGCCTGCGTCCAGAACCACGTCGTGAACGAGGCGACCCTCGCCAAATACGTGCCTCGCGTCCTCGGCGTCGTATGGCGCCAGACCTGCACGCGCGTTGCCCCGAACGCCGCGGTGACGCTTGGGCGGGGCCGCGTCGTGTTGGGCGCCTATCCCGAAGGCGGGGGGGAGGACGTAGACGCCCTCGCCGGAGACTTCCGGGACGCGGGCTTCGACGTCGGCGTCTCCCAGCGCATCGCCGAGGACAAGTGGCTCAAGCTTTGCATCAATCTCATGAGCACTCCGAACGCCCTCGTGCGCCCGCGCGACCACGTGACGCAAACCTTCGTGGAGACCAAGGCGCGGTTGCTCGAGGAGGCTCGCGCAGTCCTCGATGCCGCGGGCATCCCCGCCCGCAGCTGCGACGGACGCGACCGCTCGCTCGACCAGGAGATCGTGTTCCAACGCGCCTCGCTGGCGCAGGGGACGAGCGCGCGACGCCTCCCTGTGTATAACCAGACTTGGACCGCGCTGCGGGATCGCCGGGCGGTAGAAGCAGATCAATACCATCGCGTGATCCTTGAGCTTGGAAGGCGCCATGGAATCCCGACGCCCGTCAATACGCGCGTTCTTCAGATGCTCGAACGCGCGCGCGACGAAGGATGGGGACCGGAGTGTCTGGCCGCCAATCAGCTCTTGGAGCAGGGCTGAGCGGCCAGCCCCTACGGCTTTGGCGGCGGCGTAGCCTTGGAATCGCTCCAGATCTCCGTATCGGGATGGAAGGCCTTCCAGGCGAACCAATACGCCTCTGTCACCTCGATTCCCTTGGGGATCTCCCACTGCATGAAGGCGGCTTCGCTGTCGTACAGGATCCGGATCCTTTTCCCCTGGAAATCATCGGTCACACGCCCGCCCGCGGCGGTAAGAAGCGACCCCAGGTAAGCACGGGCCTTGCCCTGCGCGACAACGCCGAGGACGAGTTCCTTCGAGTGAAAGCGTGAATCCTTCGCAGCGACAGGAAACGGGATCTCTTCTTGAAGCCAATAGGCCTTGTAGGGGCTATAGCGGTAATCGATCCCTTTCGGGTCGGGACGGACGAGCACCATGGAGGCGGACGCGCGGCCGAGCCAAAGGTCGCGCGGCTCTTGTCGCACCCGGATGCGGTCGAGGCGCGTGCCGGCCAACGGTCCCGAAATGGCCTGCCCCGTGAATTGAGACCACAGGCTCTGCGTCTCACGGTCGTACATCAAGCTACACGCGTTGTAGACGAGACCAGATACACCGAAGTGAAGATTCTTTCCTGCGACGCTCCGACGAAATCCCAGCGGTGTTCCAGCCAGCGGATCATAGGACACTGCGATCGGCACACCCGCCAGTACGTCATTCACGATCTGGTGTCGCTCCATGAGATGCACCGGATAGGCACGTGCCTCACCGTTTAGCTCGATCCCAATTACAGGCGTGTCCCCCACGACCCAGGTTGCCTGCTCGGGGGTCACGAATTGCGGATCATCGACCGCCTTGATTTGGTCGCGCGCGGGACCTCCCGCGCGAACAAGCTCGGCCTTGACGAGGAGCGGAACGAGGCGAAGGCCATTGATCGTCTGCGGCGCAACGCCTCCGTCGGGGGTTCCCGCTCCCGGCGGGCCCTCTGCCGCCCGACCCAAGGCCGTCGCGAGGAAAAGCGCGACCGCGATCGCGCAAGCGCTGCGAGAGGGGCCCGGGGTCACCGTGTCCCCACGGCCGCAACGCTCTCGCGCACGATCGAGAGGAGAAGCGTGAGGTCCTCGTCGGAGATGTTCAGCGGCGGCGCCACATAGACCACGTTCCCGAGAGGGCGTAGGTACGCGCCGCGACGCTTGGCCTCCTCGTACACACGCCAGCCTGCGCCGCCCAGGTATCCGGCCGCCCCTGCGAGATCGAGCGCGCCCACCATGCCGAGGGCGCGAGTGCGCACCACTCCGGGAAGATCCGCCATCTCCGCGAAGGCTTTTGCAATGCGGGGTGCGCGGGCTCGAACGCCGTCGACGACTTTGTCTTCTTCGTAGATGCGCAGAACCTCGCGTGCAACGGCTGCGCCGAGCGGGTTTCCACAGAACGAGTGACCGTAGTAGAACGCGCGTTCGGGCGCGCCGAGGAAACCCTCGAAGATCCGGGTGGTGGTGAGCGTCGCAGCCATGGGCAGCATGCCGCCAGAGAAACCCTTTGCCGTGCAAAGCAGATCGGGCGACACACCGCCGTGGTCGCAGGCCCACATCGCGCCGGTGCGGCCATACCCCGTGAAGACCTCGTCGGCCACAAGGAAGACATCACACGCGTCGCAGAGCGTCCGCACTGCGCGCAGGTACGCGGGCTCGTAGATCTGCATGCCGGAGGCCCCCTGGACGAGCGGCTCGAGCACGACCGCCGCGATCTCGTCCGAGTCCTTCCGCACGATTCGTTCGATGGCTTCGAACGCGCGCGCGTAGGCGCTGTCCTCCGCCGGCGATGGCACGTGGACGCAGTCCAACAGCGCGCCCGCAAAGGGACGCCGAAAGACCTCGACGCCTCCCAGCGCCGTGACACCAAGGGTCTCACCGTGGAAGGCGCCTTCGAGTGCAACGAAACGCCGGCGGGAGGGGCGTCCATTCTGCGCCCAGTACTGGAGTGCCAGCTTCATCGCCACCTCGACTGCCGTCGAACCATCGTCGCTGAAAAAGACGTGCTCGAGGCCATGCGGCGCTACCTGGCACAGCGCTTCCGCCAGCAGGGCGGCGGCTTCGTGGGTGGCTCCGGCGAGGGACGAGTGGCAGAGGGTGTCCGCTTGGCGCTTGAGCGCAGCGACGAGCCGGGGGTGGTTGTGGCCGAGGGCGCACACCCACCAGGAGGCATTGCCGTCGAGGTAGCGGCGGCCGTCCAGGTCGAACAGCCACGGCCCTTCGGCACGAGCCACGACGAGCGGGTCGACGCGCGCTCGATAGTCGTCCATCGGGGTGTACGGGTGCCAGATGCGTCGCTTGTCGAGAGCAACGATGCGGGAGCGCTCGTCTGACATCGGGCCTCGCGAGCCTAGAGACACAGCTCCGCGAGTAGTCGCAGCGCCTCAGGCTGGCCGGATCCGATCAAAAGCGTCGGCACCTTATGTGCTTTCCATGCCTGGATCCGGTCACGGATGCGCTCTTTGGGTCCCACGAGTGCGATCGCGTCCACGAGCTGATTCGGCACCGCCGCCATCGCCTCCGCCTTCTTCCCGGCAAGGAAGAGGTCTTGGATCTTGAGGGCCTCCGCTTCGTAGCCAAGACGCTTTGCGTAGTCGTTGTAGAAGTTCTTGCCGCGCGCTCCCATCCCGCCGATATAGAGCGCGAGCATGCCCTTGACCGGCATTCGACACTTCTCGAGGTCGTCGCCGAGAATGCAGGTGACGAAGGGGGCAACGTCGAAGTTGGCAAGGCTCTTCGGCGGGAGGCCGCGCTTGCGACGCTCCTCGTTCACGCGGGAAAAGCCCTTGCTCAGATCGGGTTGGAACAGGTCCATGCGCTCGGGGATCATCCATACCGGAATGAGCCCGTCTGCCACCTCGGCACTGCAGGCTACGCCGTTCGGGCTGATGGATGCGGTGTAGATCGGAAGATCCTTGCGACCATGAAGGATGCTCTTCAGGGGTTTGCCGAGACCCGACGCACCCGCACCCGTATACGGAATCTCGTAGTGCTCGCCCTTGAACTCGAGGGGGGCTTCGCGCGCCAGAATCTGGCGGATGATCGTCACGTACTCACGGGTCCGTGTGAGCGGCTTGCCGTACGCAACACCGTGCCAGCCCTCGATGACCTGCGGGCCCGAGGGCCCGAGACCAAGGATAAAGCGGCCGCCCGACAGGGCGTCGAGCGTCATCGCGGTCATCGCCGTCATCGCCGGGGTGCGTGCAGGCATTTGCATGATAGCCGTACCCAGGCGGATCTTGGTGGTGCGCGCGCCGATCCAGGCGAGCGGAGTGACGGCATCCGACCCGTAGGCCTCGGCCGTCCAGATCGAATCGAAACCGAGGCGCTCGGCCTCGAGCACAAGATCGAAATTCACAGACATCTGCGATCCGGAGTAGCCGGCAGTCAGGCCGAGGCGCATAACTCTCTCCTTTCGCGAGGTGTGCCGAGCTTAGCTGCTCCGTGGGGCCTGGTCGTGGGGACGAGGAGGCGCGGGGCCCGCCAGCTCAGCCGGCGCTGGCCCGTAAGCGGCAGGCTTCCCCGCGCCGAGAGGAACGGAAGGCGTCCTAGCGGAAGTCGAAGCTCGCGACGGGATCGCTCGCGGGAAAGGTGGCCTCGATCGCGGCGTCAAGCTGTGCGTCGCGCTCGCTCGCGACGGGGTTTCGCCCGGTCGCCCGGACCTCCCGTTGCCGCCTTGCTCTTGCTCGCCCATGCATTCCTCGCAAGCGCAGACTTGGCGCGCCTTCGCGCGACCGCCTCAACCCATGGCCGAGGTGACCTCGGGCAAGATCCTGTAGATCACGCGCACCTCACCCGGCTTTCGTAGCGGGTACTTCTCGACGCCCATGTAGCGCTTGGCCAGTCGATCAATGTGCGCATCCGCGCCTTCTTCCGTGATACCCACCACGCGACCCCGCACCTCGAGGTAGCGATAGGGATTCTCTGGATCCTGGACGGAGAGAGCGACACGGGGGTCGCGTCGCATGTTTTTGTCCTTCCGGCGTCCCTTGGCCGAATTGATGAGCACGTGGGTTCCATCGAAATCGCACCAGGTCGGTGTGACCTGCGGCCTCCCATCGGGCATGAGAGTGGCGAGGTGGGCGAAGCTCTTCTTGTGAAATAGGTCAAGAAAGGCATCGGGTACCTGCGTTGCCATGCGTACCTCCTCTCGAGCGGCTTGGGTTGTCTTGCATTCTATCTCTCGGATGGCGGATTGTATTCGAAGCGCAAGGAGAGGATGGAATTCGCCTCGGAGCGCTCCTCCGCGGGCTCGCTGGCATGGAAGTCGTTCCATCCTCACCCATCGCCCAGGCGCTCCTCGCACTGCGCCCCCCCGCCTTCGCTTGCGCGAGCTAGAGACCGTGGCTAGGAGCGGGGCGACTCCTCGGGACAGACGTTGAGCTCGAGAAGCTCCGTGCGACGAAGAACGCTTACCGCACTCGGCACGCTGGCGCGCTCCGACGTCAGCAGCCGGTGCAGGTCGTCGACGCTCGTCACCGGGTTGCCCGCAAACCGGACAATCAAGTCTCCTTCGGCGATTCCCGCGCGCTCGGCGGGGCTCGTGCGCTCCACCGCAAGGACGAGGACCCCGGTCTCTTGAGCCAGACCGTGATGCCTTGCGATCGCGCGGTGAATGGGCGCCCCTTGCCCTCCGACCCCGAGCCGGCTGCGACGAATCCGGCCTTCCTTAATCAGCTGGCCCGCAACGCGCTTCACGAGGTCGATCTCGATGGCGAAGCAAAGTCCCTGCGCCGCCGCGATGATCGCGGTGTTGACGCCGATGACCTCGCCGCGTGAGTTGACAAGCGGACCGCCGGAGTTGCCGGGATTGAGAGCCGCGTCGGTCTGGATCACGTTGTCGATGAGGCGGCCCGAGGTCGACCGCATCGAGCGGCCGCAGGCGCTCACGATTCCCGCCGTGACTGTGCTCTCGAAGCCAAAGGGGCTGCCGACCGCAATCGCGAGCTGACCCGGACGTACTCGCCCGGAGTCGCCGAGTCTTGCGGCGCGAAGCTCCGGCGCGTCGATTTTGAGAATCGCGAGGTCCGTGTCGGAGTCGTCCCCCACGAGCGAAGCCTCGCGGCGTGCGCCGTCGGGCGCGCTCACCTCGATCCGAGCGGCACCGTGGACCACGTGGCTGTTTGTAACGAGGAGACCGTCAGGCGTGAGCACAAAGCCGGAACCGCCTCCGCGGACGGGCTGACCCCCAGGCCCTGCCCGCCGTCCCTCGACTTGCACGTGGACCACCGAGGGACGGATGGCCTCGACCGCGCCGGTCACCGCGTGGGAGTAGGCGTCGAGGAGCCCCTCGTCGTCGTCATCCGGCCTCGGGAGCGCAGCCTCGACCTCTTGTTCATGGGCAATCAGTCGGAGTGCAGGCATGACCATTGGTCTCGGCACCGCGCAAGCCAGGTCAAGACACGGAAGCCCAAGCGCCTTTGCTGTGAGATGCTCACTCGCGCATGAGCAACCCCGCGGAGATCCGCGCGCACGAGCCGCTCGACGCGGGAGCCTGGAAACCGTTGCGCCGCCCTGTCTTTCGGGCGCTCTGGATTGCGACCATCGCGTCGGCCATCGGGACCTGGATGCAGGATGTGGGGGCCTCATGGCTGATGACCTCGCTCGCCCCCACGCCGCTCCTCGTATCTCTTGTGCAGGCTGCGTCGAACCTGCCGTTCTTCGTCCTCGCGCTTCCCGCGGGTGCCCTGGCGGACTTGGTGGACCGCCGTCGGCTGCTCATGGTCTCCCAGGCCTGGATGCTGCTCTCCGCCGCCGCGCTTGGAATTCTCACCCTGAGCGGAGCCGTAACGCCGGTCAGTCTGCTCCTCCTGACGTTCTGCCTCGGCGTTGGAAGCGCACTCAACGCTCCCGCCTGGCAGGCCATCACCCCAGAGCTCGTCCCTCGGGAAGAGCTACCGGACGCGATCAGTTTGAACGGAATGGCGATGAACGTGGCGCGTGCAGCGGGCCCCGCGCTTGGTGGAGCCGTGGTCGCGATCGTGGGATCCGGGCCGACCTTTCTTCTCAATGCGGCTTCATTCCTTGGGGTGATTGCGGTGCTCGCCCGCTGGGAACGGCCTCGGCGCGAGAGTCGGCTACCGCCGGAGGACCTCTACGGCGCGATCCGCGCGGGCATCCGTTACGTCAGGCACAGTACGCAGCTCACAACGGTTCTCGTCCGTGCCCTCTCGTTTATTCTCTGCGGGAGCGTCGTGTGGGCGCTGCTCCCGCTTTTCGCCCGCGAGACCCTCGGTCTAGGCCCCTCGGGCTACGGTGCGCTTCTCGGATTCTTCGGCGCCGGGGCTGTCTCCGGCGCCTTCTTGCTCCCGCGGCTGCGCCGGGCTCTCTCGGCGGAACGCGTGGCGACGGGTTCGGTTCTCGCGTTCGCGGCGGTCACGCTCGTCCTCGGGCTCGCGCGCGACGGCAAGCTTGTCGGGATCGCCCTCGTGATCGGCGGAGCCGCCTGGCTCATCTTGCTCTCGAGCCTCAATCTGGCGGCGCAGTCTGCCGTGCCTTCGTGGGTGCGCGCCCGCGCCATGGCTGTGCATCTGCTTGTCATCTTCGGAGGGATGGCGATCGGTAGCGCATTCTGGGGCGCCATCGCGACTTTCATCGATATCCCGGCAGCCTTCGAACTGGCAAC